>DASSSF010000033.1:0-2719 GCA_035708565.1 Candidatus Limnocylindria bacterium
GGGGTGACGATCACCTGCGCCCCGAACGCCTTGAGCGCGTCCTGCTTCTCCTTCGACATCTTGTCCGGCATCGTGAAGACGCAGCGGTAGCCGCGCACGGCGGCGAACATCGCGACCGCCACGCCGGTGTTGCCGCTCGTGTTCTCGACGACGGTCCCGCCCCGGCGCAGGAGCCCGGCCCGCTCCGCCTTCTCGAGGATGTGGACCGCCATCCGGTCCTTGATGGAGCCGCCGGGGTTCAGGTACTCCAGCTTGACGAGCACCGCCGCGTCGTCCGGGCCGGCCAGCTTCTGCAGCCGGACGAGCGGCGTGTGGCCGATCGCGGTGAGGACGCTCTCGTGGGTGCTCATGGTCGAGGGGCTCCCGAAAAAGGCCGACAGATCGGCGGGAACGTCGGGTTATAGGCATTCGCTCGCGGCGGGTCAACGCGCGGAGATCGAGGGATGAAGGACGTGGAGACGGAGGCCCGGGTGCGGGGCGCGGTGGCGCGCGCCACCGGATGGGACGCGTCGGGCGCGCCGGTGCGGCGGCTCGCGGGGCACGCCTCGATGCGGAGCTACTGGCGGGTGGGGACGTACGAGCCGCGCGGGACCGCCCCGGGCGCGGCGGCCGCGGCCCGGACGTCGCAGGTCGTCATGGTGATGCCGCCCGACGCGAAGCCCGAGGAGATCACCAAGGGCGGGCCGCCCACGGTCGACCCGTTCGTCGACGTCCAGGCGTTCCTGCGGCGGCTCGGCGCGCGCGTCCCCGAGATCCTCGCCTTCTTCCACGACGACCCCCGCGGCGGGCTGATGGTCCTCGAGGACCTCGGGGACGAGATGCTCGAGACCCGCCTCCTCGCCGGGGATCCGCCCGAGCCGCTCTACGAGCGCGCGATCGACCAGCTCGCCGCGATCCGCGCGGGCGCCGAGCGGATCGCGGAGCGCGAGCGCGCGCCGTGCGTGGCGTTCACGCGCGCGTTCGACCACGACCTCTACCTCTGGGAGCTGCACCACTTCCGCGAGTGGCTGCTCGAGGCGTGGAAGGGGAGGGCGCTCTCGCCCGCCGAGCGCGCCCGGGTCGATCGCGAGTTCGAGGGGATCGCCCGCGCCCTCGACGCCGAGCCGAAGGGGTTCACCCACCGCGACTACCAGTCGCGCAACCTCATGGTGCTGCCCACGGGCGAGCAGGCGATCATCGACTTCCAGGACGCGCTCCTCGGCCCGCGCCAGTACGACCTCGTGGCCCTGCTGCGCGACAGCTACGTCGAGCTGCCGGCGGACCTCGTGGACCGGATGATCCGCCGCTACCTCGAGCGGCTCGCCGGGGCGGGCGGCCCGCGCCTCGGGTACGAGCCGTTCCGCGCGGTGTTCGACCTGTTGACGGTCCAGCGCAAGCTGAAGGACGCGGGGCGGTTCGTGTTCATCGACCGCGTGAAGAAGAACTCCGGGTTCCTCCCGTCGATCCCCGCCTCGCTCCGCTACGTGCGCGAGGCCTTCGCGCGTCGGCCCGAGCTGGCCGGCCTCCAGGAGATCCTCGGGCGCCACGTCCCCGAGCTGGCGGCCTGAAGCGCGCTGACCGCCTGCCCAACTGGTCGCACCCGAACGGCGGAGCCGAGTCGCCAGAAGGGACCGAACCCAGAGTCGACCGCAACCCGCGCGCGCGACGCGACGCACGATCCGCGAAGTCCGCGGGATCCCGGATCCCGCTCCACTGTGCGTGCGCGACACCGTGCCGCACTACTGTGGTGGCACGCTTGCAGGGTACGGGCATTCGGGCGCGTGGCAGCAGGTCGCGCGCGACCGGGGGGGGCTCCACCATGCGCAAGATCCGGATCGGTACGCGTCTCGTCGTCGGGACCTCGCTGCTCATCGCCTTCCTCCTGGGCGTCGGATGGCTCGGCATCGTCGCGATGGCCGACATGGACCAGATGAACGACGAGATCACGAAGGAGCTCTGGCCGCACGCCCGGGCGGCGCAGCTCCTGGCCGACGGCGCGATGGAGATGTCCCGCTCCGGCGACGAGGTCCTGCTCGCGGACGACGACGCCGGCAGGGCGAAGGCGGTCTCCCGGATGGAGGGGGCGCGCCGAGTCGCGGAGGACGCGCTCGCCAGGCTCGACGCGCTCTCCCACGAAGACGGCGAGCGCCGGATCCTCGCCGACGCGAGACGCCTCGTCGCCGACGCCCAGCCGCTGTTCGCGAACGTCCGGCAGCTCGCCCAGGCGGGCGACCGCGGCGGCGCGATGCGCACGATGGAGGGCCAGCTCGATCCCGTGCTCGACAAGCTGGAGACCGCCGCGAACGACCTCACCGAGCGCGCGTCGCGCGCGGTGGAGGCCGCGGCGGCGGCGCAGGATGAGGCCTATCGCAGGAGCCGCACCACGACGAGCGTCCTCGTCGTCCTCGCCGTGCTGCTCGCCGTCGCGTTCGCGATCCCGATGGTCCGCTCGATCGCGGTTCCCCTCGCGGAGGCGGTCGGGATCGCGGAGCGGATCGCGAGGGGCGACCTGCGCGCCGTCGTGGACGTGGACGGCGCGGACGAGGTCGCGAAGCTGCAGATGGCGATGAAGCTGATGGCGGACAAGCTCGCGCAGGTGATCGGGGAGGTGCGCTCGGGCGCGGACGCGCTGGCGGGGGCCTCGGCGCAGGTGTCGGCCACCGCGCAGACGCTGTCGCAGGGCACCGGCGAGCAGGCGGCGAGCGTGGAGGAGACGACCTCGTCGCTCGAGGAGATGAGC
>DASSSF010000034.1:0-19897 GCA_035708565.1 Candidatus Limnocylindria bacterium
GGACGTCATCGGCGCCCACGGCGGCACGGTGGAGAAGTTCATCGGTGACGCCGTCATGGCCGTATTCGGACTGCATACGGCCCACGGCGACGATCCCGAGCGGGCGCTCGCGGCAGCGCTCGAGCTGCGCGAGCGGCTCCGCACCGACCCGAAGCTCGGCGAACGCATGCCGATCCGCTTCGGCGTGAACACGGGCGAGGTCGTCGCGACGCGCGACACGAGCCGCGGCGACTTCCTCATCACGGGCGACGCGGTGAACGTTGCCGCGCGGCTCCAGCACGCGGCCGAGCCGTGGGAGATCGTCTGCGGCGAGCGCACCGTCCGCGCTACCGAGGCCGCCTTCGCCTTCGAGCCGCTCGCGGACGTCGGCGCCAAGGGCAAGAGCGCGCCCGTGCGCTCAGCGGTGCTGCGCGGGCGCGCCGTCACACGGCGACGCGTGCGCCTTCCGTTGATCGGACGTGCGAGCGAGCTCGCGCAGCTCGAGCTCGTGGCGCAGCGCGCGCTCGGGCACCGGCGACCGAGCCTCGTCAGCATCGTCGCTCCGGCAGGCACCGGGAAATCGCGGCTGCTCGAGGAGTTCGTCGACCGCCTGCCGACCGTCGCGCCCGGAGCGACGGTCGCGGTGGCGCAGTGCTTGCCATACGGCCAGCGCCTCACGTACTGGCCGCTCCGCGCCGTGCTGTTCCTGCTCGTCGGCGTCGCTGACGACGCGGCGCCAGCCGAGGTGCGCGCGGCCATCGCGCGCTGGCTCGACGGCGCCGGGATCGATGACCCCGCGCGCGTCGCCGACCTGCTCGCGTCGACCGTCGGCGCCTCGGACGCCGAGACGTCCGATCGCGCGGCGCTGTTCGCGGCGTGGCGCAGCGCGCTCGAGGTCGCGGCGTCGCGCGCGCCGCTCGTCATGGTGTTCGAGGACCTGCACTGGTCGAGCGACAGCCTCCTCGACCTCGTCGAGTTCGTCATGCAGCCGCGCGGCGACGCGGCGGTGCTCACGATCGCGCTCACCCGGCCCGAGCTCCTCGACCGCCGTCCCGCGTACGGCGCGGGCCGGCGCAACTACACCTCGATCTCCCTCGACCCGCTCCCGGACGAGGACATCGCGTCCATCGTCGAGCATCTGCTCGAAGCCAGCCCGCCCGACGTCATCGCACGCGTCGTCGAACGCTGCGAAGGCAACCCGTTCTATGCTGGCGAGCTCGTACGTGCGCTCGTGGAGCGAGCGGGCTCGCTCACGGATCGGGACGCGGTGGACCGCGCGCTCGCGGCACTGCCCGACACGGTGCAGGCGACGGTGCTCGCACGGCTCGATCTGCTGCCGCCGACGGAGCGACGCGTCCTTCAGCTCGGCGCCGTGCTCGGTCGGTCGTTCCGCGCACGGGGTGTGGCGACGCTCGCGCCCGAGCTCGCAGCGGTCCAAGAAGCGGTCGACGACCTCGTCGAGCGCGACATGATCCGCCCGGCCGGCGGCGACCGCTTCGCGTTCCGGCACATCCTCATCCGCGAGGTGGCGTATCAGACGCTCCCGCGCGCCGAGCGGGCGCGGCTCCACGCCGCGGCCGGCGCCTGGCTCGAGGGCATCGCCGGCGACAGCGACTCGGCGTACGCCGAGTTGATCGCGTTCCATTACCGCGAGGCCGCGGCCCTGCCGAGCGAGGACGAGGCCGACGCGGCGCGCGTGCGTGAGCGCGCGACGGCGTGGTCGCGCCGCGCCGCCGAGGTCGCGTTGTCCGCGGCGGCCCTCGTCGAGGCGAAGCGCCATCTCGAAGCGGCGATCGCGCTCGCGCGCCCCGAGCTCCTGCCCGATCTCTACGAGTCCCTCGGCGACACCGCGTTCTCGGGCGATGGCGCGATCGCCGCGTACCGGTCGGGACTCGTGCTCGCGCGCGAGCAGGGGCGTGGTCCCGACCAGCAGCTCCGGATGCTCGCGGGGATGCTGGAGGTGCACATGCGCGCGCAGGGCGCCGTTCCGGAGCGCCTGACCGACGAGGAGATGTCCGCGCTCCGCGCCGACGCGGCGCGCGTCGCCGCCGAAGCGACGGAAGAGCGCGCGATCGCGGCGTATCTGGCGGCGGACGCCTTCTATCCGTTCTGGTCCACCGGGGCGGTCAGCGAAGCGGACAGGGACGAGGCAGAGGGAAAGGCGCGGCGGGCGCTCGCGATCGCCGAGCCTATCGGCGACGAGCGTACCCAGAGCGCCGCCCTCGATGCGCTCGGGTCCGTGCTCGCAGAGCGCGGCGACTACGCGGGCAGCCGCGCTCTCGCGCGCCGCCGCATCGCGATGCGCAACATCGACCTGCCGGAGCGGCTCGACGCGTACAGCATGGCGGCGTGGATGTCGGTCCTGCTCGGCGAGCTCGACGAGGCGATCCGCGTCTCGGAGGAAGGCGCCGCGGTGTCGCAGCCGGGCCAGGCCGACTCATGGACGCTCCACCTCCTCGCGTGGCGGGCGTACGCGCTCTACCTACGCGGCGACTGGACCGAGGCGATCGCGACGGGTGAGCGCATGCATCAGCGCTGGATCGACGGCGGGCGCATCGCCGCGGGGTATTCGCTCCGCGGATTCATCGCCGCGTGTCACGCGGCGCTCGGTCGCGGATCCGCCGGACCCGCGGAGCGCATGCGCGCGACGGTGGAGGCGATCCTGCGGTCGTTCCGCGAGGACCTGCCGATACGCCGCGCGATCGCCCTCGCTGCGCCTGACGCCCGCCCTGCCACGCTCTTCGACGTGCTGCAGCTGCGGGCCTGGTCGGGGGCGGAGCTGCTCGAGCGCGCCGCCGCGCTCGCGACCGACATCGGTGAGCCGCCGACGGCCGAAGCGCTCGACGCCGCCGCGCGCTTCCCGGCCGGTTCGCGCAGCCTGGTCCTCGACGCGCAGTTCGCGCGAGCGCGGGCGTTCGCGCGGCGCGACGCGGATGGCCTCGCCGACGCCGGCGTGATGTTCGAGCGGATGAACGCGCGGCCGTTCGTGGCGCGTACGCGCGTGGAACGCGCGCTCCTTCTGGGCGACGAGGCGGAGCTCCTCGCCGGGCTCGGCGAGCTCGAGCGGATCGGGGACGTCCAGCAGGTGGAGCGCTACGAGCGGCGGAGGCGCGCCGCCTCCTTGAGCCGGCCGTGACGGAGGAGCACGACATGGACGTCTTCGACGCGATCGCGACGACACGCGCCATGCGACGGCTCGACCCCGCGCGCGACGTCCCGCCCGACGCGCTCGCACGCGTCCTCGCCGCCGCGACGAAGGCGCCGACGGCGAAGAACGAGCAGCAGTTCCGCTTCGTCGTCGTGCGCGATGCGGAGCAGCGCCGCCGCCTCGGCGACATCTACCGCCGCGTCTCGCGGTCGCTCCCGCCGATGCAGGCGCCGGACCCCGCGGCCGAGCGGCTCAAGAGATCGGTCGAGCACCTCGCCGAGCACATGCACGAGGCGCCTGTGCTCATCGTCGTGCTCGGCCAGGGGCCGGACGACATGCGGATGGCCGCGTCGGTCTACCCGGCGGTGCAGAACCTCATGCTCGCGGCGCGCGCGCTCGGGCTCGGGACGACGCTCACAACGCGGCACCGGAGCGCGCAGGAGGAGACGCGCGCGGTCCTCGGCGCGCCGGCGGACGCGAACGTGTACGCGGTCATCCCGCTCGGTTACCCGCTCGGCGCGTGGCGCGAGGCGAAGCGCCGGTCGCTCTCGGAGCTCGCGTTCCTCGACCGCTGGGGCGAGCCCTTCACCGACGGTCCGCGGTGAACACCATCGCGGCAACGTGCGGACCGTCGTCGGCTTGACTCGACCTGGGCCCCTCGCTGTGTAAGGATCCCTCATTCTGATGAAGCGATGGAGGGAGCCCTGGGGCGAAGACCTGATCACCGGGCTGCTCGCGTCGACCCTCGTCATCGGCCTGTTCCTCGACGGCTGGAATCACATCAACCTGCAGAACGGCGCCCTCGGCAGCTTCTTCACGCCGTGGCACGGCCTCCTGTACGCGGGCTTCACCGCGACATTCCTCTGGGTCATGACCCGCAACCCGCAGCTGTTCATGCCGGGCGTGAAGCCCGCGCCGTACTTCCACCGCGTCCTCGGCGTGCCGATGCGCTACCCGCTGGCGGTGCTCGGCTTCGTGATCGCGATGGTCGGGATGTTCGGCGACACCCTCTGGCACACGGAGCTCGGCGAGGAGAACGGCGTCGCCCGAGTGATCGGTCCGTTCCACCTGCTGCTCTTCGCCGGGGCCGCCGCGCTCGTCTCGGCGCCGCTGCGCTCCGCGTGGTACGCGCCGGGGTGGTACCCGCGCGAGTCGTCGTTCGGGCGGCTCTTCCCGGCGGTCCTGTCGCTGACGCTCGTCACCGCGGTCGCGGCCTTCATGTTCCAGTGGCTCTCGGCGTTCCTCGACTGGGAGCCGTCGCTCGCGCTCGGCCGGATGCCGCCGTCGCTCGAGGCGGACATCCGCGTGCGCACGACGGCGGAGTTCGCGGCCGTCGCGCGCGTGCTCGCCACGAGCTCGATCCTCCTCGCGCCGCTCTTTCTCGTGCTGCGGCGGTGGCGGCTTCCCTTCGGGAGCGGCACGTTCGTCCTCACCGTCGTCTCCGCGGCGATGAGCGCCCTCACGACGTTCGACCTCGGTTGGACGATCGCGGCCGGCGCGCTCGGCGGGGTCGCGTTCGATGTGGTCATCGCGGCGACACGCCCTGACGCCGCCCGGACCTCCGGCTACCGGATGGCCGCGTTCGTCGTGCCGCTGGCCATGTGGTCGGCGTACTTCGCGATCACCTGGACGATCTACGAGATCGTGTGGCCGCTCGACCTCCTCATTGGGACGGTCGGGCTCGCCGCGCTCTCATCGGTCCTGCTCAGCTACGTCGCCATCTCCCCGTCGATGCCGGTGTCCGTCGCCGACGTCGAGCCGAGCGCCGCCGTCGCGAGCGCGGCGGCCGTGGCACCGGTCGGACCTGCGACATCGGCGGCTACAGCGGCTGCGGCAGCGGTCCACGGTCCCGTCGTCGCCGCGACCACGGCCGCCCCCGCGAGCGTGAGTCGGCGCACGTTCCTCAAGGGCGTCGGCCTCGGCGTCGGGGCGGCCAGCGTCGCGGGCGCCGGCGCGGCCGCGGCGTACGCGATCACGCATCCGACCCTGAACCCGAACAACTTCAGCCGGATGTTCCCGGATCTCATGCCGTTCTTCCACGACACGATCCCCGCGGGCACGTCGGAGCAGCTGAGCGAGGCCATGCGTGATCTCGGCAGGCCGGGCGGCCTGCTCGACGCGGGCGATGCGCTCGGACGCGGGCCCGTCGCGCTCATCGCGGACGCGAGCGTGAACGGCAACGACCCACCGACGAATCCGGACAACCCGACACACACGGCCGGAGTGACGTTCTTCGGCCAGCTCATGGACCTCGACGTCACGTTCGACGCGCGCTCGACGCTCGGCGTGCCGACGGATCCGTACGCGACGCCGAACTTCCGTCTCCCGGCGTTCGACCTCGACATCGTGTATGGCCTCGGCCCGTTCGTCACGCCGCAGTGGTACGAGAAGGACGACCCGCTCCATCTCCGCATCGAGAGCGGCGGCGTATTCGAGGACCTGCCCCGGAACGCCGACCTCATGCCGATCGTCCCCGATCCGCGGACCGACCAGAACCTGATCATCAACGGCCTCCACTGCGCGTTCATCCTCTTCCACAACCGCACCGTCGATCACGTACGTCAGACGACGGGTCTCGTCGACCCGCCGGCGGTCTTCGCGGAAGCGCGGCGCCTCGTCCTCTGGCACTACCAGTGGCTGATCCTGAACGAGTTCCTGCCGCTCTTCGTCGGTCCCGCGGTGGTCGACGAGGTGCTCTCGCGCGGACGGCGATGGTACCGGCCCGAGCGCGGCCTCGCCACGATCCCCGTCGAGTTCCAGGGCGCGTGCTTCCGGATCGGCCACACGATGATCCGGCCGTCGTACCGAGCGAACCTCAAGGGCGACCAGGGGAAGCCGTTCTTCAGCCTCATCTTCGACCCGAACCTCGGGGAGCTCACGCCAGAGCCGGGCCTCGATCCGGCCGATCTTCGCGGCGGCTTCCGCGCGCCGCGGCGCTTCATCGGTTGGCAGACGTTCTTCGACTCAAGGACGGCGAAGTGAAGCCGAACAAGCGGATGGACACGAAGATCTCCTCGCCGCTCTTCGGTCTGCCCCTTGCGGCGATCGCGAGCCGCAAGGCGCCGATCGCGCTCATGCAGCGCAACCTGCTGCGACACGTCACGTGGTCGATGCCGTCGGGACAGGCGATCGCGCGCGCGATGGGCGTCGAGCCGCTGAGCCCGCGGGATCTCGACGAGCTCGTCGCCTACGACATGCAGCTCGAGCGGAACACGCCGCTCTTCTACTACATGCTGCGCGAGGCCGCCCTCGTGCCCGACACCGACATCGGCAAGAACACAGGCGGGTTCCACATGGGCCCGGTCGGCGGGCGCATCGTCGCCGAGGTGGTCATCGGCCTCCTCGAGAGCGACCCGACCTCGTACCTCGCGCAGCAGCCGGCATGGACGCCGACGCTCCAGCGGCCCGGCTCGTCATTCCGCATGGTCGACTTCCTGACATTCGCCGGCGTGGACCCCGCGACGCGACGCGCGAAGCGACCCGACCTCGCGTAGCGGGCCGCGGCGGTGCCGGCGGCGGCCGGTGCGTTCGAGGTCATGGCCGACGGGCGGTGAACACGAGCGAGCGCGCGACCGCCGCCTGACGCTCGGGCGGCAGGAGCCGCCGCATCCGCTCGATCAGCGACGCGGGGAAGAGCGGATAGCGCGCGAGGTCGTCGATCGTGAACACGATCTCGTCGTGCGCGCCGATGTCGGTGAACCCCGCGCGCTCGAGCTTCTTCCGGAAGACACGCTCCGGCAATGCACCGGCGATTCAGCCGGCCCAGGCGTCGGGGTCGACCATCACCTCGGGCGGCAGCTCCTCATCGAGGACGACGTCCGCGAGCGACACGCGTCCACCCGGCCGGACGACGCGGAAGATCTCCGCGAGCGCGCGGCCCTTGCGCGGCACGAGGTTCACCACGCCGTTCGAGATCGCGACGTCGACCGACGCGTCGGGGAGCGGGATCCGCTCGAGCTCGCCGCGCGCCCACTCGACGTTGGCGATGCCGGCCGCGGCGGCGTTCGCGGCGGCGCGGTCGAGCATCTCCGGGAGCACGTCGAGCCCGATCGCGCGGCCGCGGGGGGCCACGAGCCGCGCCGCGAGGAGCGTGTCGATGCCGGCGCCGCAGCCGAGGTCGACGACCGTCTCGCCGTCCGCGAGCGCTGCGCGACGGATCGGATGCCCCACGCCGAGCGCGCCCTCGACCGCGTCGCGCGGAAGCGCGGCGACCTCGTCCGCGTCGTACAGCTCCTCCGCGACGGCGCTCGACGAGCCGATCACGGCGCGGTAGCGCTCGCGCACCGACTCCTTGAGCGCGTCGGCGCCGATGAGGTCCTCGCCGCGCGGCGTGAGCGGATGCGTCGTCATGCCTCGAGCCGCTTGAGCATCTGCTCGAGCCGCGCGCGCGTGTCGTCTGGGAGCGGCTCGGCCGCTCCGTCGGCCATCTTCGCGCGCACCTGCTGCGCGAACTCGAGCTCGCCGCAGCAGTGCCGGCAGAGACCGAGATGCTGCTCGAGCTCGAGCTCCTTGTTCCGCTCGAGATGCCGGTCGAGATACGACCACAGCCTCTCGACCGCGTCCTTGCATCCGATCACCTGCGCACCTCTCCCTGGAGCAGTCCACGCTCCTTCGCGTAGTCCCACATCGCGCGCTCGAGCTGCTTCCGGCCGCGATGCAGCCGGGCGAGCACCGTCCCGACGGTCGTGCCGGTGAGCTCCGCGATCTCGCGCGCCTTGAAGCCGTGCACGTACGCGAGCACGAGCGCCGTGCGGTGGGCGGGATGGATCTTCTGGAGCGCCTCGTCGAGGCGCCTGTCGTCGAAGAGGTCGAGGAAGTCGAGGTGAAGGCGGTCCGAGTACGGGAACGGGTCCTCCTCGACGACCGCGTCGAACAGCGAGAAGCGCTCGTCGTCGATCGACACGTCCGCGTCGTGCGCCGCCTCGCGCCGGTAGCGGTCGTGCCACGCGGAGTAGGCGATCTTGGTCAGCCAGAAGCGGCAGCGGTCGGGCTCGCGCAGGCCGGCGGCCGCCCGGAACGCGCGCAGGAGCGTGTCCTGGACGAGATCCTCCGCCTCGGGCCGTGCGCCTGTCAGCTTGAGCGCGAGCGAGTAGAGGTAGCCGAGGTGCGGGCGCACGAGCACCTCGAACGTCGGACGCTCAGCGACCGTCGTGTCCCGCACTTCCCCTCATAGACGCCTCCGCCGCCCGATCTTATTGCGCGTGTCAGGCAATCTCTTACAGGCCCCGCCGCGTCTTGGGAGGGAGAACACCCGCAGGAGGAACGAACGATGGCCGCCACCGCTCCCACGATCGCGAACGGGGTCAACGTGACGCAGCTCATCGACACGGTCGGCCTGATCAAGGCCCAGCCCGACATCGCGCGCTTCACCTTTCGCGCCGAGACCCGCTGGGAGGGCGGCGGCAGGAGCCGCACGCGGATCGACGGCTACCACGGCGCGGGGCAGGAGCTCCGGCACGAGCGCGCGATCGAGCTCGCGGGCGACGAGCCGCCCGTGCTCCTCGGCAGCGACAGCGCGGCGAACGCCGTCGAGGCCGTGCTCCACGCGGTCGGCTCATGCCTCGCGGTCGGCTTCGCGTACAACGCGGCGGCCCGCGGCATCGAGCTCGAGGAGCTGCGCTTCAGGAGCGAGGGCGACCTCGACCTGCACGGCTTCCTCGGCCTGTCCGAGAGCGTCCGCCCCGGCTTCGAGCGGATCCGCTTCACGGTGAGCGTGAAGGCGAACGCGCCGCGAGAGGCGATCGAGGAGCTCTGCGCCTACGTCCAGCGCACGTCACCGCTCCTCGACATCGTCCGCAACCCCGTACCCGTTACGGTGACGCTCGAGCGATGACGGACACGAAGGTCACCTGCGCGCGCTGCGGCGGCCCGGCCGCGGGATACAAGTGCGACGTCTGCGGCGCGGAGTCGCCCGTGCACGTCGAAACGCATCGCTGCGGCGGCGCCCACTGCATGCCGAAGTGCGCCGGATGCTACGAAGCCGAGGCGCTCTGCGACTGCGAGCGGAAGACCGCGTGAGCGACGCGCCCGGCGCGTTCCTCGGGACGTGGACGCTGATGATGGCCGCGATGATGCTGCCGTCGGCCGCGCCGATGATCCGCCTCCACCGCCTCCAGGACGCGCCGGGCGCGGCGCGCGAGCTGCGCTCAGCCGTGTTCGTCGCGGGGTACCTCCTGGTGTGGGCCGCCGTCGGCGTCGCGGTCTGGCTCGCGGGCCTCTTGGCCGACGCGCTCGTGCCCATGGAGACGCAGGCCGCCGGCGTCGCGGCGCTCCTCGTCGCGGCGGGCGTCTACGAGTACACGCCGCTCAAGTCCGTGTGCCTCCGCGCGTGCCGCTCGCCGATGGACTTCCTCGTCACGCACTGGCACACGGGGCTCGCGGGCGCGCTCCGGGTCGGCGTCGCGCACGGCGTCTACTGCCTCGGCTGCTGCTGGGCGCTCATGGCCGTGTTCGTCGGCGTCGGCGCGATGGACCTCGGCTGGGCCGCGGCGATCGCCCTCGTCGTCCTCGTCGAGAAGGTGCTGCCGGTCGGCGTCGCGTTCTCGCGCGTGGTGGGCGCGGTGCTCATCGCCGCGGGGCTCGCTATCCTCGCGCGACCCGAGCTCGCGATGCTGCTCCCGAGGATGTAGGAGGGTCGACGTGGCCGACACGAAGTGGCGCATGAAGGGGAAGGTCGTCATCGCGTGCAACTGCGACTACGGCTGCCCATGCAACGTGAACGGCCGGCCGTCGACCGGGAAGTGCGAGGGCGGCTGGACCTGGGTCATCGAGCAGGGCGTATACGGCGAGGTGCCGCTCGACGGGCTCTGCCTCAGCGTGTACGCGAACTGGCCCGCGGCGATCCACGAGGGGAACGGCGTCGCCACGTACCTCCTCGACGAGCGCGCGAACGAGGCGCAGCGCGCCGCGCTGCGCACGCTCGCGGAGGGACAGGCCGGCGGCCCGTGGTGGATCTTCCGAAAGACGTTCACGACGCTTCACGGCCCGGAGTATGTCGGCTACGACGTCGAGATCGACGCGGCGCTCCCGCGTGTGAAGGCGGGCGGGATGCTCGAGATCGAGACCGAGCACATCCGGAACCCGGTCACGAAGGAGACCGTGCATCCGCGGCTCGCGCTCCCTGAGGGCCTCGTCCTCAAGGACGCCGCGCTCATCGCGTCGAAGAAGTTCGCGCTCAAGGGCGAGCACGTCGCGTACGACCATTCGGGCCGCTACGCCGCCACGGGCTACTTCCAGTACTTCGGGCCCTAGTCGAAGACGACGGTGCGGCCGTCGTGCACGACGACGCGCCGCTCGAGGTGAAGGCGGACCGCGCGCGCGAGGACGATCTTCTCGAGGTCGCGGCCGAGGCGCACGAGCTCCTCGACGGAATGCCGGTGGCCCACGCGGATGACGTCCTGCTCGATGATCGGCCCGGCGTCGAGCTCCGCGGTCACGTAATGGCTCGTCGCGCCGATCATCTTCACGCCGCGCCGGCGCGCCGCGTGGTACGGCTTGGCCCCCGGGAACGACGGCAGGAACGCGTGGTGGATGTTCACGATCGCGTCGGGATACGCCGCGACGAACCCGTCCGAGAGCACCTGCATATAGCGGGCGAGGACGACGAGCTCGACGCCGCGTTCGCGGAGCGCGGCGACCTGCCTCTCCTCCTGCGCGCGCTTGTTCGAGCCGTCGACCGGCGTGAGGAGGAACTCGATCCCGAACGTCCGCGCGACCGGCTCGAGGTCCGGGTGGTTCCCCACGATGAGCGGGACCTCCGCGCGCCACTCGCCGCTCCGCACGCGCGCGAGGATCTCGTAGAGGCAGTGCGGGAGCTTCGAGACGAACACGCCGATGCGCGGCCGATGGTCCGACGAGCGCAGCGTCCAGCGCAGGTCGAACGGCTCGCCGATCCCCGCGCGGAGGTCCGCCTCGATGCGCTCGCGCGGCGCCTCGGTCTCCCACTCGAGCCGCGTGTAGTAGCGGGCGTCCTCCTGGTCCACGTACTGCTCGTGCGAGACGATCCGGCCCCCCGAGCGGTACACGAAGTCCGTCAGCGCGGCGGCGAGGCGGGGCCGCAGCGGACCGTGTGCGAGGAGGACCGCGTTCGGCATGGCCGGCGAGGATAGACGCCGGGATCATGCTCATCCCGTGAAGGAGCCCTTCGACAAGTCCACCTGGACGGCGTACCGGGGCCAGTGGGTCGCGGTGAAGGACGGCCAGCTCTGTGGCTCGGCGCCCACGCTCGCCGCGCTTTACGAGCTGCTGTCCCGAGATCCCGAGGAGTACGACCTCGTCGCGCAGGTGCCCGCCGAGCTCTACGACTTCGACGCGTGGCTGCGGCTCGCGCGCGAGGAGCACCAGGAGTTCCGCCGGCGGCTCCGCGGGTGATCCAGGTGAACGAGTGCATGGTCCGGGCGGGACTACTCGTAGGCCTCGCGCTCGGGTTCGTCCTTCTCGGCTACGCGAACATCGGCGGCGCGGTCGGCATCTTCGCCGCCGTTCAGCTGCTCAACATCGTCGCCGACGCGCGCGGGAGCCACGCCACCTAGGAGTCGCGCCGCGGGAGATGGGGGCCGTTCTGCTGACTGGGGTAGTCGGTGCGGCGTGCTTGCGCGTGCCCGATCCGTCCGGCACCTCGACGGGCAGCCACATGAAGGCCGGCGTCGCGGAAGCCTCCGGCGCGCGCGGCGCGATCGCGAGCGACGGCACGAGCGTGGCCGCGAGCGCGAGAGCCCTTCCCACCGAGCGGGAGGTACGGGCGGCACCCCTCGCGATCGCGTACGGCCGTATACATTCGCGAGGCGCATGCGGAGGATCACCCTCGAGCTCGAGGGCGTCACTGCGACGGCCCGTCTCCTCGATGAGGCCGCGCCGGAGACGACGCGCCAGCTGTGGGACCAGCTCCCCTACGCGGACCGCTTCACCCACTCGTTCCGCTCAGGGCTGATGATCCACAGCAACGAGCACCCGGCATTCACGCTCGATGTGAGCCGCTACCCGCTCATCGAGAACGCGGTCGGGTACATCGCTCCCGGCGACGTCGTCGTCTGGCCGCAGAACGGCATGCTCTCGATCGCGTACGCCTCGACGGAGTTCCGCTGGCTCAACGGCGTCTGGCCGGTGACGAAGGTGGCCGAGATCGAGGGCGACCTCGGCCCGTTCGCGAAAGCGGCGTACGCGATGATGTTCGAGGGCGCGCGGGCGCTCCGGATCGCGCGCGGCGGCAGCGCGCCGGCCGCGGCGGCGCTCCCCGCGGGAGCGAAGCTCGTCGAGATCGAGCTCGACGACGAGACCTGGATCGCGGAGCTCTTCTTCGACGAGGCCCCCGAATACGCGCAGGCCGTGTGGGATGCGCTGCCGCTCGAGGGCTGGACGAACCTCACCCACTCGTCGGGCGAGACGCTCCACTTCTGGGTCCAGGTGCCGGAGCCGAAGCCGCCGAAGGTGGCCCCGAAGATCATCCCCGTGGAGCGCCGCGGCGAGAAGGTCGGCGTGACCTCGGTCGCGTACGACCCGAAGGCGATGCGCGGGCAGCACCCGGGCGACCTCGTCTGGGGCTCCACCTGGAACGGGATCCGCATCATCGCGGGGCAGGGCCGCTTCGGCACGGGCGGCAAGTTCGGCCGCATCGTGAGCGGCGACCTCGCCTCGCTCGCAGCGAAGGCGCGGCGCATCCCATGGGACGGCGCGAAGTACATGAAGATGCGCAAGCACCCGGGCTAGAAGGAGAAGGACCCGCCGATCACGTCGACGGGTCCTCGCTCTTAGCGCGCCGCGGCTACTCCAGCCAGAGGTCCTTGAAGCGGACGATGAAGTCGTTCATCGCGACGAAGCCCTTCACGTTCGGCCGCAGTGCCTTCACGTCCGGGGCGTGCCAGATGAACGCGTTGTCGGCGTTGTCGTTGATGCGTTCGCTCAGCTGCCGGTAGAGGGCCTTGCGCTTCGTGATGTCGGCCTCGACCTGCGCCGCGTTGATGAGCCGGTCGACCTCGGGGTCCTTCATGATCCCCGGCGAGAAGCGGCGCTGCGTCGTCGTGCTCAGGTGCAGCACGCCGATGTACTGGCCCGGGTCGGGGCGCGTGCCCCAGTTGCTCGTGGTGAAGGTGAAGTCGCCGCGCGTCTCGCGGGCGGTCGCGGCGGCGCCCTCCTCGAAGGAGATGTCCATCGTGACGCCGGCCTCGCGGTAGTTCTCCTGGAGGATCTGGTTGATCTTCACGTGCACGGGGTCGTCGCCGCTCATGTAGCGGGTGAACTTGAAGGGACGCGGCACGTCCGCCTTCTCGAGCAGCGCCTTCGCCTTCGCGATGTCGCGCGTGAAGGGCCTGTAGGCCGGGTCGTGGAACGCCGTGCCCGCCATGAACGGCGCGAATGCCGGCTCACCGAGCCCGTAGAACACGGCCTTGCCCATCGCGTCGCGGTCCATGAGGTAGTTGAGCGCCTGCCGGAACTCCTTGCTCTTTCCGTACGGGGACGCGACGTTCCAGACCACGTAGTAGTAGCGGGAGCCGGGGATCGAGACGACGTTCACTTCCGGCGCGCTCTTGAGCCGCTCGACGTCCTGATACGGGACGAGCTCGGCGATGTGCGCGTTCCCCGAGCGGACCTCGATGAGCCGCGTCGAGTCGGTGGGGACGGACCGCTGGCGGATCCGGTCGAGGTACGGCCGGTCCTTCATCCAGTAGTTGGGGTTTCGCTCGACGGTCGTGTGGTCGTCGTTCACGTGCTCGACGAGCTTGAACGGACCGGTACCGACCGGCTTCAGCGACGTGTCGTCGCGGTTCTTCGCGACGGCGTTCGGCGACAGGATCATCCCGGGCCGGTCGAAGAGCGTGCTGAGGAACGACTGGTCCGGGGCCTTCAGCTTGAGGCGGACCGCGTAGGCGCCGTCGATCGTCACGGAGGCGAGGGCGAGGAGCTCCGAGCGGCGCAGCGAGCCGGTCTTCGGGTCGAGGTGCCGATCGAAGTGGAACTTCACCGCCTCGGCGTCGAACTTCGAGCCGTCGTGGAACGTCACGCCCTGCCGCAGGTGCAGGACGATCGTCGTCGGATCGGGCGTCTCCCACCGCTCGGCGAGGACGGGGATGATGTTCCCCTTCTCGTCGAGATCGATCAGAGGGTCGTAGATCATGCGGAAGAGCCGCCGCCCGGTGGTGTGCCCGCTGAACGCGGGGTCCATCGTCGGCGAGGTCCCCGAGTCGGCGAGGACGAGCTCACCGCCCCGCTTCGGGGCGCCGGCCGTGGCGGTCTGCGCCGCCGGGCCGCCCGTGGGGGCTGGAACGCACGCGGCGATCATCAGACCGCCCGCGAGACGTGCGGCGTCGCCGAGGAACTGCCTGCGGGTTGCCATCTCTACCCCTCCTCTGCGGTTGTATACGACGGCGTACACAGTTTGGTCCATCCCGCCGAACGGTCGGGTCGGCCGGCGAGCCGCCGTGTCCTCGCGGACCGTCGGATCAAGCGGCCCTGAACGGGACGGCGCTCATGCCCGTTACAGCCCGCGGTCAGGAGCGCGGGGCGTAGTCCTTCACGCCGAGCCGGTCGAGCGTGTTCGCGAGCGGCAGGCCGCGCTCGTCCCAGCCGCGCGCCGCGTAGTACTCGCGGACCTGCGCGAGGAGCGCGCCGTCGTCGAGGCGCATGCGGCTGAGCGGCCCCGAGACGTGCGGCTTCTTCACCTGCTCGGGCAGGCGGTCGTCCGCGTCGGTGAAGCCCTCGCGGAGGTTGAAGAGGCGCGCGAGCGTGATGCCGCGCTCGCCGATCTCGTTCAGCTCGTCGTTCGTCACGCCCCAGCCGGTCACGGCATTCGTGATCTCGACCATCTTCGGCACGTCGTACTTGAGGAAGAAGCACATGCCGACGCTGTTCTTGAGGCTGTTCGCGGGAGCGTGGCCCTGCATGTGGTCGCCGCCCTGCGGGCTCGTCGAGTAGCTGACGCGCACCGCCCGGCCGAAATCCGTGCGCTGCCGCGGATCGTGCATGGCGATCTCCATGCCCTTGACCGTGGTGAGGAGCTCGTGCCCGACGCCGAGGGCGTCCGCCGCGCGTGCCGAGCCCTCGGCGAGCACGTCGCCGAGCCCGCGGCGGTGCGCGATCGCCTCGATCCCGGCGAGGAGCGCCTTCTCGCTGCCGAACTCCGCGGGGACGCCGTCGAACGCGGCGTCCGGCAGGAGCCCCGCCTTGCGGCACGCCATCACCCACGCGATCGTCGAGCCCGTCGAGATCGTGTCGATGCTGAGCGCGTTGCAGCGCTCGTTCGCCTTCGCGACCACGGCGAGGTCGCCGACGCCGCACTGCGAGCCGAGGGCCGCGAGGGACTCGAACTCCGGGCCGCCGTACTTCGGGTCGACGCGGTACGGCTGCTCGAGCTTCACGACCTTCTTGCAGCGGACCGAGCAGGCCCAGCAGGCTTCCATCTTCACGCGGAAGCCGCGCTCGACGAGGGTCTCCGCGCTGATCTCCTCGGCCTTCTCGAACGTGCCGCCCTCGTAGTTGCGGACCGCGAATCCGCCGATCTTCGTGTAGCCGTCGAGGCCCATGCCGGTGCCGTAGTTGTGGAAGTACCAGTGGTCCTCCTGGAGCCGGTCCGCTACGGACCGGCCGATGAGCTTCACCGTCGCGGCGTCGGCGAGCGGGAGACTCCGGCTCCCCTTCACGACGATCGCCTTCAGCTTCTTGCTGCCCATGACCGCGCCCATGCCGCTCCGGCCGGCGATGTCCTTGTAGTCGTTCACGATGCCGGCGAAGCGCACGCGGTTCTCGCCGCCGGGGCCAATGCCGCACACGCGCGCGAGACGCTCGCCGACCTCGGCCTTGAGCGTCTCCTCGGTCTCCATCATCTCGAGGCCCCAGAGATGCGCGGCGTCACGGATCTCGACCTCGTCGTCCTTGATGGAGAGGTAGACCGGCCGGTCGGCGGCGCCGTGCACCACGATGGCGTCCCAGCCGGCGCGCTTCAGCTCGGCGCCCCAGAACCCGCCGACCTCCGACTCCCCGTAGCCGCCCGAGAGCGGCGACTTCGCGCCGACGGTGTGGCGGGACGCGCCCGAGAGCGGCGACCCCGTGAGCACGCCCGGCGCGAACACGAGCCGGTTCTCGGGACCGAGCGGGTCGGCGCCGCGGGGGACCTCGGTCAGGAGGTAGTGCGCGATGAGGAGGCGCCCGCCGGGGAAGCGGCGGAACCGCGCCTCGTCGATGGGCTCGACCGTCGTCCTCCGCGCGGTCAGATCGACGCGCAGGATGCGGCCCCAGGAGCCGAACCGTCCCGGCGCCCGATCGTCCACGATCGTGTCCACAGTTCCGATGGCGATGGCACCATACTCACACGATCGACTACGACCTCATGTGCGACGCCTGCGGGAAGGTCCTCGGCCTCGACGACGGCGCCGTCACCTGGACGACCGACGGCACGCGGGAGCGCGGCCACGCCGTGGTGCACGCCGCCTGCGCTCCTGCCACCGCGACGGACCGCGTCGGCCTGCGTCTCGTCACCGCGCCCGCGGGCTTCCTCGAGTTCGTGACGGACCGCTTCGCGCGGCAGATCGAGGACCCGGCCGCGCTCGCGAGCATCGTCTGGGCGCTTGCCTCGTTCTTCACGCGGCCCGACACCGGCGTCGAGATGAACGTGCTGCGCGCCGCGACCTTCGGCACCACCTTCGGCACGAAGCCGGGGGAGATCAAGCGGGAGCGCGCGCTCGGGCGCGTGCTGCGAGGCAGCGACTAGCGCGGGCGCGGCCGGCGTAACGAAGAGCCCCGCGAGGCCGACGAGCACGGCGCCATCCGACCGGCGGGGCGCCGGCCCGCGAGCCTCGGCGCCGCGAGCGATCCCGGGACACCCGGGCCTCACCTGGGCCTTGTATACAGCGGTGTGCAGTGAGGGTGCGCAGGGGGAGGCTGCTCGCGGCGTTCGAGGCCTCGGGCTACCGCTGGCTCGTTGCGAGCAACTTCGCCCTCTGGGCGGCGTGGACCGCGGAGGCGCTCACCCAGGGCTGGCTCGTGCTGCAGCTCACGGACTCGCCGTTCTGGGTCGGGCTCGTGGGCGCGGCCCGCGGCGTTGGCCAGGTCGTCTTCAGCGTGGTCGGCGGCACGGCGGCCGACCGCTTCGACCGGAAGCGGCTCGTCGCTTTCGCGAACGTCGCGGCTGCGCTCATCTCGCTCGCGCTTGCGGCGCTCGTCGCCGCGGACCGGGTCGAGCTCTGGCACATCGTCGCCGCCTCGGCCGTCGGTGGGATGCTCTTCGCGCTGAACGGCCCCACGTTCAGCGCGCTCACCTTCGACGTGGTCGGCGGCGCCCGCATCCTCAACGCGACCGCCTTCTACTTCATGGGCGGTGCCGTCCCCCGCATCATCGCGGCCCTCGCCGGCGGCCTCCTGATCGACCGGCTCGGTCTCGCTCCGAACTTCGCGCTCGTGTTCGTGCTCTACGTCGCGGCCGCCGCGCTCGTGCTCCAGGTCCGCCGCCCGACGGCCGCGGCGACGGCGCACGAGCCGCCGCTCCGGGCGCTGCTCACGGGACTGCGCTACGTCGGACGCACGCCCGCGATCCGCGGCGCGCTCGTCCTCAGCCTCGTCACCGAGGTGTTCGGCTTCGCCTACCTCTGGATGCTGCCGGTCGTCGCGCGCGACGTGCTCGTGGTCGGCGCGTCCGGGCTCGGCTTCCTCACCGCGGCAGTCGCCGGCGGGCAGCTCGTCGCCTCCCTATCCCTCGCGTCCGTCGGCGACGTGCGCCGCAAGGGCCGTCTCCTCGTCACGAGCGCGTTCGCGTTCGGCGTCGCGATCGTGGCCTTCGCGCTGACGGACCGGTTCGCCGCGTCGCTCGTCCTCGCGTTCGTCGTCGGGAGCGCGGCATCGACCTACGACTCGGCGATGGCGGCGGTGCTGCAGGTGGCGGTGTCGCCGGAGATGCGTGGTCGCGTGCTCGGCCTCTATGTCTCGACCTGGGGCGCGAGCCAGGTCGGCGGGCTCATCGTGGGCGCGCTCGCGACCGGGATCGGCGTGCCGCTCGCGCTCGCGCTGTCGGGGGCGGTCGTCGCGCTCAACGCGCTGCGCGCGAACCGGCTCGTGGACGTCCTCACCCCGGAGCACGCGCGACCGCTGGTCACGCCAGACGAGGCATGACCTTTTCCGCGAACAGGGTGGCCCCGGCGACGACCTCGCCCGGGGTCCGCCCGAGGAACACGAGCCCGACGTGGCCGACCCCGGCGTCCCGATACGCGACGAGCCGCTCCGCGATCCCGTCCGGCGTCCCGATGAGCCTGTTGCCGCCGCCGACGTGGCCGCGGCCGCGCCGGCCGGGCTGCGCGGCATCGAAGGCTGCCTGCGCCGCCTCCTCGGTCGCGGCGATCGATACCTGGGTGAAGAGCGCGACCTCGATGGACGCCGGATCGCGCCCCGCCGCCGACGCGAGCCCACGGAGCAGCGCCACCTTCTCGCGCATCTCGTCGGGCGACACGAGCGAGACGATCCACCCGTTCGCGATCGACGCGACGCGCTCGATCGCGTCCGGCACATTGCCGCTCAGGTACAGCGGGAACGGCCGCTGCAGGGGGCGCGGCGCCATCGCGATGTCGCCGAACTTGAAGTACCTGCCGGAGAAGGAGCCGCCGCCCTCGTCGAGGAGCATGCGGAGCGCGGCGACGAACTCGTCCTGCATCGCGCCGCGGCTCGCCTTCGGGTTCCGCGCGAGCGCCTCGAACTCCTCGCGCTGGCTGCCGATGCCCATGCCGACGACGAGCCTGCCACCCGACAGCTGGTCGAGGACCGCGACCTGCTTCGCGAACAGGACCGGCTCGCGGAGCGGCGTCACGATCGTCGCGGTCATGAGCTTGATGCGCTCGGTGAGCGCGGCGAGGAAGGCGAAGGTCACGAGCGGGTCGTAGTGGTTCGGCGCCTGCGCGAGCGCGGCCACCTGCGCCGCCGTGCTCGCGATGTGGTCGTTCGCCCAGAGCGAATGGAAGCCGAGCCGCTCACCGGCGGCCGCGATGTCGCGCAGGACGCGCGGGCTGGTGAAGCCGAGCGGGTACGGGCTCGCCTCGCGGCACGTCGGGACCGCGAGGCCGAACCGCATCGCTAGCCGAGCTCGAAGCGCATCGGCTTCTTGCCCTCGACCCCGAGGCGCGCGGCCTCGTCGAGGAAGGCATCCCAGTCGCCCTCCAGGCGCGCGAAGGGATGCAGCACCATCGGCCCGCCCGCGCCCTGGAGGCCCATCGCGGCGGCGTCGCGGGTCGCGATGCGCACGCCGCGCCAGGGGATGCGCGGCAGGTAGTAGAGGTAGCCGGGGATCAGCACGCCATGCGCGGGATCCGGCGCGTCCTCCGGCAGCTCGATCACGGTCTCGCCTTCCTTGCCGCCCTTCTCGTTCCAGAACCGCGTGAGCGGGCCGCTCCCGTACGTGTTCGTCGCGAATCCGCTCAGCGGAAGGAGGCTCGCGAACGCCGGCGCGATCGTCCTCGCGATGGACTCGAGCAGCACGGCCCGGGCCTTCGCGTTCCCGAGCGATACCGTCATCACGCGCCCGCCCGGCTCGCGCGCCGGGAGCGGGCTCTTCTGGTCGGCGGAGCGCGAGACCCTGATCTTTTGCGCGCCGTCGAACTGGAGCGTGTTGCCGAGCTCCTCGAGACGGCCCATGTCGCCCGCGAACTCGGCCACCGGCAGCGCGAGGATCGGGCCGGCCGAGCTCCGGAGCCGGCCGGTGCGGCCGAACGCGAGCGCGAGCTGCCGCGTGCCCGGGTCGTAGATCAGGAGGCCGGGGTACTGGAGCGAGGTCCGCGGCGCGTCCGCGGGCACCTCGAGGTC
>DASSSF010000035.1:0-50591 GCA_035708565.1 Candidatus Limnocylindria bacterium
GCTTCGCGAGGAGCGGTGCGTTCGACGCGATCACGAGCTTCAGGCCCTGGGAGGGCCCGAAGACCTCGAGGCGCGAGCCATCGGGAGTGGTGACGTAGGCCATGTTCTCGACGACGCCGACGATGTCGCCGCCGAGCTGCTTCACGAGCCGCACGGCCTTCGACACGACCATCGTCGCGAGGGCCTGAGGCGTCGTGACGAGCACGACGCCCGCGATCGGGAGCGCCTGCATGACGGTGAGCGGCGCGTCGCTCGTGCCCGGGGGCAGGTCGACGATGAGGTGGTCGAGCTCGCCCCAGTGGACGTCCGTGTAGAACTGCCGGATCGCGCCCGACACCATCGGGCCGCGCCAGATCACGGCCTCGTCCTCGCTCGGGAGGATGAGGTTCATCGACATGATCGGGATGCCGCCGCGTGAGCGCGGCGGCTCGAGCGTCTGCGTCCCCGGGACGACCGCCGGCTTCTCCTTCACGCCGAACATGCGCGGGATCGACGGGCCGGTGATGTCGCCGTCGAGGACGCCGACCGCGAGGCCCTCGCGCTTGAGGCCGACCGCGAGAAGGCCGGCGACGAGCGACTTCCCGACGCCGCCCTTCCCGGACATCACCGCGATGACGCTCTTGATCCCCTTCTGGGCGTCCTGCGTCGTGCGCATCCCGGGTCCGCCGCCCGCGACGCCGCTCGCGGGCGGAAGGCCCTCGGGCAGCTTGCCGGTCTCCGCGTACGCGTTGAGGTCGCGCATCAGCTCGTCGACGTTGACGCGACCTCCGCCGTGGCCCGTCGCGCCCGCCATGATCGACTCGCTCTTGCTGATGGAGCACGATGCGCAGGACAGCCCGTAGCGCGCGAAGATCCGCGCCGTCTCGGGCCAGCGCTCGACGACGGACGCGATGGTCATGTCGGGCGTGATGAGGGTGGATACGGCCATGGGGACGGCCTCAGTCTATGGCCTCGCGCGGCGCTAGATGGCCACTCCCGCGAAGCGGGCAAGCGTGATGACGACGAAGAACATGGCGATCCCGAGGAACACCATGACCGGGTTGAGGATGCTCTCCTCCTTGTTGGCCTCCGACATGAGGTCCGTCGCGCCGACGTAGAGGACCGAGCCGGTGGCGATCGCGAGCGTGTAGCCCGCGAGGCCGCCGACCGCCGAGGACGCGAGCACCCCGACGAACGTGGCGACGCCGAGGATCGCCGACGCGGAGAGGGCCCAGCTCCGCGTGGTGCCCGCCGCCTTCATCACCGAGGCGATCGTGAAGCCCTCCGGCAGCTTGTGCAGCATGATCGCGGCGAACACGAGGACGCCGAGGGCGGGATTCGCGAGGAACGCCGAGCCGATCGCGACGCCGTCCATGAACGCGTGGAGCCCGAGCCCGATCAGCGCGGTGCTCGTGACGTGGCTGTCCACGATCGCGCTCCCGTGCGTCTCCTCCCCGAAATGGAGGTGCGGGGCGAACACGTGCTCGAAGAAGTGGATGAGCAGGTAGCCGCCGAGGATGAACACCGGGGCGATCTCGCCCACCTCGTTGATCGACTCGGGGATGAGCTCGATGATCGCGACGCCCAGCAGATTGCCCGCCCCGAGCGCCATGAGCAGCCCGAGCGTGCGCTCGCCGAGCCGCCGGGGCGCGGTGACGATCGCGCCGCCGATGAGGTCGCCGGCCGAGGCGGCGAGCCCGAGGAGCAGGACCAGCGGTTCCATCTCCCCGACGCTATTGAGAATGAGTCTCATTGTCAATACGTGCGCTCTCGGCGTATCGTGGGCGGGTGGTCGGAACGGCGCGGCGCGACACGCGGCAGCGGCGGATCGTCGCCGACGCGCTGCGCGCCGCCCGCGGGGCGCTCAGCGCGCAGGAGCTGCACGCGGCGCTCCCCCGGCGCGAGCGCGTCGGCCTCGCCACCGTGTACCGGACCCTCGAGACGCTCGTCGCGGACGGCCTCGCGACCCGGCTCGAGCGCGAGGGGCACGTCTCCGCGTACGCGGCGTGCGCGGCGGAGCACCACCACCACCTCGTGTGCACGAGGTGCCAGCGCGTGGAGGATCTCGACGAGGCGGCGCTCCGGCCCCTCCTCGCCCGGGTGCGCGCGCGGCACGGGTTCGCGGTGGATCACGCGACGCTCGACCTCTACGGCCTCTGCGCCGGCTGCCGGCGACGCGGCGGGCGAGCCTAGCGGCGCACGAGCGCGACGGCGGCGGCGGTCGTGACGGGCACGGTGAGCACGAGCGCGCACGTCGCCGCGAGGATCCCGAGGAGCGACGTGACGATCGTCTCGCCGTTGAGGGCCACCGCGAGCGGCGCGTAGCCGAGCGTCAGCAGCAGCACGAGCGGGAGCGCGCCGCCGACGTACGCGAGGGCGAGCGTGTTCACGAGCGAGCCGACGTGGTCGCGGCCGACGTTCAGCGCGGAGGAGTAGAGCGCGCGACCGCGCAGGCTGCGGTCCACGGACGCGAGCTCGAAGGTCGTCGACGCCTGGCCCACCGCCATGTCGGTGAGCGCGCCGAGCGAAGCGACCACGAGGCCGGCGAGCACGAGCTTCGTCATGTCGATCGCGTGGCCGGTCCCGACGGCGAGGAACACCGCCTCCTCGTCGGCGAAGCCGGTGATCCGCGCGAGCGAGAGCGAGGCGGCGGTGAGCGCCGCGACCGCAGCGAGGCCAGCGGCCGTCCCGACCAGGGCGGCGGTGCTCTTCCGGTTGAGACCGTGGACGAGGTACACGGTCGCGGCGAGCACGAGGGCTGAGCCGACGAGCGTCGCGACGAGGGGGTCGTCGCCGCGGCGCAGCGCCGGGACGACGGCCAGGAGCAGCACGGCGACGCTCGCGGCGAGGCCGACGACCGACGCGAGCCCCTTGACGCGTGCCACGGCGACGAGCGCGAGGAGCGCGATCGCCGCGAGGGGAACGAGCGCGGGCAGGCGGATGACCTCGACGATCGCGTACTGCCTGGAGCCGTCGTCCGCGCGGCTGGCCGAGACGAGGACGCGGTCCCCCGGCCGCAGCAGGCCGTTCTCGTTGATGGGGATGCGGCCACCCCAGCCGACCTCGATGCGCTCGCCGCGGTAGAGCGAGCCCTCGAGCTCGATCTCGACGCGCTGCACCAGCTGCGGGCCCCCGGGAGTCGTCTGCCGCTCGGTCGCAAGGACGCGCGTGACGCGCGCTTCGAAGACGCTGCCGCTCCGGCCCTCGTACACGTCGCCACACGAGACGGCCGCGACGGCGACGAGCGCGAGCGCGAGGATGCGCACGCCGACGAGCGTACGGGCCCCGCGCGCTAGCCGCCGCCGAAGAGCAGCTGCTCGAGGTCGGGCAGCTCGGTGCCGAGATCCGCGATGAAGAGGAGGCCGATGACGAGGCTCGCGACCCCGGCGACCGCCCCGAACGCGATGTAGATGAGGCGCATGCGCTGCGCCCCGATGAAGCCGGTGGCCGTGACGAAGGCGACGAGCGAGTTGGCGACGATGAGGCCGACCGTGAACGCGAGGAGGATGAGGATCCCGGTCGTCGGGCCGCTGACACCCGCCACACCCGCGAGCAGGAGCGCCTGCGAGCCCGTCTCGGCCCCGATCCCGTGGATCACGCCGACCGCGAACGCGGTCCGCGGGCCGTACTGCGTCGCGTGCGCCGAGGGGCGGTGCTCGTGCCCGTGGACTCGTGCCTGGAGCGCGTCCCAGCCGTACCGCGCGAGGTCGAACACGAGCATCCAGCGGCTGCGGAGGCGGAAGTCGCCGCGGCCGCGCAGGTACTGCACGACGGAGAAGAGGACCCACGCGCCGAGCAGCACGAGCGTCGCGCCGACCACCTTCTCGAGGATCGGATCGACCCACTCCGGAAGGATCGCCGCGAACAGGATCGCGAGCACGCCGAGGGTCACCACCATCGCGGCATGGCCGAAGGCGTAGAGCGTCGCGAGGAACAGCGCGTGCCGCTGCTCGTGCGCGAAGCGGGACTCGGTGAGCGTGTGCCTCACGCTCGCGCGCTCGTGAGAGTGCTCGTGCGAGGTGTCGTGCTCGTCGTGCCCGCGTGCCTGCAGCGGGGCGCCGACGGGCACGTCCACGTCGGCGTGGCTCGCCGTCGTCGTGCTCGTGATGTCCGTGATCGCCGCGATGTGGTCCCAGTCGAACCCGTGGCGGAAGCCGAGCGCGATCATGCCGAGCACGAGCGTTACGAACGCGCCGTCCACGCACCGAAAAGTAGCCGTATCGTCATCGCGATGCGCGCGTTCGCGCGGCTCGTGTTCTCCCTCTCGGTGCTTGGCTCGACGCTCGCGTGGACGGGTCTCGTCGTCGCGCCGCACGCGGAGGCGCCGGGTACGCCGCGGCATCACGATCACGTGCTCGCCGCGTACCGCTTCGCGCTCTTCGAGCTCCGCCTCGCGGACCGGTTCGACCCGTCTCGCGCGGCGGGACCGCGCTTCGCGGCGACCGCGCCGATCGAGGACGTCGCCGCGGCGCTCGTCCTCGCGATCCTCGCGCTCGGCGCGCCACGCCTGGCGCGCCCGGCGCGGAGCGCCCTCGCCACGCCGGCGTCCGCGCGCCTCGCCGCCGCGGTCTGGTCGCCCGCCCTCGCCCCCGGCCCGCCGAGGCGGTGCACCCTCCGCGCCTTCGCCGCGTAGAACTGCAGGAGGGTCGACCCAATGTGGCGTGCACTCCGCGTCGCGGCGGCGCTCGCCGTCGCGGTCGCGGCGCAGCTCCCGCTCACGGAGCCCGCCGACGCGCACGAGCGCCGGAGCATCGGGCCGTACCAGGTCATCGTCGGCTTCCTCGTCGAGCCCGCGTTCGCGGGAGAGTCGAACGGCGCCTCCATCCAGATCACCGACACGCGCACGAACACGCCGGTCGAGGGCGTCGAGAGGACGCTGACCGTGGACATCACCGCCGGCGGCCGCTCGCAGGCGCTCTCGCTGCCGCTCACGACCCGCTTCGGCCAACCGGGGTCGTACGTGGCGCACTTCGTCCCGACGCGCGAGGGCGGGTACTCGTTCGTCTTCAAGGGCCGGATCGGCGAGCAGACGGTGAACGAGCGGTTCGAGTCCGGACCCGGGCGCTTCAACGACGTCCAGTCGCTCGCCGCGGTCCAGTACCCGGACCGCGTGCCGGCGGGCGCGGATCTCGGCGCGCGCCTCGACGCGATCGCCGCGACGGCCGAGCGGACGCAGTGGATCGCCCTCGCGGCCGCCGGCCTCGGCGCGCTGGCGCTCGCGCTCGCGCTGCTGCGCCGGCGAGCCTAGTTGCCGCGGCGCCCGCTCCTCGCCCTCGCGCTCGCGGCGGCGCTCGCGGCACTTCCCTCGCCCGCGGCCGCGCACGCGAATTACGTGTCGTCGAACCCGGCCGCGGACGCGCGGCTCCAGCGCGCGCCGCAGGAGATCCGCGTGACCTTCAGCGAGCCGGTCGATCCCCGGGGCAGTGCGATCGACGTGTTCCGCCCGGACGGCTCGCGCGTGAGCACATCGTCCGCCGCGCCCGTGGACGCCGCGTCGATCTCCGTGCGGCTCGAGGAGATCGGCGACGGCGGGTACCTCGTGTCATGGGCCGCGCTTTCGAGCGTCGACGGCCACACGACCCGGGGAACGTTCGCGTTCGCGGTCGGGAACGCGCCGCTCCCCGCGATCCCAGACCTCGGACCGTCGTCACCGGCTCCGTCGCCGGCCGAGCTCGCCGGACGCGCGCTCTCCTACGCCGGGATCGCGCTCGGGCTCGGCGTGCCGCTGTTCCTCCTCCTCGTCAGGCCAGGCGACGTCGCGGCCGCGCGCGAGCGCCTGCTCCTGTCGCTCGCGGGAGCGCTCGTGCTCGCGGGCACGGGACTGATCGTCCTCGCGCAGGGCGGCGGCCTGCCGGACCGGTTCGCCGCCGCGCTCGCGCTGCGTGCCGCGGCGGGGGCGGCGCTCCTCGCGGCGGCCCGCGCACCCGTCGCGCTCAGGCGCGAGCTGGCCGCGGGCGCGGGACTCGTCGCGGCGCTCTCGGCCACGCTCGTCTCGCACGCCGCGGCGAGCGCCGACGCCGCGCAGAGCGCGCTCGACCTCGTGCACGTCGTCGCGGTCTCCGCGTGGCTCGGCGGGATCGTCGCGCTCGCGGCCCTCGTGCTGCCCGCCCGCGCGGTCCGCGACGCGCTCGCAGCGGCCGCGCTCGGCGCGGTCGTGTGGCGCTTCTCGCTCCTCGCCCTCGTCGCGGTCGCGGCGATCCTCGCGACCGGCGTGCTGCGGTCGCTGCGCGTCCTCCTCCTCCCGCAGGACCTCGTCGAGACGCCGTACGGGCTCGCGCTCCTCGCGAAGATCGTGCTGCTCGCCACGGCCGTCGCGCTCGGCGCGCTCAACCTCGCCGTCCTCGGCCGGAGGCTGCGCCTCGCCGTCGCCCCGGAGCGCGCGAAGCGCGGGCTCGTCCGCACGACGTCGGCCGAGACGGCGCTCCTCGCTCTCGCGATCGTCGCGACGGCTCCGCTCACGGCGCTCGCGCCGCCCGCCGAGCCGAGCGGCGCGGCGTACGACTCGACACAGCACGTCGGGGGGCTGCGGCTCCGGCTGCTCGTCGCGTCGGCGAGGCCGGGCCGCGACCGCTACGTGCTGCGCGTGCAGGAGGGCCTGCGCCCGGTCAGCGAGGCGCAGCGCGTGGTGTTCCGGTTCACCATGGTCGAGCACGACATGGGTGAGAGCGAGGTGGTCGCGGAGCAGCGCGCGCCCGGCGAGTACGTCGCGCAGGGCAGCAACACCGCGATGTTCGGCACGTGGCGCGTCGAGACGATCGTGCGCCTCCCCGAGCGCGACGACGTGCGGACGGTGTTCAGCGTGCCGGTGGGCTCCGATGGCGCCAGCGCCGCCGCGCGCGTCCTCTCTCTCGGCGAGCGCACCGCGATCGCGTTCACGGATCCGGCCACGCCGGTCGCCGGCGCGCCGTTCGCCCTGAACGTCGTGCTCGTCGACGCGAAGGGCGACCCCGTCCGGGGCGCCACGCTCACCGCCACGGCGATCAGCGCGTCACGCACGCGCGAGCTGCGCGTCTCCGACGCCGGCAACGGGCGGTACCTTGCCGACGTCGACGCGCTCGAGGCGGGCGCGTGGGAGATCGCGGTCACGCTCGAGGGACGGCGCGCGGCGTTCCCGCTCACGGTGTCGCCGTGACGCTCGGGCACATCGTCTCCGGGCCGCTCGACGTCTTCGTCGAGCTCGGCTTGCCGCTCCTCCTGTTCCTCGGCCTCTGGTGGTGGTCGAGCCGAAGGAGCGGCAGGGCGAAGTGACGCTGTCGCGCGACGCGGCCGTCCAGGCCGCGCTCCTGCTCCTCCTCGGAGCCGCGATCTTCGGGGTCTTCGCGTTCGTGCGCTGGTACCGGCGCGACGTGTGGCGGCGCCCCGCGGTCGCCGCTGCGGTCATGGCCGTCGGCTCCGCGGCGGCGTTCCTCGTCGCGTTCACGGTCGCCGTGAACGTGCCCTCCTACCCGGTGCCGTTCACCGCGCGCTTCCTCTCGAACCCCGTCCCGGACACGCCCGAGAGCGTCGCCGCCGGGCGCGCCGTGTACGAGCGGAACTGCCTCGTCTGCCACGGCCAGCGCGGGCGCGGCGACGGCCCCGCGGGCCTCGCCCTCAATCCGCGCCCGCTCGACCTCAAGCTCCACGTTCCGCTCCACGCGCCCGGCGAGCACTTCCATTGGATCAGCGAGGGGATCCCCGGCACGGCGATGGCGGGCTGGAAGACGCAGCTGTCCGACACGGAGCGGTGGCAGCTCGTGCGGTACCTCTACGCCCTCGCGGCCCAGCCCTGACCGCTCAGTCAGGGGGGTAGACCGCTTCCGCCTCGACCTTGAGCGCGCCGGCGTCCTTCGGGGCCGTCAGCTCCACGGTCACCTCGATCGTCTCGCGCTCGCCGAGCTCGACGGTCCGCGCCTCGCGCGCGACGACCTTCCCGCTCGCGTCGCGCAGCGTCACCTTGAGCGCGATCTGGCCTTCGCCCGCGCCTCTGTTCCGGACGACCACGGTGGCATCGGCCCTTCCCTCGGACACCTCGAGCGCGGTCGACACGACCTCGGGCCGCGGCGCGCCGCACGCGCCGAGGACGTGCGCTGATGGAGGCTCCGGGCGTCAGCCGCCGGAGCCTCCATCAGCTCCCAGATGCGGTCCAACGCGGCACGGCTACGAGGCCGTCGGCTGCTCCTGCGCCATGCCGGAGGCCAGCGATCCGCGCAGCTCGGCCATCTCCGTGCCGAGATCCTCGAGCTCGTCCTTGGAGAACGCGCGCTGGACCTTCGGGAAGAGCTTGCCCTCCTCCTCCTCGATGGCGTGATGCTCGACGTTCTCCTTCATGACCTTGAACTTGGCGGACCACTGCTCCGAGTCGAGTGGCGTGTCCTTGAGCTCCTCGGTCACGACGTCGACGAAGTGGTGCTCCTCGTACGACTCGTCGATCAGCTCCTGGACCTTCTTCGACTCGGCGCGCTCCTTGACCGCCGGGTAGAAGATCTGCTCCTCGATCTGCTCGTGGAGCTTGAGGTCGTTCACGAGCTTCGTGAACAGCTGCTCGCGCGTCTTCACGCCCCGCTCGGTCGTCTTCTCGAGCTCGTCCATGAGCTTCTTGACGGTCTGGTGCTCCCGCTTCAAGAGGGTGATCGCGTCCATCCCTGCGTCTCTCCTTCGTGGTGTCGTGGGTCATCGGACGCAAGATGCACGCCAGCGCCCGCGGTAGCGTTCGCGTCGTGACCTTCGTTCGCACGCTCGCTCGGCTCGCCTCGCTCACCGACCTCGACGCGGCGTGGACCTGGCGCGAAGGCGGCGAGACGCTCGACCGCCGCGATGCGCTCTTCCGGATCCTCGAAGCGGAGCAGGATGCGGCCGCTCGTGGGGCGCGACCCGACAGCGAGCCCGCCGCGATCTGCGCGCTCGCGCAAGAGGCGTTCGGGGATCTCGCCGCTCTCCTCGGCGGCCTGGACGAGAGCGCCCTCGATGCGGTCCCGGCGCCGGGCGAGTGGTCGGTCCGGGCGACGCTCGCCCACACGATCGCCGTCGAGCGCTCCTACCTCGCGAACACGAAGCACGCGCTCGTGCGCGGTCCGGACGAGCCGCTCACGCTCCCCGCGGGCCGCCGCCCGGCGCCGATCCCAAGCGACACGGAGGGCGACGGGACGCGGATCGCCGAGCGGCTCGCCGCGTACCGCGCGGAGACCGACACCGCGCTCGGCACGCTCGATGCGGACGCGCTCGCGCGGCCCACGCAGTGGTCGGGCCACACGGTCGACGTGCGCTTCCGGCTCCACCGCTTCGCGTCGCACCTCGTCGAGCACACGGTGCAGTGCGAGAAGGCGCTCGACGCCACCGCCCCGCCGTCCGAAGCGCGGCGGATCGCGCGCCGGATCGGCCGGGCGCGCGGGTCCCACGAGCGCGCGAGCGGCCCCGCGGCGCTGGCGCGGCTCGACGCGGGGATCGCCGAGATCCTCGGGCGGCTCTAGAGGGGGCTCGACCCGGTGATCGTCGCGCGAGCGACCTTCATCGGCGGCGCGAGGCACACGATCTCGCCCATGCCGTTCGTGCTCCACCAGTCACGCACGAGCCGCTGACGCCCGAGGAGCTCGATCCCGGCGAAGAGGTCGAGTGCGCTCATCGTGAACCGCACGTTCGCGAGCGCCGCGACGATCCGCCCGTCCTCGATCAGGAACGTGCCGTCGCGCGACGTCCCGGTCATCGTGGCCGACTTCGGATCGGGCACGTTCGTGTAGTGGAAGCGCGTGATGAGGACGCCGCGCCGCACGGCGCGCACGAGGTCCTCATCGGAGGCGTCCCCGCCGCGCATGACGAGGTTCGCGGCGAGCCCGCCGACGGGGTAGCGGTCGCGGTCCGCGGCGTGTCCGCTGGAGGACGCTCCCATCGCCTTCGCCGACGTGCGGTCGTGGACGGGGCCGCGCGCGATGCCGTCCTCGAGGAGCGCCACGCGCCGCTTCGGCGTGCCCTCGACATCGAAGGGGATCGCGAGCTGGCGCGCGTCGAGCGCGTCGTCGTGGAGCGTGAAGAGCCGGCCGGTGACGCGCTCTCCGATGCGTCCCGTCATGAACGACCGGCCCTCGCGCACGGCCTGGCCGCCGACGCCGTGGAGCGAGAGCACGCGGAGGATCTCGGCGACGGCGAGCTCCTCGAACACGGCTTCGTGGTCGCCGGGCTCCAGCTGCCGGCGGTCGCGGTCGAGCTCGGCCTTGGCGATCGCGCGCGACGCGACCCCGTCGGGGTCGAGGGCGCCCGCGCGCGCGCCGAGATCGTCGGCGTACCCGGCGCCGGTCTCGCTCTGCACGAGCGCGCGGACGTACGCGAGCGTCAGCGGCGCGTACGCTTCGGCGCCCCGCGACGTGACCACCGCGTCCTCGCGGAGCTCCAGGTGATGCGTGCCCGCGGCGCGCATGCCTCGCGCCTCGGCGCGCGCCGTGATGCGCGCGATCGCGCGCGCCTGCTGCGCGGCGTCGAGGGACGCCGTCGCCTCGTCGAAGGCGTGCGCCGCGGCGTACGTCGCCGGCCCGGCGACCCCCGGCCACTCCTCGTTCGGCGGCTGGAGCCGCGCGAGCGCCGCCGCGTCAGCGACGAGCGCGCGCAGGCCCGCGCCGTCGGTCGCGTTGGTGGTCGCCACGCCGACGGCGCGGCCGACGACCGCCCGGGCCGTCACGTGCGTCTCGTCGGAGCGGGCGTTCTGGTGGACCGCGTTGCGCGTGTACCGCGTCACCGCCGCGACGCGGCGGTGCGCCCACAGCTCGACCTCGTCCGCGGGCGCGCCCTCGAGCACGGCGCGCAGCGGCGCGAGGAGCGCGTCCGGCCCGCGGACGGTCACGCCTGGGACCTGCCCAGGCAGCAGCCTCCGGCTGCTGCCGTGCTCACGGCCGATCGTGTTCGGTCGTCGCGGCGGAGCCGCTCCTCCCTCACGCCTGGATCTCCAGGGGAAGCGCACGGAAGCGCGCGTGCGCCGCGCCGTGTCCGACCCGCATGAGCTGGAGCGGCTCGCCCTTCGCGCACGAGAGGAAGCCGTGGAGCTCCCAGTCGTCCGCGACGCGGTCGCAGCGGCCCCAGAAGTCCGGCGTGAGCGACTGGAAGCCGACGCCGCGGACGCGCTCCTCGACGCGGCCGCGGCGGACGCGGCGCGCGACCTGCGCGGTGAAGTGGAAGTTCTGGCGCTTCTCGTCGAGCGAGTACGAGCCCGGGGACTCGAGGAGGAGACCGTCGTCGATCCCGGACACGAGCTCCTCGAACGTCGCGTCACCCGGATCGAGGCTCACGTTGACCATTCGCACGATCGGGAAGTGCTGCCATCCCTCCGCGCGCGCGGATCCGATCGCGACCGGGATGCCGAGCGCCGCCGCCGTCTCGCGCGAGGTGAGGTAGCCGACGAACGTGCCGCGTGCGATGAGCGGCGTGCGCATGGCGGGCACGCCGTCGTCGTCCCAGCCGAACGTGCCCAGCCCGCCGTCGAGCGTCGCGTCGGCGGTGATCGAGACGTGCTCGCTCCCGTAGCGGAGCGATCCGCGGTCGCGCGGCCACATGAAGGTCGTACCCGCGAAGGCGACCTCGTGCTCCAGCACCCGGTCCGCCTCGGTCGGATGCCCGCACGACTCGTGCACGAGGAGCGCGAGGAACGACTGGTCGAGCACCACGTCGGTCGGGCGCGCCTCGCCGTACGGCGCGTCGAGCGTGCCCTCGGCGTCCTCGCGGTAGCGGCGGGCGACCGCGAGGAGGTCGTACGACTCGACGAACTCCCAGCCGGCCTGCCTGGCCCGCCGCATGTCCGCGCGCAGGACGGGCTTCGCGCCGGCTTTCACCGCGAGGACGGACAGGCCTGCCGCCGTGTCGACGATCTCCTGCGACACGTCCGTTCCCTCGCTCGTGACGAGCCGCTTCCTCGTGCGGTACGCCGACGCGCCCGCGCGCCAGGTCCGCGCGTTCTCGCCGCGAAGCGCCTCCGCGGCGGCCCGCAGGAGGTCGATCCGCTCGCTCATCGGCACGGCGAAGGGATCGCGCTCGACGCGCGTGCGGTACTCGCCGCGCTGCGCGGCGACCGGCGCGAGCCGGACGTCCCGCGCCGCGACCGACGCGGCCGCGGCGGCGCGCGCGAACGCGTCGTCGAGCGCGCCCCGGAGCGACGCCTCGTCCGTGCGATCGGTCGCGGCGAACCCCCAGGCGCCCTTGTGGATCACGCGGACGCCGACGCCCCGGTCCGCGGAGCGGTCGATCGACTCGACGTTGCCGTCCTTGACGTTGACGGACTCCTGCTCCCGCTCGACCGCGCGCGCGTCGGCGTACGACGCGCCGCGCGATCGCGCGATGTCGACGAGCGACACCAGCGGAGCGTCCGGCACCGGCGGACCGTATCATTGGCGACGACAACGGCGCGCACGGCGGCTGATGTGTCTCGGAGGATGCGCTCTCGTACGAGCTCCACGTGGTGGAGAGCGGACGACAGGAGAGCAGAGCGCGGGAGCCCGCGGGGCTCCCCGAGCGGGTCGGGTGGCGTGCGAGCCCACATATCGGAGAGATCATTTGCCCGACGTCGCTCTCCTCATCGACTGGGAGAACGTCTACTACACGCTCAGGCAGCACACGACAGGCCCGCTGCCATCCACGCTTTCGATCCTGCAGGCGATCCTCAAGAAGGCCGCGGAGTTCGGCCCGGTGCGCGTGCGTCTCGCGATCTTCGGGCAGGAGGTCGCGTCGCAGGACGAGACGCTCCTCATGGGCCTCGAGTTCACCGGCATCGAGCCGATCGCCGTCGCGCAGCGCATGAGCGGCCGGCTCCTCAAGGGCCGCAGCGACGCCGTCCTCATCACGCGCGCGATGAAGCTCCTCTACAAGGAGCGTCCGGACATCGAGGTCTGGATGATCGTGTCCGGCGACCGCGACCTGAACGCGCTGTGCAAGGCGCTGAAGGACGAGGACAAGACCGTCTACCTCGTCGCCGGCGACCTGTCCCTCGCGAACGAGCTCCGCGACTCGCCGTACCTCCGCGACGACGTGTTCCTCCTCGAGGACCTCATCCCCGAGGCGCGCTGGTCACGCATCCCGCAGCCCCGCTTCGACGAGGGGGGCCGCCGGGAGGAGCGGGCCGAGCGCGAGCGCGCGGAGCCGCAGGAGCGCGGCGACCGCGGGGAGCGACCGCGGGGCGGCCGCGGCCGGCGCGGCGGGCGGGGGCGCGGCGCGGCCGCACCGGCGCGCGCGCCGGTGCCCGCGGTCGTGCCCACCGCGGAGCCCGAGTCCGAGAAGGAGCAGCGGCGCCTCGCGGTGCTCCTGCTCGACCAGCTCGTCGCGCTGCGGCAGCCCTCGATGGCCCGCGCCGAGTTCGTCCGGTCCGTCGTGCCGCTGTCCGAGAAGGAGGCCTCGTCCGTCCTCGAGCAGCGGGTCGACGCGGCGATCGACCAGGGGCACGTCGTCGCGGCGCAGCCGCCGCGCAGCCGGATCAAGGCGAAGCAGATGCTCGCGCCGAACTTCTCGTCGCCGCTCGTCGCGGAGACCTTCTTCCACCTCGTGCGCGTCATCCGCCGCATCGACACGGTCACGAGCAAGGACACGCGCCGCGTGCCGCTGGTGGAAGCCGTCCTCGAGCCGCTCGCGCGCGCCGACCAGCCGGGCGGGATCGCCCGCGGGCGCAGCCAGCGCCGCATCCTCCTCGAGACGCTCTTCAACATCGCCGAGGAGCGCGGCGCGATCGCGACCGAGCAGGTGTCGCGCGACGATCGCCAGATCACGATGGCCTGGCTCGAGGACGGCCATCCGCTCGTTCGCTACGCGCGCGAGCGATCCGCCTCCATCGTGCACCTCTTCAACTTCGTCACGTCGGCGAGCCCCGAGCCGGACGCGCCCGACTGGGTGAACGCTGCGCTCTTCCCGGAGCTCATCGCGCGCGTGGAGGGCGACCGCCTCGAGCAGACGATGAGGATCGCGGTGGAGCGGGGCGTCATGCGGCCCGAGGAGCGCGGGAAGAAGGGCGGCTACGTCATCGACCGCGCGCATCCCGACGTGCGCGAGCTGCTCGGCGAGTTCGGGACGATCGACGGGGAGCCGAATACCGGCCCCGTCGAGGCGGCGGCCGCGCCGCCGCCCGGGGCCGAGGCGCCGCGCAAGCGCACGGCGCGCCGCGGGTCTCGCGGTGGCAGAGGCCGGCGCGGCGGGCGCGGGCGCCGTCCGGCTCCCGGCGGAGAAGCGGCGGCCGAGTAGGCGCTCCGCGCGAGGTTGTGGCAGGTCCGTAACGAGACCCTCCTGCCGCACGGCGGGGCATCCGCACTGCTGCGCAGCGCGCCGGAGGTAGACGGATGGGAGCGCGGCGCCGCGTCATCGTCGTCGTCGAGGACGACGAGCCGATCGGAGAGCTGATCGCGGGCGCGATCAACGACGAGGAGGGCTACGTCGCGCTTCGGGTCCGCGACGCCGAGCGAGCGCTGCGGGCGCTCGAGACCGTGCGGGTCGATCTCCTCATCGTCGACCTCGGCCTTCCGGGCATGTCCGGCCTCGAGCTGTACGACCGCATCCGCGACGACCCCCGCTACCGCGGGATCCCCGTGGTCTTCGAGACGGCGGACCATAGCGCGCTCGGCGAGATGCGCCGCCGCGGCATCGCGACCTACGTGAAGAAGCCGTTCGACCTCGACAGCGTCGTGCGCTTCGTGAAGAGCCTCGTCCCGCCGCGGCGCAGGGGGAGCGCAGCCGCCTAGCGGGCCGCCTTCGCGCGGCCGAGCCGTTCCTCGACGCGGGCCGCGACGTCCTCCGCCACGCCCTGGCTCGAGCGGACGATCCGCTCGAACGCGTCCTTGCCGAGGGCTAGCAGTTCGACGTCGGTCTTCGCGCGGACGGTCGCCGTGCGCCGGTGGTCGGCCGCGAGGAGGCCGAGCTCGCCGAAGTAGTCGCCCTCGCGGATCGTGTCGACGTCCTGTCCGTCCTTCGAGACCGTCAGCTCGCCGCGCAGGACGATGTACAAGTCGCTCGCGGGGTCTCCGGCGCGCACGACGGTCTCGCCCGCGCGGTACCGGCGCCGGCCGACGTCGCGGGCCGCCTCCGCGAGCGCGCGCTCGTCGGCGCGCGGGAACGCCTTCTCCGCGTGCTTGAGCCCCTCGATGTAGCGCTCCGCGTGGAGGACCGCGGTGGTCGCGTCGCCGACGGCGGTCGTGATCTGCTTCGCGAGCTGCGCGCGGGTGTCGCCGACCGCGTAGACGCCGGGGATGCTCGTGCGCATGTACTGGTCGGTGACGAGGTAGCCGTCCTCGTCGTGGTCGATGTGCTCGTCGAAGAGCCGGCGACCGAGCGGCCGGAACCCGACGAAGATGAACACGCCCTCGACCGGAACGCGCTCGCGCTTGCCGTCGCGCTCGACCTCGATCCACTTCACGTCGCCGTCGCCGCCGATCTCCTTCACCTGCGCCGGCGCGATCGCCTGCACCTTGTCCATCCCGAGGAGCCGGTCCTGGAGGATCGCCTGCGCCCGGTACTCGTCGCGGCGGTGCACGAGGTAGAGCTTCTTCGCGTAGCGCGTGAGGAAGAGGCCCTCCTGGAACGCCGAGTCGCCGCCGCCCACGACGGCGAGGTCGGCTCCCTTGAAGAAGGCGCCGTCGCAGACAGCGCAGTACGACACGCCGCGGCCCGCGAACTCCTTCTCGCCGGGCACGCCGAGCTTCACTGGCTCGCCGCCGACCGCGACGATGACCGCGTAGGCACGGTGCGTCGTGCCGTCCTCGAGCTCGACGACCTTGCGGTCGCCCTCGGTGCGGACCCTCTTCACTCCCGAATACGGGCGGATGTCGAGCCCGAACTTCCGCGCGTGCGCCGCCATCTTGTCGGCGAGCTCGCGGCCGGTGATCGACTCCTCGCCCGGCCAGTCCTCGATGAGGTCCGTGTTGAGGATCTCGCCGCCGGTGTCCTTGCTCTCGAGGAGGACGACGCTCATGTTCGCGCGCGCCGCGTACAGCCCGGCGGTGAGGCCCGCGGGACCGCCGCCGATGATGATCAGGTCGAAGTCGGCCATCTGGGTCCTTCCGAGACTAGAACACGCGGGCGCGGCGGATCCATCCCGGCGGTCAGGTGCGACCGGCGACCGGGACGGCCGCCCCGGTGATCCCGCTCGCCTCGAGGGAGCACAGGAAGAGGATCGCCGCGGTGACCTCGTCGGGGCTCGCCCAGACGCGGGGGTCGGTCCTGGGCATCGCGGCGCGGTTGGCGGGATCGTCGATCGTCGAGGGAAGGACCGCGTTCACGGTGATGCCCTCGCCCTTGACCTCGGCCGCGAGCGACTCGGCCCAGCGCAGGAGCGCGGCCTTCGTCATCGCGTACGCGGCGCCGTTCCTCGACCCCTTCTGGGCGCTCGCCGCCGACACGCACACGATCCGCCCGTAGCCGCGCGCGCGCATCGGGCGGAGGCACGCGGCCGCCGCCACGGCGGCGACCTCGACGTTCGCGCGCCAGAGGTCGCGCGCGAGCGCGAGGTCCGTCGCCGGCCCGAGCGCGAAGCGACCGGCGCAGGAGACGAGGATGTCGACCCTCCCCCACTCGCGCAGCACGCGGTCCACGAAGGCGTCCATGTCGGGCTGCGCGAGCGGATCGACGACGCCGGAGAGGACCCGTGCGCGGTCCTCCTCCGCGAGCGACGCGCGCACGGCCTCCGCCTTCGCCGCGTCGCGCACCGGCATCGCGACGTGGGCCCCGCGCGCGGCGAGCATGCGAACGACGGCCCGGCCGAGGTTGCCCGTCGCTCCCGTGACGAGGGCCGCGCGGCGCGCGAGATCCGCGTCCGAACGGCTCACGTCCGAGATGCCCACGCCGCCTAGTATCGGGATCGGTGCCTGTCCTCGACCGCGTGAACGGGCCGCGGGACCTCCGCGCGCTCTCCCGCGACGAGCTCCTCGAGCTCTGCCGCGACATCCGCTCTTTCACCGTCGACGCCGTGCAGCGCACCGGCGGCCACATCTCCTCGAGCCTCGGCGCGACCGAGCTCACGGTCGCCCTCCACCGGGTGTTCGAGTCGCCACGCGACAAGATCGTGTGGGACACCGGGCACCAGGCGTACGTGCACAAGCTCCTCACCGGCCGGCGTGAGCGGTTCGACGCGCTCCGCCAGTTCGGCGGGATCTCCGGATTCCTCGCGCGGACGGAGTCGGAGCACGATCAGTTCGGCGCGGGCCACGCCGGTACGTCGATCTCGGCCGCCCACGGCATGGCCGTCGCCCGCGACCTGCGCAAGGAGGACCACCACGTCGTCGCCGTCATCGGCGATGGCGCGCTCACCGCGGGCATGGCGTTCGAGGGCCTGAACAACATCGGCTACCTCCGGACGCGCGTCATCGTCGTCCTCAACGACAACGGCATGAGCATCTCGCCGAACGTCGGCGCGATGTCCCGCATGCTCGACGACTCGCGGATCGAGCTGCACCGGCCGCAGGTCGCGGCGGTGTCGCGCCTCACCGAAGCGCTGCGCACCGCCCGGCCGTATCGCGAGCTGCGCCACCTCACCGAGACGGTCCTCCACCACGTGCCGGCGGGCGACCTCGCCGAGGAGGGCATCCGCCGGATCATGACCGGCCTCAAGGCCATCCTCATGCCGAGCGTCCTCTTCGAGGAGCTCGGCTTCACCTACCTCGGACCGGTGAACGGGCACGACCTGTTCGAGATCGAGCACGTGCTCGAGCGCGCGCGGGATCTGCGCAACGGGCCGGTCTTCGTGCACGTGCACACGCAGAAGGGACGCGGCTTCGCGCCGGCCGAAGAGGACAACCAGAAGTGGCACGGGGTCTCCGCCACCGGCGCGACGCCGGCCGCCGCCCCCCAGTACACGAAGGTCTTCGCCGACGCGCTCGCCGAGGCGATGCGGCTCGAGCCGCGCGTCGTCGGCATCACCGCGGCGATGCCGAGCGGCACGGGGCTCGCGGCGCTCCAGACCGAGTTCCCGGGGCGCATCTTCGACGTGGGCATCTGCGAGCAGCACGCCGTCACGTTCGCGGCGGGCCTCGCGACGCAGGGCATCGTGCCCGTCGCGGCGATCTACTCCACGTTCCTCCAGCGCGGCTTCGACCAGGTCGTGCACGACGTCGCGATCCAGGAGCTGCCCGTCGTGCTGGCCATGGACCGGGCCGGCATCGTCGGGGACGACGGTCGCACGCATCAGGGGCTCTTCGACATCGCCTACCTGCGGCCGCTTCCGGGGATCGTCCTGATGGCGCCGAAGGACGAGGGGGAGCTCCGGCAGATGGTCTGGACCGCCGTGCGCCACGCCGCGGCGGGGAGCGGCCCGATCGCGTTCCGCTACCCGCGCGGCGCGGGGACCGGCGCGGCCCTCGACGCGCCGCTCGAGGAGCTGCCGCTCGGCGTCTCGGAGACGCTGCGCGAGGGAGCCGATGTCGCGATCGTCGCGTACGGGACGGTCGTCTCCGCGGCCCTCGACGCGGCGGCGGCGCTCGCCCGCGAAGGGATCGAGGCCACCGTCGTGAACGCGCGCTTCGCGAAGCCGCTCGACAGCGAGCGCCTGCTCACGCTCGCCGCGCGCGTCGGCCGCGTCCTCACGGTGGAGGAGCACGTCGTCGCGGGGGGCTTCGGTTCGGCGGTGGGAGAGCTCTACGCCGAGCGCGGCGCGCGCGCCGAGCTCGAGCTCCTCGGCGTTCCGGACGAGTGGGTCGACCACGGCGCGCAGAAGATCTGGCGCCACCGCTACGGGCTCGACGCCGAGGGCATCGCGGCCGCGGTCCGCCGCCGCTGGCCCCAGCTCGTGCGGCGCGGCGGCGCCGAGGAGCGGAGCGCGGGCTAGATCCCGGCGGCCTCGAGCTGCGCGAGCCACCAGCGGGCGCCGACCTTCTCCGCGAACGCGCGCACCGGGCCGGCGACCGCGCGCCACTCCGGCCCGAGCGCGACCCCGCGCGCGTGCAGCGTCCGCACGCACGTCACGGCGAACTCGTACACGAACGCACCGAGGCCCGTACGCTCGTACGGACCGAACGCGCGGCGGAGCGCCTCCGCGCACGCGCGGGCGTCCCCGGCCAGCACCGCGCGCGCCGCCTCGACGGTGCCGCGGCCGAGCTCCTCGTTCAGGAGCTCCGCTTCGGCGACGTCGATCCATTCGGGTTCTTCGGTGAGGATCGCGAGCGTCAGCGCGCCGATCAGGGTCGGTCCGCCGAGCGGACTGCGCGGCGTCCGCAGCTCGCGCGTCGACGGCGGATACCGCGCGAGGACGGAGCGCAGGCGTTCGGCGGCGGCCCGCGCCTCCTCGCGTCTCCCCGCCCGCGCGTAGAGAGCGGCGAGCTCCGCCCGTAGCGGAACGCTGTGCTCGTCCGCGGCTCCGCGCTTCTCGAGCTCGGCCGCGACGGGCAGCGCGGCATCGGGTCCCTCGCGGGCGACGTTGGCCAGCGCGTGGAAGAACAGCGACCACCGGTAGACGAGCGCCGACTCGTGGACCGCGTCGGCCTCCGCGAGCGCCTCGTCCCACCGACCGAGCCCGAACCAGATCCCGGAACGCATCGAGCGCACGTACGCGAGGGTCGCCTGCTCGACGCCATGACGGCGCGCGTACGCCATGGCCTCGTCCAGGACCGCGAGCCGCTCGTCCGCCGGCCGGCCGAGCGGCGTGAGCGCGATCGCGAGGTTGTTGTACCCGCGCATGGCGGCTTCGACGACGCCCTCGCGCACGGCGAGCGCGATCCCCTCGCGGATCGATCCGACCCCCTCGGCGCGCGGCAGCACGCTGCCCTTCGTGATCAGCGCGTTGGCGAGGGCCCAGGCGTCGTTCGTTCGCCGTGCGATCTCTATGGCTCGCTCCGCGAGCGGGAGCGCCGCGGCCATGTCCGAACGCGCCATCAGGAGGCCGGCCTGCTGCGCGACGGCACGCGCGAGCTCCGGGGTCTCGTCGCCACCCAGCACGTCGATCGCGCGCTGGGTCACCTCCTCCGCCTGCTCCTGCCGGCTCTCGTAGAAGTGGCCGCGCCCCGCGAGCCGGAGCATCCGCGACTGTCCGCTCGCGTCGCCCCGCTCCCGGTAGAGGGCGTACGCCTCGTCAGCCGTCCTGATGCTCAGGCCGATGTCGAAGGCGTGGTACGCCTCCGCCTGCCGCTCGACGGTCGCCGCGAGCTCATCGTCCGGGACGCCGATCTCGATCGCGCGCGCGTAGTGCGCTGCCGCCTCGCGCGGAGCGCCCGCCGCCATTGCGCGGGCCGCCGCGGCGAGCAGGTGGGGCATCGCCCGTGCCGCCTCTCCGGCGGCGAGCAGGTGATGCGCGACGATGGCCGGCTCGGTCCGCGCATCGCCCTCGATCGAGTCCACGACCGCTCGGTGCAGCCGCTTCCGCTCCCGCACGAGGAGGTCGTCGTAGACGACCTCCTTCGAGAGCGCGTGCCGGAATCCGTAACGCTCGTCGTCGCCGAGCTCGACGACGAGCTGGCCCTCCATGAGCTCGCGGAGGTGAGCCTCGAGCGTGGCCTCGTCGATGCCGCGCGCGGCGCGGAGCACGTCGAACGTGAACTGGAGCCCGATCACGGCGGCGACGGCGACGGTGGCGCGCGCGTCGGGGGAGAGCGCCTCGACGCGCTGGCGGACCGCCTCCTTGATCGAGCCCGGGATCTGGAGCTCCTCGAGCGGCTTCCGCTCCCAGCCGGTCTTCGGGTCCACGTACACGTCGCCCGACTCGACGAGCGACTTCAGGAGCTCCTCCGTGAAGAACGGGTTGCCCTCGGAGCGCGCGTAGATCGCGTCGCGGAACGCTTCGCCGACGCTGACGCGCGGATCGCGCGCCGCGAACGTCGCGCGGATGAGCTCGCGGACCTCCTCCCGGTCCAGGCGGCGAAGCGCGATCTCCGCGGCGAGCCGCTCGCGCTGGAGCCCGGTGAGCACGCGCAGGAAGGGGTGGCGCCGGTGCATCTCGTCGCTGCGGTAGGTCGAGAGGATGAGCACGCGCGAGTCGCGCAGCTCGCGCGAGAGGTACTGGAGGAGGGCGAGGCTCGCCTCGTCGGCCCAGTGGAGGTCCTCGATCGCGACGATGACAGGCGCCTCGCGCGCGAACGTGGAGAAGAGGCCCGCGAACGCGTACGCCAGGCGGTGCTGGTCCGTGGTCGCCCTGTCGCGCTGGGCGCGCCCGAGCTCGGGGAACAGCTCCGCGAGATCCGGCGCGGCGAGCGCGAGCACGCGGCCGAGCCGCTCGTGCTCGAGGCCCCGGAAGCCCGAGCGGATCGCGGCGACGAAGGGCGCGTACGGGAGGCCCGCGTCGGACTCGAGGGTCGCGCCGTAGAGGAGCCGGAAGCCGAGCGAGGTCGCGGCGGCGACGACGTCGCGCACGAAGGCGCTCTTCCCGACGCCCGCCTCGCCGCCCACGACGAGCGTCTGGCCCCGGCCGGCGGCGGCCGCCTCGACGAGCTCGCGCGCGCGGCTGCGCTCGGCATCGCGGCCGACGACGACCGGACACAGGAGCTGGCCGGCGGCCGGCGCGATCGGCTGCGCGGCCGCGCTGAGGAGCGGCATCGCGGCGCCCGCGGGCTCCGCCGCCCAGGCGACGGTCCACGCGCGCACGCGCTCCGACACGCCCTTGAGCGCGAGCTCGCCGCGGTCGCGCAGCGGGTAGGCGCTGCTCGTGCGGACGAGCCCGCGGACGGTGTCGCTCACGACGATCTCGCCCGCGCCGGCCTGTGAGGCGAGGCGCGCCGCGACGTTCACAGCGCTCCCCACGAACTGCTGGTCGAACGCCACGGTGTCCCCGGCATGGATGCCGATGCCGACCTCGAGCGGCGCGTCGGCCTCCTTCGCGTTGCGCCCCGCCGCGCGGCGCTGCACCTGCACGGCGCACTCGAGCGCGGCGCTCGCCGAGTCGAAGACGACATAGAAGGAGTCGCCCTCGGTCTTCACCTCAGCGCCCGCGTGCCGCGCCACCTCGCGGCGGACGAGCGCGCGGTAGTCCTTGAGGAGCCGGGCGGCGGCCGTGTCGCCCTTCCGCTCGACGTAGTCGGTGTACCCGCGCAGGTCCGAGAAGAGGAAGGCGCGCGTCGTCGCGGCGCTCTGGCCACGCGACGACCGTGCGGGAGCGGAGCGAGGCACGTGCGCGATAGTACGGAGCGATGCGTGTGACGTCGGTCTTCCTCGACGACGGTGGCGTGCTCAACGACAACGAGGTCCGCGCCGCGGAGTGGCGGCGCCTCGCCGGCGACTTCTTCGCACCGGGCCTCGGCGGTGACCCTGCCGCCTGGGGACGCGCGAACGCGCCGGCGTACGAGGGGTCGTGGTCGGCGTTCGTCGCGATGCTCGAGCGCGGCGACGAGTTCGACCCAGGCTTCTGGCCCCGCACGAACCGCGTCTGGCTCCATGCGATGTGCGCGGACGTCGGCGTCGCGCCCCCGCGTGACGACGAGATCGACGCGCTCAACGCGGCCGCGCTCGCACACATCAACGAGCGCGTCCGCGCGGGCTACCCCGATGCCGTTCCCGGCGTGCGGGCGATCGCGTCGCGCGGCGTCGCTCTGCACACGGCCTCAGGCAGCCTCTCGACGGACCTCGACCCGCTCCTCCGCGGCATGGGGATCCGCGAGGCGTTCGGGATGCTCTTCGGGCCCGATCTCGTCGGCGCGTGGAAGAAGGGGGCGCGCTACTACGAAGGGATCGTCAGCGTCACCGGTGTGGATCCGCGCTCCGCGCTCGTGGTCGACGACGCGCCGCACGTCCTCGACGCGGCGGCGGACGTCGGCTTCGGGACCGCGCTCATGTCACGCGCGGGCGGCACGCCGACGCGCCACCGGCGCGTCCGCTCGCTCGCCGAGGTCGCCGAGCTGCTCTAGCGGGGCGTCTTCTCGCGCTCGCGGTCGCGCGAGCGCTGGGGGCAGCACGTGCAGTGCGGCGTGGGCCAGGCGAAAGCCACCACGAGCGCCATCCAGCCCGCAGCGAGACCGATGGTGAGAGCGGTGTCGGGCGACATGCCCCCGGTGCGAAGCATTCCGCGGGCCAGCGCGGGCCCGCCGGCTACTCGAGCGACCCGAGGTACCGCACGAGCGCGTCGAGGTCAGCCTGAGAGAGGCCGCGCACCAGGCCGCGGGGCATGATGTCGCTGTAGCCCGGCACGACGTACTCGCCCGGTCCGACGAGCGAGCGGCGGATGTATTCCTCGGCCGCGACGCCGGGGATGCGCCCGGCGGCCACGGTCCCGACGCGCGTGAGGTCCGGCCCCACCCGTCCCCCGGCGTTCCCGACCTGGTGGCAGCGGCCGCAGTCGAGCGCGCGGAAGACCTGCCGGCCGCGCGCGACCGGCTCCGTCGCGGGCGGCTCCGCGCACGCGACGAGGGCCGCGGAGGCGATGCAGGCCAGTACGAGCCGCCCCATCATCGAGCGAGTGCATATCACCCGCCGGCTGGGCGCGCGACGTGCGTAGCGCTCGCTTGCGCGGCGCGCGGGTCGCGCTCGGGGGGCGGACGATCCTCGAGGACATCGACCTCGACGTGGCCCCGGGCCTGACGCTGCTGCGCGGGCCGAACGGCGCGGGAAAGACCACGCTGCTGCGCGCGCTCGCGGGCCTCGTGCCGCTCTCCGCGGGCGATCGCACGTGCGACGGCGCGCTCCTCGTGCTCGGCCACCGGCCGCAGCTGCTCCGCGGCCTCACCGCTCGGGAGAACCTGTCCTTCTTCGCGCGCTACCGCGGCGATCCCGCACCGCGCGTCGAGCTCGCGCTCGCCGCGTGGGGAGTGCCCGCGGGAGAGCTCCCCGTCGAGCGGCTCTCGGCCGGGCAGCGGCGGCGCGCCGCGCTCGCGCGCCTCGACGCCGAGCGGTGGGACGTCGCGCTCCTCGACGAGCCCTTCGCCGAGCTCGACGAGGACGCGTCGCACGCGCTCGCGGTCCGGCTCGCGACGCTCGGCGCGGGCGGCCGCGCGATCCTCGTCGCGACCCACGGCCATACCGAGCTCGACGGGTCCCGCACGGTCCGGCTCGCCGAAGGCCGCCTCGCGTGAGGCGCGCGCTCCTCGTCGCGGAGCGCGAGCTGCGCGCCGAGCGCGCTCAGCCCGACGGGCTGTTCGCCGCGCTCGGACTGACGCTCGTGCTCGTCTTCCTCGAGAGCCTTCTCTTCGGCCCGTCGGTCGCGCGCGAGCCCGCGGTCGCGGCGGGCCTCACCTGGATCGCCCTCGCGTTCGCCGCGATGCTCGCCACGACGCGGTCGTTCGACCGCGAGCTCGAGGACGACGCGATCGACGCGATCCTGGCGCTGCCCGGCGGACGCGACGCGCTCTACGCGGGGAAGGTGCTCGCGCTGACCGGCCTCCTCGGGATCGTCGCGTTCGCGGGCGTGCTCCTCACCGTCGTCCTGCTCGACCTCGACGTCACGCTGCCGCTGCACCTCGCGCTCGTCACCGCGCTCGGGACCGTCGCGGTCCCGCCGCTCGTGACGCTCTACGTCGCGCTCTCGCTGCGGCTCCGCGCGCGCGCGCTCGTCGTGCCCGTGCTCGTGCTGCCCGTGCTGCTCCCGCAGCTCGCGGCGGCGACCGCGGGCACCGCCGCGGCGATCTCCGGCGACGCGACGGGCGCGCTCGGCTGGTCCGGTCTCCTCGTCGCGACGGCTTTGGTCTCGGGTGTGACCGGGCTTACCATCGGTCCCGTCGCCATCGAATGACCACCACGACGTTCCCGCGCGCGCTCTCGCTGCGCGTGCGCCCGATCCTCGGTCTCGCGAGCGCCGCCGCCGGCGCCGTCGCGCTCTACCTGGCGCTCGTGTGGGCGCCTCCGGACGCGGTGCAGGGCGACGTGCAGCGCGTGATGTACGTGCACGTCCCGGCCGCCTGGCTCGCGTACCTCGCGTTCCTCGTCGTATTCCTCGCGAGCATCGCCTGGCTCTGGTCGCGCTCGGCGGTCGCGGACGCGGTGGCCGTCGCCTCGGCCGAGATCGGCGTCATGTTCACCGGCCTCGCGATCGTCCTCGGCTCGATCTGGGCAAAGCCGACGTGGGGCGTGTGGTGGACGTGGGAGCCGCGCCTCATCACGACCGCGATCATGTTCGCGATGTACGTGGGCTACCTGCTGCTCCGCTCGCTCGAGGCGGACCCGGAGCGCCGCGCGACGCGCGCCGCCGTCGTGGGCATCGTCGCGGTCGTGAACGTGCCGATCGTCCACCTCTCGGTGACCTGGATGAACGCCCTCCACCAGCTCCCCACCGTGCTCCGGCCGGGTCCGCCCGCCATCGACGCGCGGATGCTGACGACGCTGATCGTGTGCGTGATCGCGGGCACGGTGCTGTACGCGTACCTCATGGCCGAGCGCGTGCGGCTCGAGCTCGGGCGCGGGACCGCCGCATGACCGACCTCCCGTTCGTCGTCGCGGCGTACGCGATCACCGGCGTCGTCCTCGGCGCGTACCTCGTCTCCCTGCGTGTCCGCGCCCGCCGCTGACGCGCGGGGCCAGCAGGACAGCGGCCGCGCGTCGGGCCGCCGCCTCCTCGCGATCGCAGCGCTCGCCCTCGCCGTGGCGATCGGCGTCGTCGCGGCGCAGAACCTCCAGACGTCCGCCGTCTACTACCTCACGCCGACCGAGGCGCGTCAGCGCGGCATCGAGCCCGGCAGGGCCGTCCGCCTCGGCGGCCAGGTGCTCGCGGGCACGCTCGCGTACGAGCCGGCGTCGCGCGACCTCCGCTTCTCGATCGGCGACGGCGTCACGACCGTGCGCGTCGTCGGCACCGGCGCGCCGCCGGGGCTCCTGCGCGAGGGCGCGGGCGCGGTCGTCGAGGGGAGCTTTGCCGCCGACGGGACGTTCCGCGCGACGCAGGTGATCGCGAAGCACGACGAGGTGTACGAGGCGCCGCCGCCCGGCGCGACGCCGTCGCACCGTACCGCGCCGTGACCCTCGCCGACCTCGGCTCCGGGGCGCTGCGCGCCGCCTTCCTCCTCGCGCTCGCCGGAGGCTCCGCCGCGGCGTTCGCGGCCGCGAGGCGCGACGCCCGCGCGCTCGCGAGCGCTCGCTGGTGCGCGCTCGCCGCCTTCGCGCTCGTCGTCGCCGCGGACCTCGCGATGGTCGCGGCCCTCGCCAGCCATGACCTCTCGATCGAGTACGTGGCGCTCAACAACGCGCGGGAGACGCCGCTCTTCTGGAGCGTGATCTCGCTGTGGGCCGCGCTCGAGGGGTCGATCCTCCTGTGGACCGCGATCCTCGCGGGGGCTACGGCGTGGGTCGTCTGGCGAGGCACGCGCGACCTGCCGAGGCTCGCGTCGGCCGCGAGCGTCGTCATGTTCGCGCTGCTGTCCTTCTTCCTGTTCCTCGTCGCGACGCCGGCGGCGGACCCGTTCGTCCTCTCGCAGGTCATCCCGCCGAACGGCCGCGGCCCGAACCCGCTCCTCCAGGAGCACCCCCTCATGGCGGTGCACCCGCCGCTCCTCTACCTCGGATACGTGCTCACCTCCGTCCCGTTCGCCTACGCGATCGCGGCGCTCGCGCTCGGCGAGGCCGGCGACCGCTGGCTCGTGGCGACGCGCAAGGCCGCGCTCCTCTCGTGGGGCCTCCTCGGGATCGGCATCGTCGCCGGCGCGTGGTGGTCGTACGCGGTCCTCGGCTGGGGCGGCTACTGGGGTTGGGACCCGGTGGAGAACGCGGCGCTGATGCCCTGGCTCACCGCGACCGCGTACCTCCACTCGGTCATGGTCGAGGAGAAGCGGCGGCTCCTCCGCGCCTGGAACGTATCGCTCGTCATCGCGACGTTCGCGCTCACCATCCTCGGGACCTTCCTCACGCGGAGCGGCGTCGTGAACAGCGTGCACGCGTTCTCGCTCTCCGCGATCGGCCCGCTCCTCCTCGGCTATCTCGTCGCGATCCTCGTCGTCTCCGTCGGGCTCCTCCTGTGGCGCCTCGACTCGCTCTCGGACGACGGGAGCGTCGGTGCGCCGCTCTCGCGCGAGGCGCTCTTCCTCTTCCAGAACGTGCTCTTCGTCGCGGCGACGCTCACGGTGCTCCTCGGCACGCTCTACCCGCTCGTCGCCGAGGCGTTCACCGGCGCGCAGCTCTCGATCGGCGCGCCGTACTTCGACCGTGTCGGCGTCCCGATCGCGCTCGCGCTCCTCTTCCTCATGGGCGTCGGCCCGCAGCTGCCGTGGCACGGCGCGAGCCGCGCGACCCTCGAGCGCCAGTTCACCATGCCGGCGGTCGCCGCCGCCGCCGGGGCCGTCGCGTCGCTCGCGGCCGGGCTGCGCGGCGCCGGGGCGGTGCTCGCCTACGCGCTCGCGGCGTTCGTCGTGGCGACGGTCGCGCAGGAGGTCGCGCGAGGGGTGCGCGCGCGGCGCGCGCTGCACGGGGAGCGCGCGATCGAGGCGCTCGGCGCGCTCTTCCGGCGGAGCGGCCGGCGGTACGGCGGGTACCTCGTGCACGTCGGGATCGCGGTGATCGCGCTCGCGGTCGCGACGAGCCAGAGCGGCACGACCGAGGAGGAGCGGACGCTCGCGCCGGGCGGGACGATGGCGGTCGCCGGGCGCACCGTCACCTTCGAGGGCATTCGCACCGTCCGCGAGCCGCGGCGCGACCTGGTCGTAGCGGACGTGCGGGTCGACGACGCAGGGGGGACCACCTCGCTCGCCCCGGCCTTCGCCCTCTATCCGAACGCGACGCAGCCCGTCGGCGCGCCGGGGATCTCCCCGGGCCCGCGCGAGGACGTGTACGTCATCCTCGCGGCGTACGACCAGCGCGGAGGGGCGTGGGCCACGCTCCGCGTCCGCGTCATCCCGCTCGTCTCCTGGCTCTGGCTCGGCGGCGTCATCGTGGGCATCGGCGCGCTCGTCGCGGGCCTGCCCGCGCCGAGGCGGCGCGAGGCGCGCACGCCCGCTCTCGCGGACGCGCCGGCGGGTGCGAAGTGACGCGCGCGGCGCGCATCCTCACGCTGCTCGTCCTCGCGACGCTCGTGCTCGTGCTCGGACTCGGCTTCCGCCGCGACCCGCAGGACATCCGGAGCGCCGCGGTCGGCAAGCCCGCTCCGGCATTCGATCTCCCCGCCCTCGACGCGCCGGGCAGCGTGTCGCTCGCGTCGTACCGCGGGAAGGTCGTCGTCGTGAACTTCTTCGCGTCGTGGTGCGTGCCGTGCAAGGAGGAGCATCCCGTCCTCGCGCGCGTGTGGGAGCGGTACCGCACGTCGGACGTCGTGCTCATCGGCATCCTCTACCAGGACTCGGTCGACGCCGGGCGCGCGTTCACCCGCCGTCTCGGCACGACGTGGCCGACCGCCGTCGACGACACCGGACGCCTCGCGCTCGCGTTCGGCGTCTTCGGCGTGCCCGAGACGTTCTTCATCGGCGCGGACGGCGTCATCGCTGGCCGGCACATCGGGCCGATCGACGAGGACACGCTCATCACCGGCATCGAGACGCTGCGGGCGAGGAGCGTTCGGTGACGCACCGTCTCGTCCTCGCGCTCGCGCTCGTCGTCGTGGGCGCCGCCGCGCTCGCCGCCGCGCGGCCCGCGGACGCGACGCCGGAGGCCCGGGTCGAGCGCATCGCCTCCGAGCTGCGGTGCCCCGTCTGCCAGGGGCAGCCGGTCAGCGATTCGCCGTCGCAGACCGCGCGCGAGATGCGCCAGCTCGTCGCGGAGCGCGTCGCAGAGGGCCGTACGGACGACGAGATCCGGGCCGAGTTCCGCGCCTCCTACGGCGACTGGATCCTGCTCACGCCCGAAGCGGGGGGCCCCGGCGCGGTCGTGTGGCTCACGCCGCTCCTCGCGACGGCGCTCGGGATGGCCGTCGCGCTGGCGCTCATCCGCGCGCGCCGCGCGCGGACGGCCGCACCGTGACGCTCGTCGTCTTCGCGCTGGCGCTCGCCGCGGGCGGCGCGCTCGCGCTCCGGCCCTGGATCCGCGCGCCGGAGCCCTGGCCGGCCGACCCGCCGGACGTGCGGGACGAGGTCGCGCGCGCCGCGTCCTCGCTGCGGGATCTCGACGAGCAGCGCGCCGCGGGAATGCTCGACGCCGCGGAGCACGCGCGGCTCCGTGCGCTCGTCGAAGAGGACGCGGCGCGATCGCCGCGCGGCTCGGCCGTCATGCGCGGGCGCGGTGCGCCGGTGCGGACGCTCGCGCTCGCGGGGCTGATCGCGGGGATCCTGGTCGCCGCGGCGGTCGCGACGCTGCCGCGCGAGGCGGGCGACCGCGCGCCGGGCACGACGATCACCGGCACGGTCCCCGCGGGCGCTCCGTCGACCACGGACCTCGAGGCGCGCGTCGCGCGGAGCCCGGGCGACGTGCCCACGCTCCTCGCGCTCGCCGAGTCCTACCGCGACGCGGGCCGCGCGAGCGACAGCGCGTCCACCTACCGGCGCGTGCTCGAGCTCGACCGCGACAACGTCGCGGCGCTGAACGGCCTCGCGCTCCTCCTCTATCAGGCGGGGGAGCGCGACGGCGCGATGCTCGCGGTGGACCGCGTGCTCGCGCTCCGTCCGCGCGACGCGGACGCGCTGTTCCTGAGGGGCCTCTACGCGTACCAGAGGGGCGACTTCCGCGGCGCGACGAGCGCGTGGGCGATCTTCCTCGACATCGGGGAGTTCCACCCGGCGGCGCCGATGGTCCGGCCGCTCTATGAGGACGCTCGTAGAAAGCTAGGAGACTGAGCTGGGCGGCGTAGCAGAATTGAACTGCTCTAGCTGGATCCACATTCCAGTGCCTTACCACTAGGCTAACGCCGCCGTCGGCGCGGCAGAGCGTCCGCCCTGCGCGCACCTCATTCTAGGGCATCGACCCACGAAGACCGAGCGTGCGAGGGGCACCGCGCCGCGCGCGAGATGCCGGACCGCCATCGGCTCGCTGGGCCGCCCGAAACGCGCGCGAGGCCGCGCCGGCGATCGGCCGGCGAGGCTAGGGGGCGCCGGGCTTCAGGGGCGGCTGCGGCTTCGCGGGCTCGGGCGGAGCGTCCTTCACGTCCTTCTTCGATCCGCTGCTCTGCCGCTCGCGCAGGTTCTCGAGCACGCGCTCGAGCGCGCGCTGCGCCTCCTCGAGCTTCTTCTCCTGCTCGGCCTTGCGCTCGGCCTCGCGAGCGGCCCTCTCCGCGGCGGCCTGCGCCTCCCGCTGCTGCTCCTCGGCGCGCCTCGCGTTCTCCGCCTGCTTCGCCGCCTCCTGCTGCGCCGCCTGCCGTCTCGCGGCGTCGGCCGCCCTCGCGGCGTCCTCCTCCGCGCGCTTCTTCTCCTGCTCCGCGCGGAGCCTCGCCTCCGCGGCGGCGGCCGCCTGCTGCTCCGCGCGGCGGCGCTCCTCCTCCGCGCGGCGCCTCGCCTCCTCGGCGCGCCTCTGCTCCTCTTCGGTGCGCCTCTGCGCGTCGGACGTCGCCTTCTCGAGCTGCTGCGCCGTGATGCGGTCGCTCTCCTCCGCCTTCTTCGCGTCAGCGCTCTGGCCGTCGTCCTTCCCGCTCGACGCGGGCGCGGGCGCGAGGGGGATGTTCGGCCTGAAGCCGGAGCCTCCCTCAGGCGTCTTCGTCTCCTCCGCCTTGTTCTCCTCGGCCCGGCTGCGCCGCTCCTCGCTCCGCTGCTCCCCGGCCTTCTTCGCCTCGGCGCCCTCCCTCGCGCGCTCCTCGTTCGAGCGCTCGGCGATCTGACGGACGACGCCGGCCTCTCCGAGGCCCGGACGGAAGACGGGCTGGCGCTTGGGCTCCGGGTCGGGCGTCTTGCCGACCTTCGGCGCGGGGAGCTCGCGCTTCTCCTCGTCGTCGAGCTGGCGCAGCTCGGGCGCGCTCTCGCCATCGCTCCGCTTCACCTCGACACCCGTCGCCGGCTGCTGCGAACTCCCGCGGACGTTGTCCTGCACGACGGCCCGCCTCGAGTTCCGCTCCTGCACCGTCGTGACGACGGGGACGTCGATCTCGCGCTCCGGCGTCCGCTGCGCCGACCGCCGATCCTGGTCGGACGTGCGGCTGCCGACGACCGTCGTGATCCTGCCGTCCGGGACGTTCGGCAGCGTCACGACGAGCGTGCCCGCGAGCGTCCGCACCTCGGCGCCCGGCGTCTGCAGCACGAGCTTGCCGTCCTTGAACCCGTTCGCGCGGCCGAGCGGGTCGACGACGAGCGCGTTCACCGCACCGACGTTCACGGTCACGCGGCGCTCCGGCTCCGGCGCGAGCGTCGGGGTGTCGGGCCTGCGCTCGCCCTCGCGCGCCGTCGTCTGGGATCCCGCGGGCACGATCACGGGCTCGGGCATCGGATCCGCGGTCGTCGGCGGCGCGGCGGCCGCGACGACGCCCTCGGTCGCGATCACGGTCGTCCGCACCCCGCCGGTCGCGCCGCGCTCGACGGCGACCTCGAACGCGGTCCCGCGCACCGACGCGGTCGCCGCCGGCGTCCTCACCTCGTAGCGCGAGCCGCCGGTGATGAGCTTCGTGACGACGTGCCAAGTGCGGCCGAGGTTCTGCGCCATCACGACGATCGTGTCGCCGTTCGGCTCCACGAGCGCCTGCTCGATGGCGAGCTCGCTCGACGGCTCGATCGTCACGGTCGATCCCTCGAAGTACGTGAGGACCGCGCGCGTATCGGGGCCGGTGCGGATGACGTCGCCGGGCGCGAGCACCTCGCCGTCGGACGCCGATGCGAACGCGCCGCCGGCGTGGCTGACCTGCACGTCGCCGCCGATCACGGTGAGCGTGGTCGACGCGGCGAGGGCGACCGCGCCACCGCGCGCGGCGATGCCGCTCACGCCGATGACCATCGCGAACAGGAAGGTCAGCAGGATGCCCGCGACGCCGAAGCGCATCCGCGAACCGCTCACGCCCTCGTGCCCCCCACCGCGTCTGCTGGCTCGTCCGAACCACCTGAACGGACGCCCGAAGTATCGGCCAGGACCCATGCGGGAAGGGGTGGCGAGGGTCGCAAAGCGGTCGCAGGGTCCCTCGGCTGCGAGCGCCCGGCCGACATCGTCATCCGGATCTCGTCGCGTTCGACCACGACGGCGGGTACTAGTACCCGCCACGCTCTACGGACGGCTGGGCCTCAGTCGCGCGTTGGCGTCCACTCCGACAAGCCGACGAGGAACGGACGCGTGCGGCCCGCCTGGATGGCCAGCGGCTCGCGCAGTCCTTCTTTGTCGAACGTCGGCAGGCGCAGGCCGTGGACGCGGTCCGTGCGGCGTTCCCAGGCCGTGCGGCACACCGGGCACGTGAACCGGCCATCGGCCATCGCGCTGCCGTGAGCGAGGAGGATCTTCGCGCAGCAACGCTCGACGAGCGGCTCGTGGCCGTCCGCCGCGGCGAGGTACCGGAACGCGTCGTCGGGCCCGCGACGCTCGCGGCGCACGAACTCGCGCCCGTCCGCGCGCCGGAACGCGCCGCGCTCCCGCTTCGTCCAGCCGGTGTCGCACTCCGGGCACGAGAACGAGGCGCCCGGCTCGTAGAAGCCGCCCCACTCGAGGATCCAGTCCTCGCAGCAGTCCGCGAGGATCACGCGCTCTTCCGTCACGACCCGCCCTCCAGCGCCCAGCACAGGAGCGCTTTCTGCGCGTGCAGCCGGTTCTCCGCCTGGTCGAACACGACGCTCCGCGCGCCGTCGAGGACGTCGTCCGTGATCTCCTCGCCGCGGTGCGCCGGCAGGTCGTGCATCACGACGGCGTCGGGAGCGGCGTGCGCGAGGAGCGCCGCGTTGAGCTGGAACCCCTTGAACGCGCGGCGGCGGCGCTCGTACTCCGCCTCCTGGCCCATGCTCGTCCAGACGTCCGTGTAGACAACGTCCGCGCCGCGCACGGCTTCGACCGGGTCGTTGCCGACGGTGATCCGCGCCGAGGTGCGCTTCGCCCGCTCGTCGACTTCGGCGCGCCACGCCCGACCGGGCTCGTAGCCTTCGGGCGACGCGACGCGGAGCGTGAGGCCGGTCATCGCGGCGGCGAGCATGAGCGAGTGCGCGACGTTGTTGCCGTCGCCCACGAACGCCGCGACGACCCCGCGCAGGTCGCCCTTGTGCTCGCGCATCGTGACGAGGTCCGCGACGGCCTGGCACGGGTGCTCCACGTCGGAGAGGCCGTTCAGCACGGGGATCGTGGAATACCGCGCGAACTCCTCGATCGTCTCGTGCGCGTTCGTGCGAAGGACGGCCGCGTCGACGAGGCGGCTCACGACGCGGGCGACGTCGGCCACGCTCTCACGGCGCCCGAGACCGACCTCGGCGGGCGACAGGTACGACGCGGTGCCGCCCAGGTCCTGCATCGCGACGTCGAACGAGAGCCGCGTGCGCAGGCTCGGCTTCTCGAAGATGAGCGCGAGAGCGCGGCCGGTGAGCGGCCGCGCGTGCGATCGCCGCGTCGTCTTGAGCGACGCCGCCCGCTCGAGCACCCACCCCATCTCGTCGTCCGTCAGGTCCGCGACCGAGACGAGGTGGCGCGGCTTCCCCGTCACTCCGCGACGGCACGCAGCCGCGGTCGGCGGTCGCGCGCGAGCGCGACGAGCGCCTCCGCGACGCGCTCGCTGTCGTGGCGGATCGTGTCCTGCTTGTTCCAGAGCTCGCGCGGCGCGCTCCACTTGTCGATGACGGGCGCGAGCACCGGCCGCACGCCGAGACGCTCGATCGCCGCGAGGTCCTCGGGCGTCGCCTCGAGGACGCGCATACCGATCTCCTCGTAGTGGCCGCGGAGGTGCGCCGGCGGCTGATCGTCGTTGATGAGGGCGACGTCGAGGCCAGAGCCGCCGAGGTGGTCCACGACGACGGAGACGTGCTGCGCGAGCGTCATGCCCTCGGTCTGTCCCGGCTGGGTCGTCGTGTTCGCGACGTACACGACCGGCGCGTTCGTCGTGGCGATCGCCCGCGCGACCTCGGGGACGAGGAGGCACGCGCAGACCGTCGTGTACAGGCTGCCCGGTCCGACGGTCACGAGGTCGGCGCGCTCGATCGCCTCGACCGCGCCCTCGGCGGCCGCGACGCCGCCGTCCTTGAGATAGAGGTGCTCGATCGCGGCCTTGCCGACGGCGCGCACGTTCACCTCCTCCTCGACGACGGTCCCGTCGACGAGCCGCGCGCAGAGGTGCGTGTTGTAGAGCGTCACCGGCAGCACGCGCCCGCGCACCCCGAGGAGCTGCGCGGCGCGCTCGACGGCGCGGAGGAAGGAGCCCTCCTGCTGAGTGAGCGCCGCGAGGAACAGGTTCCCGAAGGCCATGCCGTTCAGCTCCTCGCTGCGGTCCGTCTCGAACCGGTGGCCGAAGAGGGCGCGGAGCGCCGGGTCGCCCTCGGCGAGGACCGTGAGGGCGTTCCGGATGTCGCCCGGAGCGGGGACGTCGAGCGCGATGCGGACCTTGCCGGTGGACCGCCCCGAGTCGGTGACGGCGATGAGGCCCGTGATGTCGTCGGTGTACCGGCGCAGGCCGCGCATCACCGTCGGCGCGCCCAGTCCGCCCCCGACGCAGACGACGCGGAGTGGCTCCACCGCCTCGATGGTACGGGGCTTGCCCGCCCGCCAGCCGTGCAGAGACGCATGGTGCCCTTCTGGGCGATCCAGTTCGCGGTCGGCGTGCTCCTCGTGCTCTTCGCGATCGCGCTCTTCGCCGCGCTCGTCGGCACGGCCGTGCGCGGCCCCGGTCAGTTCTTCGAGCAGCTCGGCCAGACGGTCGCGCGCGTCGCCCCCCAGCCACAGGCGGACCTCCGCAGCGACGGCGACGTGCGGCGCCTCATCGAGGCGATGCCAGAGGGGAAGCTGCGGGTCGGGTCGATCGTGGAGGAGCAGGACCGGGTCGTGTTCACCGTCACCGCCGAGCGGAACGCGGTGAAGATCGCGGTCCGGCCGGGCGACGAGCTGCGCATCGCGCGCGACGGCAGCGTCGAGATCGTGCCGACGGGGCTGCCGGGGGTGCTCGACCGGCTCCAGCGCGCCGTCGACGACCTCCGCCAGCGCTTCTTCGGGAACTGACGAAGAGGCCACCGGCTCACGCCGGCGGCCTCATTCGACCTGGTGAAGGGTGGGCTAGGAGGCCTTCCGGCCCGCCGGCTGGAAGCTCCGCGCCGCGACCGTCTGCCGGGCGACGAGCTCGGCTCGCCAGTCCTTGCGGCGGAAGAGCGCGTCGCTGTAGCCGCGGTCGTACGCGCCCACCGCGAGGAAGCCGACGGCCAGCATGCCGATCGCGATGCCGGCGATGAGCGCGATGACCATCGTGACGTCCACCTGCGTTGCTCCTTCTGTCCGCTCCCGCGGGGCGCGTTCCTGCCCGACGCAGAGCAACCGTCGTGCCATAGGCAGGGCGCCGCTTGCTCGGGTGGTGCATCGTTTCCCGATCGTGCAATTCGCCGTCGACGCGCACGACGTCCGGAAGCGCTTCGGGACGGTCGTCGCGCTCGCGGGCCTGACGGTGCGGGTCGCGCCCGGGGAGATCTACGGCCTGCTCGGCCCGAACGGCTCGGGCAAGACCACGTTCATCCGCGCGCTCGCCGGGCTCGTGCGGCCCGACGCCGGCACCGTGCGCGTGTACGACCGCGACCCGCTCGACGCCGTCGCCGCAGGGCGCACCGGGTACATGACGCAGGCCCCCGCGCTCTACGGGGAGCTCACGGCCGAGGAGAACCTGCGCTTCTTCGCGGCGCTGCACGGCGTCGCCGCCGCCGAGCGCCGCGTCGAGGAGGTCCTCGCCACGGTCGACCTCCTCGACCGCCGCCGGTCGATCGTCGCGACGCTCTCCGGCGGAATGCGCACCCGGCTCTCGCTCGCCGCCGCGCTCCTGCACGAGCCGGCGCTCCTCCTTCTCGACGAGCCGACGGTCGGCGTCGATCCGGTCCTCCGGCGCGAGTTCTGGGAGCACTTCCGCGCCCTCGCGTCGCGCGGCGCGGCGATCGTCGTGTCGAGCCACGTCATGGACGAGGCGGCGCGCTGCGACCGGCTCGGGCTCATCCGCGGCGGGGTCCTCCTCGCCGAGGGCACGGAGGCGGACCTCCGCGCGCGTGCCGGCGCGCCCGACATCGAGAGCGCCTTCCTCGCGCTCGCCGCGGCGCGGCAGTGAGCGCGCGGCGCACGGCGGCGGTCGCGAAGCGGATCGTGGAGCAGTTCCGGCACGACCGGCGGACCCTCGGCCTCATCGTCGTCGCACCCCTCCTCGTCCTCACGCTCGTGTGGGCTCTCTGGGGGTCGCCGTCGGACACGGTCCTCGACGTGGCCGTCGGCAACGAGGCCTTCGCGCGCATCGCGGCGCCGCGGCTCGAGGGCGCCGGGCACCGCGTCGGCGGCGTCGCCACGTACGAGGAGGTCGTCGCGCGCGTGCGCGACGGCCGCGCCCACGCGGGCGTGTGGGGCGGCAGCCTGCCGATCCGCATCGTCGTCGAAGGGTCCGACCCGATCCGCACGTCGGGGGCGATCTCCGCGCTCGAGCGCGCGCTCCTCCAGGACACGTCGCGGCCGTCCGCTGTCGGCGGCGTCGTCGTGGAGCACGTCTACGGCAGGCCTGACCTGTCGCTGCTGGACTTCCTCGCGCCGGTGCTCATCGCGTTCTTCGGGTTCTTCTTCATGTTCCTGCTCGCCACCGTCTCGTTCCTCCGCGAGCGGCAGAGCGGGACGCTGGAGCGGCTTCTCGCGTCGCCGCTCCGCCGCGGCGAGCTCGTGCTCGGGTACCTCCTCGGCTTCGGCGTCTTCGCCCTCATCCAGTCCGCGGTGATCCTCGGGTACACGATCTTCGTCATCCAGGTCCGGTACCGGGGAAGCCTCGCCACGATCTTCCTCGTCGAGGCCGTGCTCGTCCTCGGCGCGGTCGCCCTCGGCCTCGCGATCTCCTCGTTCGCGCGGAACGAGCTGCAGGCCGTGCAGTTCATCCCGATCGTGATCCTGCCGCAGGCGTTCCTCTCGGGCCTCCTCGTGCCGGTCGAGGACATGCACGAGGTGCTGCGCGCGATCGCCTCGGTGCTGCCGCTGACGTACGCGAACGAGGCGCTCCGCGCCGTGATGATCAAGGGATACGCGCTCACCGATCCGCTCGTGCTGCGCGACGTCGGCGTGATGGCGCTCTTCGCGGCCGCCGCGATCGCCGCCGCGGTCCTGTCGATCCGGCGGGAGGTGGCCTAGTCGCCGGCGAGGACCGGCAGCGCGAAGAGCTCCTCGAGCGAGTGGATGACATGGTCGGGCCGCGCCTCGCCGGTCGCGTGCTCCACGGCGTGCGGCTCGGTGAGCCCCGTCGTGATGAGCACGCCCGTCGCGCCCACGCGATGCGCGGCGACCATGTCGTAGTCCGTCGAGTCGCCCACCACGAGCACGGGCCCGCCGCTCCTCGCGCGGCGGACGGCCTCGAGGAAGAGGAACGGCTCCGGTTTGCCGATGCAGAGCGCCTTCGCCCCCGTCGCGGTCTCGAGCGCCGCGACGATCGCGCCGGCGCCAGGCAGGAGCCGGTCCTCCACCGGGTACGCGCGGTCCCTGTTCGACGCGATGAAGCGCGCGCCCGCGAGGATCGCGCGCTGTGCCTCGGCGAGCTTCGCGTAGGTGAGGTGGAGGTCGAGGCCGACGACGACGGTGTCGGGCGGCGCGGGGAGGTCGAGCCCCACGAGGTAGGCGCGCATCGCCTGCGGGCTCACGCCGTCGGCCGCGGCCTCGGGCGGCGGATCGATCCCGGGAAGGTCGCCGGGATCCCGCACCGCGATCCCGACGGCGCGGATCTCGTCGCGCAGGCCGTTCGCGCCGAAGACGAGCACGTCCCGCGGCGGCGGGTCGAGCTCCGCGAGGTGCCGCGCCGTCGCGTAGGCGCTCGTGACGACGTGATCGAGATCGCCGCCGAGCTCGAGCGACGCGAGGCGGCGCACGTACTCGTCGCGCGTGGCAGTGGAGTTGTTCGTCGCGAAGAACACCTCCCATCCGGCGCGGCGCAGCCGGTCGACGGTCTCCTTCGCATACGGCAGGCGGCGCGATCCGCGGTAGAGGACGCCGTCCATGTCGAAGATCGCGACGGGCATCAGCGGATCCAGGTCCGTCCGGCGATCGTCGCGACCGCCGGCGGGGAGCCGGCGAGCGCGTCCGCGATGCGGCGGACGGTGAGGTCGCTGATCGGGCGCGGCAGCGCGTCCGCCGCGAACCAGCCGCACTCGCCGATCTCGGCCGCGTCCGCCGCCCTCGGCTCGCCGAGAGCACGGGCCCTGAACACGAAGTGGTGCATGCACTGATCGGGCTCCCAGTAGACGCCGGTGAGGCGCTCGATCTCGAGCTCGACGCCGACCTCCTCGCGCGCCTCGCGCCGCGCCGTGTCCTCCGCCGACTCGGCGGGCCCTCCCCGACCTCCGGGGAGCTCCCAGTTCCGCTCGCCGTACGTGTGATGGACGAGCAGCACGCGCCCTTCGGTGTCCGTCACGACGGACGCAGCGCCGATCACCGCTACAGCGCGGCGCGGTAGAGCGCCTCGATGTCCTGCTGCTCGGTCTTCCGCGGGTTCACGAGGATGTTGCCGCTCTTCATCGCGTCGGTCGCCATGTTCGGGATGAGCGCGTCCTCGACGCCCACGTCGCGGAGGCCGCGCGGGATGCCGATCCCCTCGTTCATCTCGAAGATCCGCCGCACCGCCCCCTTCGCGTCCTTCCCCGCCCCGAGCGCCTCGCCGACCGCCGCGATGCGGTCCTCGGCGGCGGCGCGGTTGTAGTCCATGACGTGCGGCAGCAGGATCGCGACCGCGGTCCCGTGCGCGACGTGCGCCCACCCGCCGAGCGGCAGCGCCATCGCGTGGACGTTGCCGAGGCGCGTGTTGCTGAATGCGAGGCTCGCGCTCACGACGGCACGCATCATCCGCTCGCGCGCCTCGAGGTCCGAGCCGTCCTTCACGGCGCGCGGCAGCGCCTCGCCCGCGTCGCGGATGGCCTCGAGCGCGAGCACCTCGGTCATCCGGTACGCGTTCTTCGAGCAGAACGACTCGATCGCGTGGACGAGCGTGTCCATGCCGGTGATCGCCGTCAGGAACGGGGGGAGCGTGCGCGTCATGTCGGGGTCCTCGAGCGCGAAGAGCGCCGTCGCGTTCGGGCTGATGATCACGAGCTTCTTGTGCTGCTCGGGGTCGGCGATGACGCTGTTGATCGTGATCTCCGCACCGGTGCCGGCGGTCGTGGGGATCGCGACGACCGGCGCCGCCGGCTTCGGCACCTTGTCGATCCCGACGTAGTCGAGGACGGTGCCGCCGTTCGTCATGAGCACCGCGGCCATCTTCGCCGTGTCGATCGACGAGCCGCCTCCGATCGCGACGAGCGCGTCGGCGCCGAAGTCCTTCGCGCGCTCGTACGCGCGCTGCACCTCGGCGACGCCCGGGTCGGGTACGACCTCGTCGTAGATCTCGTACCTGATCTTGGCGTCGCGGATCCGGTCCTCGATCGGCGGGAGGAGGCCCGCGCGGACGAGGCCCTTGTCGGTGACGATGAGGACCTTCTTCGCCCCGACCTGCCCGAGCGCGTCGGCGACCGTGAGCGCGACGCCGCGGCCGAACGAGATGCGCGTCGGTATGCGGAAGACATCGACGCGGTCCGGCACGGCGGGAGTCTAGGGGATCGCGGGCACGTCGCGCGGATCGGCACCGACACGTGCGCTCATCGGCGCAGGTGCCACTCGCTCGCGTCCCACGTCGCCTGGTCCCACGGATTCGCGGCGTGGCCGTCGAGCTCCCGGCGGAACGCGTCGACGCGCAGGCGGTCGTAGAGCCAGATCGCGACCGCGTGCTCGTTGAGCAGTCGCACGACGGACGCGTACGCGTCGCGCCGCCGCCCCACGTCGACCGTCGCGCCGGCTTCGGCGAGGAGAGCGTCGATGCGCGGGTCGCACAGCCGCTCGTAGTTCGAGCCGGCGCCGCCGTTGGCCGCGCGCGGGATCGCGTCGCAGCGGTGGCGCCGCGACAGATACGCCTGGGGGTCGATGTCGCCGGTCGTGCCGAGGCCGAGCTGGTTGATGATCAGGTCGAAGTCGCCGCGCTGGCGCACGCCGTTGCCGGACCACGGGGCGGTGAGGACGTTCGGCGGGACGTTCTGGATCCGCGCGGCGATGCCGACGTCGCGCCAGGCGTCGAGGAGCACCTGCTGCACCTGCTCGCGCAGCCGGTTGCCCGTCGTTCCCACGAGGCGGACCTCCGCTCGCGCGCCCTCCTTCGCACGGATCCCATCCGGTCCCGCGCGCCAGCCTGCGGCATCGAGGAGGGCGCGAGCCGCGTCCGGATCGAAGCCCTCCTGCGCCACGTCGCCGGGCGCGGCCCAGCCGAGCGACAGCTCCGAGCGGCCCGGCCGCACGAGGCCGCCGAGGAGCGCGTCGACGATCCTCTGCTTGGGCGTCGCGAGGATGAGCGCGCGGCGCACGCGCACGTCGCCGAAGAGCGGGTGCGGATCCGTCGGCTCGCCTCCGGGACGCGCGAGGTTGAACGCGACGGACTCGACGATGGGCGACGGCGCGCTCCGCGTCACGATCCCCGCGGCCTCGAGGGCCTTCACATCGGCCTCGCTGACGCTCGCGGCGAACTGCACGTCGCCGGCCTTGAGCTGCGCCTTCGCGGCCTCGACGGAGCCGACGAAGCGGACGACCACGCGGTCGAGGTACGGGCGCCCTACGGTCCGGAAGTACGGATTCCGCTCGGCGGCGATGTGATCGCCGGCGGCGAACTGCGTGACCCGGAACGGGCCCGTGCCGATCGGCTTTCGCGAGAGCTCGCTGCGCGCGGCGTCCGCCGCGGCGCCGAGCGCGTGGCGCGGGAGCACCGCCCCGAAGCGCGTGAGGTACGCGGGGTAGACGCCGCGGTAGCGGACGGCCGCGACACGCGGATCCGACGCGTCCACGTCCGAGATCTGGTCATAGCCCTCACGCGACACGACCTTCGGGTCGCGAACGATGAGCTCCCAGGTGAAGCGGACGTCGTCGGATGTCAGCGGCGCGCCGTCGGACCAGCGGAGCCCCGGACGAAGCCGGTAGCGGACCGTCATCGCGCCGTCGGCGGAGATCGTGACGCCGCCGTTCGCGGTCGTCGGGACCGCCTCGGCGAGCGCCGGCGCGAACGTCCCGTCCGGCAGCACGCGGACGAGGCCCTCGATCGTCAGCGCCGAGACCAGCGCGCTCGTCTGCGCTCCCGTCGAGAACGGCGGGAGGAGCGTGTCCGGCTCCTGCCACGCGATCACGACGGTGCCGCCGGCACGCGGGCCGTCGGCCGCGGGTGCGGGCGGCCCCGTGGCCGTCGGGGCGCACGCGGACACGATCAGGACCGCCGCGATGAGGAGCCGCAATGCCCGTCGAGCGTACGCGCCGGGGCCGGGCATGCCGGCCCGATGGCGCGTGCGCTCGCCGCGCTCGTGGGTCAGTCGGGTCCGCGGTCCCGCGGAGCCTCCCTCACTGTCGTATCGACGACGCGGGAGGCGTCCGCCGGGGCGCCGGGCTTGCGCTTGCGTCCGCGCGAGCGGTAGAGCCGCCAGGCGCGGCCCGCCGGCGTCTCACCCTTCCCCGAGGTGTCGACGTAGTCGTCCACGCGCGCGAGGAGCGCCGCGAGCAGGACGGCCGCGATCCACTTCCAGAGCGAGAACACGACGAGGCGGAGGCACCCGCCGAGACAACAGCCCACGGCCGGAGGCTATGCGGAAGCCGTGCCAGCCGCCGCGGTCACGACCGGGAGCGTGTGCAGCGACCTCGGTACGAGCAGCACGCTCGCCTTCTTCGGCCGTCCGATGTGCTCGTACGCGATGTCGAGCGCCTCCTCTACGTCCACCGCGGCGCGGAGCTTCGCGAGCCGCACGACCTCGGGCGCCTCCGAGGCGGCGACGACGATCTGGCACCACTGGAGCGCGAGGGCGACCATGACCGCCCGCTGCTCCCCGCCCGCGAAGTGCCTGCGCGCCGCCTCGACGACCGCCGCCGGCGACTCCGCCTTCTCGAGCGCCGCCACGAAGCGCTGCTCGCCCGCGCCCTCGCCGGCTCCCTCGGGCAGCTGCGCCGGCACGATGATCGAGCCGCCCTCGCGGACGACCGGCGTCGGCGCGAATCGCAGGTAGGTCGCGCCGCGCGACGCCTGGTAGAGGTTCGTGTCCTTCGGGTAGCCCACGCCGGCGATCGCGATGTCGTATTGCTTCCCGATCGGCCGCGTGTAGATCGCGGCCGCCTTCGCCACGAGGTCGGCGAGCACGGCGTCCGGAGACCCGGCGGCGACCGCGACGACGCGCTCACGGTCGTCGGTCACGACGTTGAGGCAGAACGCGAGCCCGGCGCGGCGCGCGAGCTCCGTGACGGTCTCGTGGAAGGGGTTCCCCTCGAGCTGCGCGAGGCGGACGCGGGGATGCTCGAGGAAGCGCATGCCGTGCGTTGCGGTGATCACGGGCTCGCCGCAGCAGCCGATCGCCACGGTCTTCCGGCCGCCGGACCAGCCCGCGTAGTGGTGCGGCTCCACCACGCCCGTCGCGAGCACGAGGTCGGCGTCCTTGATCTCGCGCTGCGTGTATCCCGGCGTGTCGAACGGCGGGATCGTCCCGAGATCCGCCCACCTCGCGGGGTCCCGCCCGTCCGAGTCGACGACGCGGACGCGCTCGGTGACCGCGCCGAGCTTCTCGCGCTTCTCAGCCTCGGTCGTCGCGCGGTGGAGCCCGACCCCGACCATCACCGAGATCCGCTCATCGGGGATGCCGCCCGCGTTGAGCTCGTCGAGGAGCGGCGGGACGAGGAGCGCATCGGGTGAGGCGCGGGTGAGGTCCGTCACCGCGACGATCGCGCGTGCGCCGCGCCGGCGCGCCGCCTTCGCCGCGAGCTCGCGGAGCGGCGGCGACGCGAGCGGCGCGGCCACGGCCGCGCGCGCCGCGGCGGCGACGTCGCCGACCGGCGTCGCCTCGTTCGACGTCACGACGTCGAGCTCGAACCAGGGCTGGATCATGAAATCGATCTCGCCGCGGCCGTAGGGGACGCGGGCGAGAGGAGCGCCGCCGCGCGCGTCACGCACGCGGCGACGCTAGCAGGTCGCCTAGATGACGCGCAGCGCGCGGAGCACGACGATGACGAGCACGATGACGATCAGCCACGACAGCCAGTCGCTGCCGATCGCCGGCGCCGTGATGTTCGGGCCGCGCCCGTACCAGCGTCCGCGTCCGAAGTAGCCGAAGAGCCAGAGCACCAGCAGGATCACGATGATCAGCGTGAGCAGGTCCACCGGCATCACCTCCGATCTGTTCGCCCGCTGGGTCAGCACGGCGGATGCCGTGCGCGCCACGAGCCGGAAGCTCGTGAAGATGGAGGCGCTCGCGTCGTATTTCGGTGCGCTTGTCGACGACGACCTCAAGATCGCCGCGCGCCTCTTCGCCGGCGCGCCGTTCCCGCGCACGGACGAGCGGGTCCTCCACGTCGGCTGGGCGGCGCTCTCGGACGCCATCCTCGAGCGCTCCGGCCGGACCGCGGACGACCTCGCCGTCGCGTACCAGAAGCACGCCGACCTCGGCGACGCCGCGGCCGAGCTCATCACGACGCCGGCCGCCGGCGAGCTCCTCACGCTCGCGGACGTCGCCGGCGCGTTCGACGAGGTCGCGGCCGCGCGCGGCGTACGTCCGAAGCGGGATCTCGTCCTCGGGCTCCTGCGGCGCGCGGACGGCCCGTCCGCCCGGTACATCGTGAAGATCGTCACGGGCGAGCCGCGCATCGGCCTGCGCACGGGCCTGCTCGAGGACGCGATCGCCCGCGCGTTCGGGCGCGAGCACGCCGAGGTCGCGCGGGCGCACATGCTCGCGGGCGACATCGGGGAGACGGCGGTGCGCGCCCGCGCGGGCACGCTCGGCGAGGCGGCGTTCGCGCACTTCGCGCCCATCGGGATGATGCTCGCGACGCCCGTCCAGGACCTCGTCGAGATCGGCAAGCGCTTCCCGCCGCCCTACGTCGTCGAGGACAAGTACGACGGCGTGCGCGCCCAGGTCCACAAGGACGGCGACCGTGTCGAGCTCTACTCGCGCACGTTCGACCGCGTGACCGAACGGTTCCCCGAGGTCCTCCCGCCCCTCCGCGCGGTCGCCGGCTCCTTCGTCCTCGACGCGGAGATCGTGTCCTTCCGCGACGGGCGGGCGATCCCGTTCACCGCGTTCCAGACGCGGCTCGGGCGGAAGGTCGTCCCGCCGGAGCTGGCGGCCGGGCTGCCGGCGACGCTCGTCGTCTTCGACCTGCTCGAGCGCGACGGGACGCCGCTCCTCGACCGGCCCCTCGCCGAGCGCAGGGCGCTCCTCCGCGCGATCCCCTTCGAGGCTCCCGTGATCCACGCGCGGAGCATCGACCTCGACGCGACCGGCGACGCGCTCGTCCTCGCGCTCGACCTGGAGTTCGCGCGCGCTCGGGAGCGCGCGAACGAGGGGCTCATGGTCAAGGACCCGCGCTCTTCGTATCGCCCGGGCCGGCGCGGCATGGAGTGGCTCAAGGTGAAGCGCGCTCTGCGCACGCTCGACGTCGTCGTCACGGGCGTCGAGTGGGGCCACGGCAAGCGGCGCGGCGTCCTCTCCGACTACACGTTCGCGGTCCGCGACGGCGCCCGCCTGCGGAACGTGGGCAAGGCGTACTCGGGCCTCACCGACCGCGAGATCGCCGAGATGACCGAGTTCTGGCATGCGCACACCATCAAGGACCTCGGACGCTTCCGCCTCGTCGAGCCGATCGTCGTGATCGAGGTCGCGTTCGACCAGATCCAGGCGAGCGAGCGGCACGACTCCGGCTACGCCATGCGCTTTCCGAGGATCGTGCGCCTGCGCCCGGACAAGCCGGTGAGCGAGATCGACACGCTCGAGACCGTGCGTGCCATCAGCGAAGGGCGTGGCTAGCATCGGCCGCGAGTGAACCCCTCCGAGGCCGAGCAGCTCACGGCCCTGCTCGCGCTCCAGCGCGAGCTCGCGCTCGAGCACGACGTCGACGTCGTCCTCCGCCGGATCGCGGACACGGCGACGCATCTCCTCGACGCCGAGCGCGCCACGCTCTACGTCGTCGACGACGCGAAGAACGAGGTCTGGTCGCGCGTCCTCACCGAGGCGGAGGTGACCGAGATCCGCCTGCCGCTCGACGGGCGGAGCCTCGCCGCCGAGGTCGCGCGCGGCGCGGGCCCGCTCCGCATCGACCGAGCCTACGAGGACCCCCGCTTCGATCCCGGAGTGGACGCCCGCACGGGCTACCGCACGCGCTCGATCCTCGTGCTTCCGATCGACTCGCGCGACCAGCGGCGCATCGGCGTCCTGCAGATCGTGAACGACAGGTCCGGCCAGTTCGACGCGGCCGACGAGCGGATCGGCATGTCCCTCGCCGCGTCCGCGGGGATCGCGCTCGAGTACGTCGCGCTCCAGCGCGAGCTCGCGGCCGAGCGGCTCCGCGTCGTCAAGATCGCGGAGGAGACCCGCCACCGGCTCGCCCGCGATCTCCACGACGGGGTCGCGCAGGCGCTCGCGAACGCCGCGGTCGGCATCGAGATCGCGCAGCGCCGCGCCCGCACCGACGTGGAGGGAGCGATGCAGGAGCTCGCGGGCATGCGCGAGCGCCTCCTCGCGTCGCAGCGCGAGCTGCGCGACATCCTGTTCGCCCTCCGGCCGGTCGTGCTCGAGGAGGGCGGCCTCGCCGCGGCCGTGCGCGCCCTCGCCGAGCGCGTCGACGGCACGAACGGCTGCCGTGTGGCGGCGCGGCGCGTCGAGACGCGGCGGCGCCTCCTGCCGGAGGTGGAGGCCGGGGCGTTCACGGTCATCCGCGAAGCCGTGAACAACGCCGTGAAGACCGGCCGCGCGCCGCACGTGAGCGTCGACGTCGTCGACGAGGACGCGGGCGTGAGCGCGCTCGTCGAGGACGACGGGAAGGGCTTCGACGTCGCGACCACGCTCGCGCGCTACTCCGGGTCGGGTAGCCTCGGCCTGCTCCAGATGCGTGAGTCGGCGCGGCTGATCGGCGCGCGCCTCGTCATCGACTCGAGCCCGGGCCAGGGCACGAAGGTCCGGCTGCGGATCCCGGCGGCGGGCGATGGGCGCGCCTGAGCCGCGCGCGCCGGACCGGCGCCGGACGCCCGGCCGCCGGCGCGAGGACCGGGCGACGCAGTTCGCGTTCGAGGAGGCGTTCATCGCCCTCACGGACGGCGTGGTCATCACGGACGCGTCCGGATCCATCCTCTCGGCGAACCCGGCGGCGTTCCGGCTGCTCGAGGAGGCCGCGCTCGTCGGGCACCGCTTCGACGACCTCCTCTACGTGAGCGGCGCCACGACCGTGCAGGAGCAGGAGAACCACGTCGTGCGCCGCGCGTGGTTCCCGCGCGAGGACCGCATGGGCGTGCTCGAGATCGTCTCGACGCCGATCGGCCTCGGCCCGTCGGGAACGATCCACACGGTCCGCGACGTGACCGCGCAGGCCGAGCTGCTCCGGCTCAAGGAGGACTTCCTCCTCCAGGTGGCGCACGAGCTGCGTACGCCGATCGCGGCGATGGTCGCCTCGCTCGACCTCGTGCACCAGGACGCGCTCACGATGTCGCGCGAGGAGCTCACGCGGATGGTCGACACCCTCGGGCGCAGCGCGCACCGGCTCGAGTTCCTCGTCGAGAACCTCCTCGACGCGGGGTCGATCGAAGCCGGGACCTTCCAGATCCGGCTTGCACCGACCAGCCTGTCGGCCTGCCTCGAGGAGTCGCTCTCGCTCGTGCGGTCGTTCGCCGACACGAAGCGCCAGCGGATCGAGAAGGAGCTCGACGGGTCTGCGGACCACGTGCTCGCGGACCAGCGACGGACCTCGCAGGTCTTCGCGAACGTCATCGGCAACGCGTCCAAGTACTCGCCCGAGGGCACCACCATCCGGATCGCGTCCGCCGTCGAGGACGGCTTCGTGCGCGTGACGGTCGCCGACCAGGGCCCCGGCATCCCGGAGGACGAGCGCCCGCGGCTCTTCCAGCGGTTCTTCCGCTCCCGCGAGGTGCGCGAGGCCGCGGGCGGGCTCGGGCTCGGGCTCACGATCTGCCGCGCGATCGTCCAGGCGCAGGGCGGCGACATCGCGATCGAGAGCGAGGTCGGCCGCGGCACCTCGGTACACTTCACGATCCCTAAGGCTCGAGAGCTCGCTGAGGAGGCATAGCCCGCTTGAAGGTCCTCGTCGTCGACGACGACCGCGATCTCGTGGAGCTGCTCGACTACGCGCTCCGCCGTGAGGGCTACGAGGTCGCGAAGGCCTTCGACGGCGAGACGGCGGTCGACCTCGTGCCCAAGGAGCGCCCGGACCTCGTCGTCCTCGACATCAACCTGCCCAAGCTCGCGGGCTTCGTCGTGCTCGAGCGCATCCGGCACATCGACGAGCACGTCGCCGTCCTCATGCTCTCGGCGCGGCAGGACGAGAACGACATCCTCCGCGGCCTCCAGCTCGGCGCCGACGACTACCTGACGAAGCCGTTCCGCCCGAAGGAGCTCGTCGCGCGCGTGAAGGCGATCCTCCGCCGCGCCGTGAAGACGAAGGGGCGTCCCGCGCCGGCGATCTACCGGACCGGCGACATCACGCTCGACGAGTCGACGCACCAGGTGCATGCCGCGGACGTACCCGTCCACCTCTCGCCCACCGAGTTCAAGCTCCTCCGCCACTTCATGGCGAACGCCGGACGGGTGCTCACCCAGGAGGAGATCCTCGAAGGCGTGTGGGGCTACGACGCCGAGGTCGGCGGCGACCTCGAGAAGCTCAACGTGAGCCGGCTGCGGCGCAAGCTCACCGCCGACGGGAAGCAGCGCGACGTGATCCAGACCGTGCCGGGCGTCGGCTATCTGTTCAGAGGAGCGGACGGCGGCGTCGTGCGCGAGGAGCTGAAGCGCGGGCCCGCGCCCGCGGGACAGGCCTAGACGCTCAGGCGGCGGCGGGTCGCCTCGAGATCCGCGGCGTTGCTGTACACGGGGTAGATCGCGTAGCCCGACGACTTCGAGAGGGCGTCCACGGCGGCCGTGTTCGGCTGGGGCATCGCGACCGTGAGGACGTGGCCCTCCTTCCCCACGACGACCGCGTTCCACTCCGACGCCATCGATGCCGGGATGAGCTGCTGGAGGTCGCCCGTCGCGAGGCGCGCCGGGTCGGCGAGGTACGGCGCCGGCGGCGGGCTGGGCTCTCGGCTCGCGCGGAGCGCGCCGCGCGGGCCTTCGGCGAACGCGTGCTCCCACACGCGAAGGCCGCCACCGGCCTGCTTCGCGCGGTACATCGCGGTGTCGGCGGCCTCGACGAGCCCGCCCGGCTCGGCCGACGGGCGCGGGAACGTGGCGATGCCGATGGAGAGCGACACCCGCTCGCCCGCGGCCGCGAGCTCCGGGACCGACGCGAGCTGCGCCGCGCGCTCGAGGATCCGGCGCGCGACGCGCGACGCGGAGTCCGTGTCCGCCTCCGGGAGGAGGATCGCGAACTCGTCGCCGCCGTAGCGGGTCGGCACGTCATACACGCGCACGGCTTGCTTGATCGCGCTCGCGACGCCCTTCAGCACCTGGTCGCCGACGCGGTGGCCGTAGCGGTCGTTGATGTGCTTGAAGTGGTCGACGTCGATGATCAGGAGCGCGAGAAGGTGCTGCGCGCGCACGGCGCGGTTCGTCTCCGCCTCGAGGCGGCGGTCGAAGTGCCGGCGGTTGAAGAGCCAGGTCAGCGGGTCCGTCTCGGCGAGCCGTTCGAGGGCCTCGTCCTGCTCCTGCTGCACGAGGCACTGGCCGATGTGCTTGGCGAGGAGCTCGAGCGTCTCGAGGTCGGTCTCGCCGAAGGCCGGAGCGTCGATCGGGTCCGCGACGTTGAGCACGCCCTTGAGCTCGTCGTCGACGACGATCGGCACCGAGACGAACGACCCCGTTCGGTAGTCGGTGTGGCCGCTCCGGGCCGGCGCGTCGGCGGCGCCGCCGCGCACGAGCAGGGAGCGCTTCGAGGCGGCGACCTTTCCGGCGATCCCCTCGCCCTCGCGGACGCGGACCTGGCGCTGGACCTCCTCGGCGAGGCCGATCGCGCGCGCGATCACGAACTCGGCCGAGCCGTCGGCCCGGAGCATCAGGGACGCGCGCTCACCGCGGACGAGCTCCGTCGCGACCCGGAAGATCGATCCGAGCAGGTCCTGGGCGCGTGCCTGCGTGTAGGCCTCCACTGGTCCCCAACTCCCCCGCTGCGCTAGGGCGGCAGTCTGGTCGCTCCCCCGGACGGCGTGGTATCGGCGCGGTCGCAGGGGTCGGGCAGCGGCACGCTGCGAAACGGCGCTTTAGCGGGGCTGCACGCGCGCGTCGCGAAGTGAGCGTCGTGGGCGCGGACGCGACGAGTGCGACCCGGCCCGTTCCGCCGGGCCCTCGCCCGTTCGGGGGAGCGAGCGCCGTCGAGTTCAGTGCCACTCACGCGTCGCGATCGGGACGAAGAGCTCGAGCGCGTCGATCCTCCGCGCGAGCACGGAGACCACGCCGTCGACGTGCTGCAGCACGCCTTCGACGACGATCGCGGCGCGCTCGTCGAGGATCCGCTTGTGCTCGCGGTACACGGCGGGCCGCACGATGATGTTCGAGATCCCGACCTCGTCCTCGAGCGAGAGGAAGACGTGGCCCTTCGCGGTCTCGGGATGCTGCTTCACGATCACCGTGCCCGCGACGATGACGCGCCTCCCGTGCGCGAGCGACGCGAGCCCCTGTGACGACGTCACGCCGCGGCGGCCGAGCTCCGCGCGGTAGTACCGCATCACCTGCGGGCCCGTCGGAATGCCGGTGATGCGGTAGTCGAGCGCGGTGCGCTCGGCGTCGGACAGCGCGGGGAGCGCGGGCGGCTCGACCGTGGGGAACGCGAGCGTCGGGCGCAGGTACGCCGGCGACGCGCGGTGCGCGTCGCGCGAGCGCCAGAGGAGCGAGCGGCGCGGCTCGCCGAGCGCGTCGAACGCGCCGATGAGCGCGAGGTTCCGGAGCGCTTCCTCCTTGAGCGGCACGCGCCGCGCGAGATCGTCGAACGAGCGGTACGGACCGCCGCGCTCGCGCTCCGCGACGACCGCGTCCGCGGCCTCGTCCCCGACGCCCTTCACGGACGCGAGGCCGAGCCGCACGTGGTGCGTGCGGCAGGCGCGCTTCGCGGCGATCGTGCGCGAGATGTCCGTGAGCTCCGGATCCGCGTCGGCCTCCTCGGTCCGCGCCTTCGCGATCGACGCGTTCACGTCGACCGGCAGCACGCGGATGCCGTGCCGCTTCGCGTCGCCCGCGATCACGGCCGGCGAGTAGAAGCCCATCGGCTGGTTGTTGAGGAGGCCGACCGTGTACTCCGCCGGGTAGTAGAGCTTGAGGTGCGCGGTGTGGTACGCGGTGAGCGCGAACGCCGCCGCGTGGCTCTTGCAGAAGCCGAACTCCGCGAACGCGGCGATCTGGTCGAACACGGTGTGCGCGACCTCGGGGGTGAGCCCGGTGCGGAGCGCGCCGTCGAGGAACGGCGCGCGGAGTCGCTCCATGTCGGCGGCGCTCCGCGCCCGGCTCATCGCGCGCCGCAGCTTGTCGGCGGCGGACGGCGTGAAGCCCGCGACGGCCATCGCGACCCTGAGGATCTGCTCCTGGAAGAGGATCACCCCGAGCGTCTCCTTGAGGATCGGCTCGAGCGACGGATGCGGGTACGTGACCGCTTCCCTGCCCTGCCGCCGGCGGATGTACGGGTTGACCATGTTCCCCTGGAGCGGTCCGGGCCGGATGATCGCGACCTCCACGACGATGTCCGCGAAGCTGCGCGGCCGTACGCGCGGGAGCGCCTGCGCCTGCGCGCGGCTCTCTACCTGGAATAGGCCGATCGTGTCGACCTCGCAGATGAGGTCGTAGACCGCGGGGTCGTCGAGCGGGATCGACCCGAGGTCCAGCCGCACG
>DASSSF010000036.1:0-24623 GCA_035708565.1 Candidatus Limnocylindria bacterium
CCGTCGGGAAAGGCCCTTCGCCGACCGCGGTCGAGTACGCCTTCACGACGCCGATGACGCGGGTGATGCGCCGCGGCGGGATCCCGGCGCCGATCGAGGCGAAGCCCGCGAGCGGATTCGACGACGTGACGTAGGGGTACATGCCCCAGTCGAGGTCGCGCATCGCGCCGAGCTGACCCTCGAGGAGGACGTTCGCGTCGCGCTCGAGCGCGCGCTCGACCTGCGGGAGCGTGTCGATGATCCGGTCGCCGATCTCCGCGGCGGCCGCGAGCACCTCGTCCGCGACCGCGCGCGCGTCGAGCGGCTCGTCGCCGAGCCGCGTGAGCAGCTTGTTCTTCGTCTCGAGCTCGTGGGCGACGCGGTCGCGGAAGCAGCGCTCGTCGCGCACCTCGTAGGCCTGGATCCCGTGGCGCGCGACCTTGTCGGCGTAGGCCGGGCCCACGCCCTTGCCGGTGGTCCCGAGCTTCTGGCGGCCGCGCTCGCGCTCGTCGAGGCGGTCGAGCGCCACGTGCCACGGCATGAGAAGGTGCGCGCGCTCGGACACGCGCAGGTTCGCGGTCGAGATGCCCTTCGCCTCGAGCTCGCGCAGCTCCTCGGCGAGCGCGATCAGGTCGACCACCGTGCCCGGGCCGAGGACGCACGTCGCCCGCGGGTTGAAGATCCCCGACGGCACGAGGTGGAGCTTGAACGTGCCGTGCTCGTTGACGACGGTGTGGCCCGCGTTGTTGCCGCCCTGGAACCGGATGACGAGATCCGCGTCCTGCGCGAGCAGGTCCGTGATCTTCCCCTTGCCCTCGTCGCCCCACTGCGCGCCGACGATGGCGGTGACAGGCACGTGGACCGATGGTACGGACTCAGGAGCCGCTGCGGAACACGCCTCCGAACAGCTGCGCGCCGAGCTTGGCGAGCTCGACGAGCGCGAGCGAGCGCGAGGGCTCGCGGGTCCACCAGGTCGTCGCGTCCCAGTCCGGGTCGCGCGCGGGGTAGTTCGTGAAGGTGATCCCCGTGCCATCGAGCTCCTTGGCGAAGAGCCACGACGCCCGGCGCTGGTGGTACGGGCTCGTCACGAGGATCGCCCGGCGGATCCTGTGCTCCGTCAGCAGGTCGCGCACGCGCTGCGCGTTCTCGCGCGTCGTCGCCGAGCGCGCCTCGAGGACCACGCTCTCCGCGGGCACGCCGGCCGCGACCGCCTGCCGCTTCATGAGCTCGGCCGCCGGCGGGGACAGCGGGTCCTCGGCGGCGCCGGCGAACACGATGAGCGGCGCGAGGCCGCGCCGCCAGAGCGCGACGGCGGTCTCCGTGCGGACACCGGCGTCGCCCGAGAGCGCGACGATCGCGTCGGTCTCCGCGACCGGGTCCTCGACCGCGAGGAAGTGCCCGAGCGCCACGAGGAGGAGGACCGCGGCCGCCGCCCCGAGAAGGAAGCCGACGACGAAGCGCTTCACTCGAGCGTGCGGCGCAAGCCCTCTGCCAGCGTGTAGCGCGGGCGCCAGAGGCCGTCGCGGTCGGCCTTCGACGCGTCGAGGCAGTTGCGCGCGAGCTCGCCCGCGAGCGCCGGCACTCGCTCGATGCCGGGCGGCGGCCCGAGGACCGCGGTCATCGCCTCGACGAGGGCATTCACGCTCGTCGGGACCCCGGTCCCGATGTTGTAGGTGCCCTGGAGGTCGCTCGAGAGCGCCGCGATCGTCGCCTCCGCGATGTCGCCCACGAACACGTAGTCGCGCTCCATCGTCCCGCCGCCGCGCACCTGGAGCGGCTTCCGGTCGCGCCAGCGCTGCATGAAGATCGCGACGACGCCGCCCTCGAGGTCCGTGCGCTGCCGCGGGCCGTAGATGTTGGCGGGGCGCAGCGTGAGCGAGGAGATGCCGGCGCCCGCGACGATGCGCTCGGCCTCCGCCTTGTACTTCCCGTACGGGGAGACCGGCCGCACCTCGGCCTCCTCCGTCGCGCACGACGACGTCTCGCCGTACATGACGCCGCCGCTCGACACGTTCACGAAGCGCTTCGCGCCCGCGAGCCGCGCGGCGTCGACGACGTTCTTCGTGCCGTCGACGATCACGCGGCGGTAGAGGTCCGGCTGCTCGACCGACTGCCCCACCTTCGTCTTCGACGCGAAGTGCGCGACGGCGTCGAAGCGCTGCCTGGAGATCGCGCGGCGCACGGCGCGCCCGTCGGAGACATCGGCCTCCAGGAGCTCGACGCCGAACGCGACGTTCGCGCGGTCGCCGGTCGAGAGGTCGTCGAGCACGACGACCTCGTGCCCCTTGCCGAGGAGCGCGTCGACGACGTTGCTCCCGACGAACCCGGCCCCGCCGGTCACGAGCACCCGCACTTATCCAGCACCCTCCACAGATCGTGTCGCGTCATCCACAGACTGCGCGAGATCGTGGGGATCGTCGTGGGAAAAGCCATCGACCGCGCCCCCGAGGGGGCGGAAGATGCCCTTCCGCCACCGGGTCCCGCTTCCCTCCCGGCCGGGCGGCCGCGGGAGGGGCTTGACACGGCATGAACGGATGTTCTAACTAGACCGGTGACGCTCGAGGCGACGACCGAGTCGGTCGTCCCGCACGACCGGGCCGCCGAGCAGCAGGTCCTCGGGAGCCTGCTGATCGACCGCGACGCCATCTTCAAGGTGGCGGACACGCTGCGCGTCGACGACTTCTACGTCCCGGCGCACCAGCGCGTCTACGACGCGGTGCTCGCGCTCCTCGAGCGGCGCGAGCGCATCGACGCCCTCACGCTCCAGGTCGAGCTCGCCCGGCGCGAGATGCTCGATCTCGTCGGTGGCAGCGCGTACCTCCGCGAGCTCGCCGAGGTCGTCGCCACCGCGGTCGAGGTCGATCGCCACGCGCGCGCCGTGCGGGACAAGGCCGTGCTCCGGCGGCTGCTCGGGGCCGCGCGCGGCATCTCGGCCGACGCGTACGACGAGCCGACGGACATCCCGCTCACGCTCGACCGCGCGGAGCAGCGCATCTTCGCGCTCGGCGAGCAGGCGCGGAACGCGCAGCTGCGCCACATCTTCGCCGCTCTCCAGACGAACTACGAGCACCTCACCGAGCGGATGGAGCATCCCTTCGACGTCAGCGGCGTCGCGTCGGGATTCCGCGAGATCGACGGCTACACCGAGGGCTTCGGCGCGGGCGACCTCGTCATCCTCGCCGCGCGTCCCTCCGTGGGGAAGACGTCTCTCGCGCTGGCGATCGCCATGAACGTCGCGCGGCGCGGGGAGACCGCTCTCGTGTTCTCGCTCGAGATGGACGCGAAGCAGATCGTCGCGCGGTTCATCGGCATGAACTCGAGCAACGACCTCCTGTCGCTGCGCACCGGCCTCATCGACCCCGAGGCGTCGAGCGCGCTCATGGGCCTGCCGATCCTCATCGACGACACGCCGGGCATCTCGGTGATGGAGCTGCGGACCAAGGCGCGGCGCGCCGCGGCGCAGGGCCGGCTCGGGATCGTCGTCGTGGACTACCTGCAGCTCGTGCGCACCGGGCAGGAGGCGGAGAACCGGGTGCAGGAGCTCTCGATCATCACGCGCAATCTCGTGTCGCTCGGCCGCGAGCTCGGCGTGCCGATCCTCGCGCTCTCGCAGCTGTCGCGCGCCGCGGGCGACGCGGGGAGCGAGCCGAAGCTGTCGACGCTTCGCGAGTGCGTGCCCGGCCACACGCTCGTGCAGCTGACCGACGGACGCCGCGTGCCGATCTGCGACCTCGTGGGACAGACGCCCGAGGTGTGGAGCGTGGACGAGCGCGGGAAGATCGTCGCGGCGCGCGCCGAGGCTGTGTGGAAGGTCGGCACGCGCGCGCTCATCGAGGTCCGGCTCGCGTCAGGTCGCACGTTCCAGGGAACGCTCCAGCACCGCGTCATGACGCTCGAGGGCTGGGCGCCGCTCGCGCACCTCCTCGTGGGCGACCGGATCGCACTCGCGCGCAAGGTGCCGGAGCCGCCGGCGCCGAAGGCGTGGCCCGAGCTGAGGCTCGCGCTGCTCGGCCAGTTGATCGGGGATGGGAGCTACCTCGCGAACCAGGCGCTCCGGTACACGACGAGCTCGATCGACAACAGCATGGTCGTCGCTGAGGCCGCGACGCTAGAGTTCGACGCGAAGGTAACGTGCATCCGCGGGCGCGGAACGTGGCACCAGCTACTGATCTCCGGCAACGGGACATCGCGCCGGCCCGCCGGCGTGAACCGCTGGCTGCGCGATCTCGGGGTCTTCGGCCAGCGTTCGTTCCAGAAGCGCGTCCCGGTCGAGGTCTTCGAGCTCAGCGTCCGCCAGATCGCGCTCTTCTTGCGGCACCTGTGGGCGACCGATGGCTGCATCGGGGTCCGCACGGGACGCGGGGGGCACGCGATCTACTACGCAACGAACAGCCCGGGGCTGGCGACGGATGTGGGGGCTCTCCTCCTCCGACTTGGCATCGTCAGCCGGACAGCGCGTGTGAAGGAGCCGGGCTACCGCGACGGATACCAGGTGCACGTCTCGGGCACGACGGACCAGAAGCGGTTCCTCGATCTCGTCGGCGCTTTCGGACCGCGGGTCACGGACGCGCTCGCGCTACGCGGCGCGCTCGCGGGGATCGAGCCGAACACGAACGTGGACACCATCCCCATCGAGGTCTTCGACCGCGTGCGCGCGCGCATGCGCGAGGTCGGCGTCACCACGCGCGAGATGACTCGCCTCCGCGGCACCGCCTACGGGGGCATGTCGCACTTCCGCTTCGCGCCATCGCGAGGTTTGCTCGACGAGTACGCCACGCTGCTCGACGACGACGGCCTGCGAGCGCTCGCGCGGAACGATCTCTTCTGGGACAAGGTCGTGGGTCTCGACGTCGTCGAGGACGCCGAGGTCTATGACCTGACGGTGCCCGGCCCCGCGTCGTGGCTCGCCGATGCCGTCGTCTCCCACAACTCGGGCGCCATCGAGCAGGATTCCTCGACGGTGATCATGTTGTGGCGCGACAAGGAGGACGCGCCGCCGGGCGCACCCAAGGTCATCCACGGATCGATCGCGAAGAACCGCAACGGCCCGACCGGCGTGTTCACGCTCCTCTTCGAGGCGGAGCAGGCCCGCTTCTTCAGCAAGGCGCCCGACGAGGACATGCCGGTATGACCGTCGCCTTCGACCGGGCGGCGCCGCGCACGCCGCCGGAGAACCCGGAGGCCGAGGCTTCGCTCCTCGGCGCGGCGCTCCTCGACGCCTCGGCGTTCGAGGAGGTGCGCACGCGCGCCATCGATCCGAGCGACCTCTCCCGCGAGCAGCACCGGATCGTCCTCCAGGCGATGCAGCGCATCGCCACGCGCGGCGAGACGATCGGCTTCCAGGCGGTGCACGAGGAGCTCGCCCGCGAGGGAGACCTCGAGGCCGTGGGCGGCCCCCAGTTCCTCGTCGGCCTCATGCAGCGCGTGCCCGCCGTCACGCACGCCGGCACGTACGCGACGATCGTCGAGCGCACGGGGACGCTCCGCCGCCTCATCCGCGCCGCGAATGAGATCGCGCGCATCGCGCTCACGCGCGAGGTCCCCGAGGAAGCGGTGCGCGAGGCGCAGCAGATCCTCTTCGCCGTGAGCGAGACGGGGCTCCACCGCGACATCGTCCCGCTCGAGCGGGCGCTTCGGGCGTACATCGACCACCTCGCCGCGCTCCGCGAGCGGGACGAGCGGCTCGGCGTGCCGACCGGCCTCGCCACGCTCGACCAGAAGACCGGCGGACTCCAGCCGTCCGACCTCATCCTGGTCGCCGGACGCCCGGGGCTCGGCAAGACGAGCCTCGCGCTCTGCTTCGTGGAGAACGCGGCGCTCCGCCACGGCAAGACGTGCGCGGTCTTCTCGATGGAGATGAGCGAGCAGCAGGTCGTGCAGCGGCTCATCTCGATGACCGCGGAGATCGACGGCAACCGCATCCGCCGCGGCCGCCTCTCGATGGACGAGCTGAAGCAGATCTCCTACGCGTCGAGCCAGCTGCAGCAGGCGCCGATCTACATCGAGGAGTCGACGCGGCTCACGGTGACCGACATCCTCGCCAAGTCGCGGCGGCTCCAGGCCGAGCGCGGGCTCGACCTCCTCGTCGTCGACTACCTCCAACTCATCGAGGGCGCGAACGAGGAGGAGAACCGCGTCCAGGAGGTCGCGCACATCTCGCGATCGCTCAAGGCCGTCGCCCGCGAGCTCCAGGTACCGGTCGTCGCGCTGTCGCAGCTCTCGCGGCAGATAGAGACGCGCGGCACGGAGCCGACGCTCTCCGATCTTCGCGACAGCGGCGCGCTCGAGGCGGACGCCGACCTCGTGATGTTCCTCTGGCAGAAGGACGTCCAAGACCGGCGCGACCGCGTCGTCCGGCTCAAGCTCGCGAAGCACCGCAACGGGCCGACCGCGGACATGGACCTCCTCTTCGAGAGCGAGCTGACGCGCTTCCGCGACCTCGGCGAGACCAAGGTCGACGTCTGACCTCGGAGGACACGCATGAGCGACCTCGACATCGAGCGCGCGTGGGCGATCTGGCCGACCGAGGACCCGCAGAACGAGGAGCACCCGCATCGGGGCGTGGCCGTGCGCGTCACGGAGATGCTCGGCGCCGTGATGCTGGAGATCGACGGCGACGAGCACGCGTCGTGCGCGATCCTCACGCCCGAGGAGTGGCGCGAGCTCACGTCGCTGCCGGTGCGCTTCTCCGAACCCGAGGAGCTCGCGACGGACTGAGCGGCTAGGCCGAGCGCAGCTCCGCCTGCTGGAAGCACTGCCCGAGGAAACGGCGGCTCGCCGCGACGACCTCGTGGCGCTTCGCGTCCGCCGTGATCGCGTGGCCGGTGTCGCTGAGGAAGAGCGTCTCGACGTGTCCGCGCAGGGCGGTGGCCAGCTCCTGCGCGCAGCGCAGCGGCACGAACTTGTCGCTCACCGCGTGGGCGATGAGCGCCGGAGCGTCGATCTCGCGGAGACGCGGGCGGATCCGGCGGATCGCCCAGATGAGCTCGCTGACCGGCCGCACCGGCGCCGGGTCGTAGGTGACGCACTCGCCCTCGCTGTCGACGAGGTCGCTCGGCGGCGCGGGCCAGCAGCGGATGAAGCGCCACACGAGCGGCGCGAGATACGCGCCGCGCGGGCCGATCCCGAGCGCGGTCGCGTAGAGGAGGAGCGCAGCGGGGTCGCGCCGGAGCGCGACGTCGAGCGCCATGGTCCCGCCGGCGGACTGCCCGCCGACGACGACGTAGCGGTGGTCGCGGGCAAGCTCGTCGTACGCCTCGAGCGCCGCGGCCATCCAGTCCTCCCAGGAGAGGCCGTACATGTCCTCGGCGCGAGTGCCGCGACCGGGGAGGAGCGGCGCGTACACGGTGTGGCCGTCGCCGGCGAGCGCGTTCGCGAGCGCGCGCAGCTCCGCGGGGATCCCGAGCAGGCCGTGGAAGAGCAGGACGGCGGTGTCGCCACGACCGCGATGCAGGATGTCGAGCTGCGACGCCATGCCCGTCGCGAAAGCAAAGGACGTGCCGGTGCTGCGCTAGCGAGCGGGCTCTATCTCGACGGGCAGCTTCGCGCGAACGTCGCTCAGCAGCCGGACCTCGACCTCGTGTCGCCCGAGCGAACGCAGCGGCTCGTCGAGGTGGACCTTCGTGCGTTCGACGTCCGTCCCGAGCGCGCGCGAGAGCGACTCGGCGATCTCCTTGCTCGTGACGGAGCCGAAGGCCTTGCCGTCCTTGCCGGCCTTGAGCGTGAAGCGCAGCGTCGTGCCGGCGATGCGGCCCGCGAGCGCCTCCGCGTCCGCGTGGGCGCGGTCCTTCTTCGCCTTGGCGGTCGCCTTCTCCTGCGCGACGCGCTTGATCTCGCCGGCGGTCGCCTCGACGGCGAGGCCGCGCGGCAGGAGGAAGTTCTGCGCGTAGCCGTCCGCCACGTCCTTCACCTCGCCCGGGCGGCCGAGCCCGCGGACCTCCTGCTTGAGGACGACGCGCACGGGGTCGCGCTCGCTACGCGGTCGGGATCTGGGTCGGCTCGGGCAGCGAGGCCTCTTCCTCGCTCTTGCGGAGCTCCATCTCCCACGCCACAACGGACGCCGCCACCGCGAGCACGCCGAGGAGCGTGACCAGACCGATGAGCGCGAGGAAGCCTTCGATGACGCCGAAGAAGCCGGAGCCGTTGTCGTCCCGCATCAGCCGCCCCCCTTTTGCTTGTGCCAGCGCTCGAGCTCGGCGGCCGCCTCGTCGCCGCCGCGGAAGCGCTTCGATCGCTTCTCGAGGATGCCCCCGATGTCGTCACGGAGTCTCGCATACCGGTCGCCGAGGAGCCCCTTCACCTGCTCCGCGTCGCGCGCGAGGTCGTCGGTCCCGCGATCGATCCGCGCGAGGTGCTCCTTCACGACCTCGTCCGGCGCCGAGCGGATGAACAGGTCGACGCCGAGGAGGAGGACGGCGAGGTCGTCGAGCTGCCCGACGACCGGGAGGAAGTCGGGGACGACGTCGATCGGCAGCACGAGGTAGCCGACGACCCCCGCGAGGATCGCCTTGCCTCCGATCGACACGCGCGGATCGCGCGCGAGCCCCCACACGAGCCGCGCGTACGTCGGCAGCTTCCGCGCGGCGTCGATCGCCTCGCCCATGTCGCGCGGGGCGCGCAGCCTAGGCACCGAGCACCTCCCCTTGCGGGAACCGTGCCCGGATCGCGCTGAGGGCGCTCGGCAGCGCCGCGTCGCGGTCGCGCGCCCAGAAGGAGACCTGGAAGCGGGCGCGTCCCTCGGTCACGCCGCGGAGCTCGACCGCCGGGGCGGGCTCCGCCGAGGCGCCGGCGGTCACGAGCGCCTCGCGCACGGCCGCCGGATCCACGCGGTCCGCGTCGTCCGCGGGCACGGTCAGCTGGATCGCCACGCGTCGCAGCGGGTACCGCGAGAGGTTGACGACGGCGTTGGTCATGAGCGTGGCGTTCGGCACGATCACCTCGCGGCCGTCCGCGGTGCGGAGCTGCGTCGTGCGGAACGAGATCTCGACGATCTCGCCGCGGTGGCCGTCGACCTCGATGGTGTCGCCGATCCGGAAGGGCCGCTCGACGAGCACCCAGAGGCCCGCGAAGAAGTTCTTGAGGATGTCCTGGAGCGAGAGCCCGAGGACGATCCCGATGACGCTGAACGACGTCAGGACCCAGCCGAACGCCCCCTCGGTGTAGATGGCGAGCACCACGAGGAGCCCGACGACGAGCACGACGACCTGCGCGATGTTCCCGATGAGGATCGTCGCGTTCGCGTGGGCGCGGTGCCGCGTCAGCGTCCGCATCGTGCCGCGGCGGACGAGCCGGGCGAGGAGGAACGTGACGCCCACCACGAGGAGCGCCCAGAGCGTCCGGACGAGATAGACGACGGCCGTCGCACGGAGGTCGGCGAGCTCGGGGGGCACCGGGCCGAGGATAGGAGCGCCCCGCGCCGCCCCTTGACGACCGAACATGCGTTCTGGTACCGTCCCCGGCAGTGACCAAGCAGGACCAGCAGCGAGCAGACCGAATCCTCGCCTTCGTGCGCTCGTACGCGGCGGAGCACGGGTATCCGCCGAGCGTCCGCGAGATCGCCGAGGCCGTCGGCCTCGCCTCCACGTCCGCCGTGCACCACCACCTCACCAAGCTCGAGGAGGCCGGAAGGCTCCAGAAGGCGGCGACGCGGTCGCGCGCCCTCACGGTCCCCGGACTCGCGGCGACCGTGAAGGGCCTGGTCCAGGCTCCGCTCTACGGCGAGGTCTCCGCCGGTGGCGGCGTGTACGCGTACCAGGACCAGACCGAGACGATGGTCGTCCCGCCGGAGCTCGAGGCCAAGCAGGACTCGTTCGTCCTCCGGGTCCGGGGCGAGTCGATGATCGAGGACCACATCCAGAACGGCGACTACGTCGTCGTACAGCCCACGAGCGTCGCGCGCGACGGCGACATCGTCGTCGCGCTCCTCGAGGACGGCACCGCGACGCTCAAGCGGTACTTCAAGGAGCGCGACCGGATCCGCCTTCAGCCCGCGAACGCGTCGATGTCGCCGATCTACGCGCGCGGCGACTCGGTGAAGATCCAGGGCAAGTGCATCGGGGTCATCCGCCGGCTGACCTGATCGCCTAGGCTCCGCCCCGTGCCCGCCCGAGCGTCCGGCGGTCCACGCGTCCTCTCGCTCCGTGAGCTGAACCGCGCCACGCTCGCACGCCAGCTGCTGCTTCGCCGCGCGCGCCTCGACGTGACCGACGCCGTCGAGCGCCTCACGCCGCTCCAGGCGCAGTGGTCGCCGTCGCCGTACCTCGCCCTCTGGGCGCGCCTCTCGCGCTTCCGCATCGCCGACCTCGAGAGCGCGCTCGAGACGCGCGACGTGCTGAAGGCGACGCTCATGCGCGGCACGCTCCACCTCGTCACGCGGCGCGAGTACCCGATGTACGCCGCGCTCATCACACGCGCGCGCGAGGCGCTCTGGCGCTCATACCTCGAGCGCGCCGGGGTCGACCTCGCGCGGATCCGCCCGCGGCTGCTCGCGTACGCGGCGGAGCCGCGCACACGAGCGGAGCTCACGGAGCACGTGGAGAAGATCACGCGGGTCGACTGGACGAAGCACAAGTACGGCGCGAGGCCGGTGCTGCTCGCGGCCGGCGGGCTCGTGCACCCCGCGCGGAGCGCGCGCTGGGGCTCCTTCCGGAGCGCGGGCCTCATCGCCGCGGAGAAGTGGATCGGTGCCCATGCGCTCCCGCCGGAGCGCGAGGCGTACGCGGCCATCGTCCGCCGCTACCTCGCCGCCTTCGGTCCGGCCTCGCTCGCCGACGTCGGGTCGTGGGGCGGCATCCGCGTCGCCGGGCCGCTGCGGCAGGCGGTCGAGGACCTCGCGGCGGAGCTCGTCGAGCTCCGCGACGACAAGGGCCGCGTGCTCCATGATCTGCGGCGCGCGCCGCGTCCCGGCGCGGACGCGGAGGCGCCGGTGCGCTTCCTCCCGAAGTGGGACCAGCTCCTCCTCGCGTACGCGCCCGCCGAGCGCGTGCGCGTCCTCCCCGAGCGATACCGGAGGGCGGTCATCGCCGTGAACGGCGACGTGAGCCCGACCGTGCTCGTCGATGGCACCGTGGCGGCGCGCTGGGACGCGCGGGTCGTGAGCGGCACGGCCGTCGTGCGCGTCGACCCGCTCGGACGGCTCTCGAAGGCCGACCGCACCGCGATCGCGGAGGAGGGCGAGCGGCTCGCGCGGTTCGTCCATCCGGATGCGAAGGCGAGCGGCGTCCGCTTCGGCGACGTGGCGGCCTACAACCTCGGCATCAGGCCGTGACGGCAAGGGCGATCGAGCCGTGACGGCGCGGGCGATCCTCCACTGCGACCTCGACGCGTTCTACGCGAGCGTCGAGCAGCGCGACCACCCCGAGTACCGCGGCAAGCCGGTGATCGTCGGCGGCGGCCCGAACGAGCGGGGCGTCGTGAGCGCGGCGTCGTACGAGGCGCGGCGGTTCGGGGTCCGCTCGGCGATGCCCCTCCGCGAGGCCGGTCGCCTCTGCCCCGACGGCATCTTCGTCCCGGGCGACCCGGAGAAGTACGAGGCCGCGAGCGACGCGGTCATGGACCTCTTCGCGGAGCGCACACCGCTCGTCGAGCCGATCTCGCTCGACGAGGCCTTCCTCGACGTGACCGCGACGCAGCACCTCTTCGGCGGAGCCGTGACGATGGCGCGCGACCTCAAGGTCGCGGTGCGCGAGCACGTGGGCCTCGTGCTGTCGGTCGGCGTGGCGACGAACAAGCTGTGCGCGAAGATCGGGAGCGATCTCGGCAAGCCGGACGGGCTCGTCGTCGTTCCGGCCGGCGGAGAGGCGGCGTTCCTCGCGCCGCTCGAGATCGGCCGCCTCTGGGGAGTCGGTCCCCGGACGCGCGAGGAGCTCGCGCTCTTCGGCGCCCGCACCATCGGCGACCTCGCGGCGCTCGACCCGCACGCGCTCGAGGCGCGCTTCGGCGCGCACGGCACGGCGATCTGGGAGCGCGCGCGCGGCATCGACGACGGCGAGGTGGTGCCCCGCTACGAGGCGAAGTCGATCGGGCACGAGCACACGTTCGACCGCGACACGCTCGACCGCGCGACCGTCGAGAACACGCTCCTGCGCCTCGCCGAAGGCGTCGGCAGGCGCGCGCGGGACGCGGGCCTCCGCGGGAGGACGGTCACGCTCAAGCTCCGCGTCGCGCCGTTCGAGACGCGCACGCGGCAGCGGACGCTCGCGGAGGCGACCGACACGGACCTCGGGATCTTCGAGGCCGCGCGGTCGCTCCTTCGCGACGCGCTCGCGAGCGACCGCGCGTCCGGGCAGGTGAGCCGCGTGCGGCTCGTCGGTGTCTCCCTGTCTGGCCTCTCGGGCGTGCAGCAGCTCGGCCTCTTCGACGCGGCGCGCCGGGCGCGCCTCGACGCGGCCATGGACGCCGTGCGCGAGCGGTTCGGCGAGGGAGCCGTCGACCGGGCGAGCGCGACGGAAGCGCGCCACCGCCGCCGCCTCGGCGACCACCGGCCGCGCACCTAGCACGCGAGCGCTGGCGGATGCGGGACGCGACGCGCGTCGCGCATCGAGACCACGATCGTGGACGCGCTGTGGGATCGCGGCACCGCGATCGTGGACGGATCTGTCGATGAAGTTGTGGACGGATCGCCTTGTATGCGCGCGACCGCGCGCCGATGATGCGCCGCGTTCGCCTGTGGTGATGGGAGGCCGCCTCGGATGCCGGAGGAGGGGATCGGCCAGTTGGCCGTGGACTTCATAGCGTTCTGCTTCAGGAGGCGCGCGGTCGAGTGGCCGCTCCTCTACGACGAGATGTGCTTCGTCGCGGGGAACCGGCTGTTCAAGGGGCTCGGGTACGAGGAGCTCCGCGACGCCGGCCTCGATCTCACGCTGGTCGGCACCGCGCGGGCAAGCAGGCTCGCGACAGAGGTGACGAGACAGATGCGGCGTGCGGCCGTCGCGTAGCTAGCGGGCGGGTCCTGAGCTAGGCCACACCGGCGGGGCGGCGAGTGAAAGGAAGCGCACTCGCCGCCTCTTTCTTTCCTCGCTACTATCGACGTGCGAGGTCCTCTCGCGCGTACGGTCCCGTGGTGCAGCGGCCTAGCATACGTCCCTGTCAAGGACGAGATCGCCGGTTCGAATCCGGTCGGGACCGCATTTTTCGAACAGGCGACCGCGAGCGACGGAGCGGTCCGCGCTCGCGGTCGCACGCTGACGATCCGCCCCTCGCGGATCCGGATGATCCCGAACACCGACCGCACGATCCGGCGCCGCTGCTCGGGCGAGGCCGCCGCCACGCGGTCGGGATGTCCTGCGCGACGCGCGTCGCCTCGACTCCGCGGCGTCCTCACGCGACCTCGATCGGGATCTCGTACACCTCCGCAGTCGGGTGACCTGCCCGCTGGTGGATCCGCATCACTGCCTCACGGCTCGGGCCTGACGACAGGCAGAACACCTTGCCGCTCTGCGGGTCGAGCCAGGCGCGCTCGAAGCGCACGCCCTCCTCCTTCTCGATCGCGAGGTCACGCTCATGCGCTTCCTGTAGCTGTTTCGCCGTAACGCCGACGAAGCCGCTGTGCACGTCCATGAATTTCGCCACGTCAAGCTCCTTCTTCGGATCGATGCGGCTGATCTTCCGGCCGCCCCTCGCCTCGGACATCCGTCATCTGACCGATTTCCGTGGCGGGGTGGTGAGTACCCTCTTCGCATGCGGCAGGCCCCGATACGCACGCTGATCTCGCCTGTTCTCGTCGGCCGCGAAGATCAGCTCGCGGCGCTCGATGCCACCGTCGACGCCAGCCGATCCGGCCGCGGAGCGCTCGTGCTCGTAAGTGGCGAGGCCGGTGTCGGCAAGACGCGCCTCGTGACCGCCTCCCTCGCCGCGGCCGAGCGTCGAGGTGTGCGAGCCGTCCGCGCCGACGCGTTCGCGGGAGATGCTGAACAGCCCGGCTCCCTCCTGCTCGACCTCGCGCGATCGCTCGAAGCGCAAGGCTGGGCTGCGGCCGCCGCGCGCTTCCGCGCGGCGCTCGAGGAGGCCGTGGGAAAGATGGAAGCTGGCCGCCGGCGTCGCGTCATCGTCGAGCGGCTCGTCGCGGCGGTGCTCGATCTCGGCGAGGCCGGTCCGCTCGTCGCCTTCCTCGAGGATCTCCACTGGACCGATGACCTCACCTTGGACGTCCTGGCGCGCGCAGCCCGGCGCCTCGGCACGACCCCGCTCGTCATCTGGGCGACCTTTCGCACCGACGAGCTAGCCCCGTCTACGCCGATGCGCCGTTGGCGCGCCGACCTCCTGGCCCGGCGGGACGCTATCGAGATCGCTGTCCCGCGCCTCACCCGCGACGAGGTAGCCGCGATGACCGCGGTCATGATCGGCGACTCCCTACCCGCGCCTGCGATACTCGTCGCTCGCCTGCTCGAGCGGACCGACGGCGTGCCGCTCTACATCGAAGAGCTGCTCTCGGCATCGAGCAGTGCCGCGATCGCCGACGCCCGCGTGCCGGACACGCTGGCGGACGCTGTCATACAACGCGCGGCGCATCTCACGCATGACGCTCGAGATGTCGCGAACGCGGCCGCCGTCATCGGGCGCTCGTTCACGCTGCCGCTCCTCACGCGTGCGACCACACTCGACCCGGACCGCGTGCTGAACGCCATCGACGAGCTGCGTGACCGCCACTTCGCGCGGTCGGTCCAGGGAACGCACGCCTTCGACTTCCGGCACGCTCTCATCCGCGACGCCCTCTATGAAGCGCTGCCACTCGGCACGCGGATCGCGATCCACCGCCGTGTCGCCGACACGATCCGTGAGTCGGGTGTGGACGGACGCGAACGAGCACTCGCTTGGCATCTCGAACAGGCCGGTGACCTCGAGGAAGCATCGGGGTTCGCCGTCAAGGCTGCGCAGATGGCGCGCGGGCTGTCGTCTCACCGTGAGGCGGCGAGCCTCTACCAGCAGGCGCTCCGAACGCTGCCGCCCGGCAACGACCGTCGGCGCGCCCGCCTCCTCGCCGAGTACGGCCGGGAGCTCGTCGCGACGGATGAGAACGTCGCGGCGGCCGAGGTGCTGAGTCAAGCGCGCGCGCTCCTGCTGGTCGGCGGCGATCGCGTCGAGGCCGCCGAACTCGTGCCGACCATCGTCGCCGCACGTCATCTGCAGGGCGACGACATCGACAAGCGTGCGCGTCTTCTGCGCGATGCCCTAACGGACGTCGATCCAGCAGGCGAAGCGGCGCGCGCGCCCCGGGCACGCATCCTGGCCGGCCTCGCCGCGGCGTACATGCTTGACCGCCAGCTCGAGGAAGCCGAGCGGCACGGCGATGAAGCGCTCGTCGTGTCGCGTGCGGTGGGAGACGAGCTGACCGAGATCAACGTCATCGCGACCCTTGGTGTGGTCCACGTGTTCGCGGGGCGCATGGATGCCGGCTGGGCGCTGTTCGAAGAGAGCCTCGAGCGCGCACGGGTGGCTCAGTACGAGGCCGAAGCGGCGCGGACCTTCCGGATGGTCGGCTCCTGCGCGTCGGTGCTTGTCGAGTACGAGCGGGGCGAGCACTGGCTGCGCGAAGGCATCGCGTACGCGGAGCGTGTCGAGCTCTGGAATCACCGGCACTACATGGCGGCGCACCTAGCCCACGTGCTCTGGGCGACAGGGCGACTTGAGGAGGCCGAGGGCGTCGCCAAGCGCGCGCTGGCCGACGGACGCGAAGGGATCACCACGAGGATCACGGCGCTCTACGTGCTCGGGTACATCCACCTCGAACGGGGCGAACTCTCCGCGGCGACCGCGCTGCTGGACGAAGCGCTCGCGGCAGCCGGAACGATGCGTGAGCTCCAGCGCGTGTCGCCGCCGCTGTGGGGACTCGCCGAGGTCGCTCTCGCGAAGTCTGACACCGGCCAGGCCCTTCACCTGTGCCGTCGGGCTCGCGCCGAGTCGGAGCGCGTCGGGGATGCGGCGTACCTCTTTCCGTTCCTGACGACCGGAACTCGTGCGCTCATCGCTGGTGGGGACATGAAGGGCGCGCGTGAGTGGGCCGCGGATGTGGGCGGGATGATCGCCCGACGTGCGATCCCGGGAACTCTTCCGGCGGTAGCGCACGCGAGCGGACTCATCGCCGCAGCTGAGCGTCGGAGCGCTCTCGCGCGTCGCCTGCTCACTGAGGCGCTCGAAGGCTGGCGGTCGCGCCGACGCGTACGAAGCGCCCGCGAGGCGGAACGCGACCTCGCGAAAGGTGTCGCGCGCCCTGCCGGCTGGGCACCACTCACCGCCAGGGAGTTCGAGGTGGCCCAGTTCGTCGCCATCGGACTGACGAATGGTCAGATCGCCGACCGGCTCGTGCTCGCGCCGAGGACCGTCGCCTCGCACGTCGAGCACATCCTTGCCAAGATCGGCGCGGCGCGGCGGGCGGAGGTGGCCGCGTGGATCACGCGCCGGGAGCGGGAGGCGTCGCGCGAGGGCGTGGGCTCATCAGCGAAAGGGTGATGGCATCCGGGCCAGCTGCTCCATCTGAGCGCGGGCCCTTGTCGATCTACGTCCAGCGTCGATGGCTCGACGACGCGCGCAGCGGCGGCGACCACACGCTCCGCGAAAGGGTCGAGGCGCCCGGCGCGCGGTACGTGCCGGTCGACGGCGAGCTTGGCTGCTTCCCGGGCTCCGGCTCGTCCCGGCGCCGGGCTACACACGCGGCATGCAGGTGGTCGTTGGGTCGACGGGGTATAGGGTCGAGGCATGCGTAGCGCGCGCATCGCGCTCGCCGTCACGTTCGTCGTCCTCGCCGTGCTCGCGGCGGTGCTGCTCCTGAGGCCGTCTGGCGACGTCGCGTCGCCTTCGCCGCCGCCGACCGCGACGTCGTCGCCGCGCCCGTCCGAGACGTCCTCGCCGACAGTGGCCGCATCCCCGTCACCCTCGCCACGGAGCGTGCACATGAGCAAGAAGCTCGGTTTCGCGCTCGAGCTCCCGCCGCCATGGCGCAAGGCGATCTGCGGGAACTTCGACCCCGTCGAGGACGGGGTCACGGGCGAGACGACCACGATCGAGCAGTTCACGAGCGTCGACGCGACGACGGAGTTCCTGGGTCACGTCGGGTTCCCCGAGCATCGCGTCGTCGTGCAGGTCCGGGACAACCCGCGCGGCCTCTCGCCGATGGAGTTCACGTCGGGCCGCAACCCCGTCGGCGAGGGCGCCCTCTTCGGGTCCGGTCTGCGCAGCACGACGTTCGCCGGCCGGCCGGCCGCCGAGTTCGGCGACGCCGGAGGTCCGGTCTACGGCTACATGCTCGGTGAGGCCGACCGCATGTACGTCGTCCATTACGTCACGGCCCGGTTCGAGCCGGCGCCCGAGCCCACGGCGGCCATGACCGGGATCGTGCGGTCGTTCCGCTTGCTGAGCGTGACGGAGCGGCAGGCGCTGCCGGATCCCACGCCGATCCCCGCCGCCGCGCCGACACCCGAGGCGCTCGCGCGAATGCTCAAGACGGCCCTCGAGGCGAAGGATGTCGCGGCGCTCGAACGCCTCCTCGGGCCGTGCGTGAACGTCGGGGCGCAGAGCGCAGGGGCGAGCAGCCTCAGCCGCGAGCGGTACATCTCCCACCTGCGCGCGCAGTTCGCGGCCGGGCTCACGGTCACGGTGGACACGAGCGCTATCCGGACCGAGGAAGGCTTTCGCGGCACCACCGTGCGCTCTCGCTGGAACGCGGTCCCGGCCGGGGAGCTCGCGACGCCACCGACGCCCGGGCCGCGGTCATACGACGTCGATCTCGTGCTGGGCAAGACCACGGGCGGCTTCTTCTGGCGGGGCACGCTCCTCACCTTCAGCCCCCCGGGCTGAGCCTCGGGTCGTGACCGCACGTCGAGGCTTTCACCGCGAGCGGCGGTGGCGGCCCGCTGCTCACACGCGCCCGCGGGCGGCCGTCGCGCGCGCGACGCCCACCAGGTTCCCCTTGCGCTCGTAGCGCGCCAGCGCCTCGTCGACGGCCCGCGCTGCCTCGGGATCAGGCCCGAGGATCTCCGCGAGATCGAGCCGCGCCGCGGCGCTCGTGTCGATCTGGCCGCTGCGGTCGGCGTTCTCGATCGCGGTCCGCGCCATCGCCGCCGCCGCCTCCCGGTCGCCACGCGCCGCAAGCAGGCGCGCGCGCACGGTCCGCCAGGCCGCTTCGTTCACCGTGTCGTCGCTCGAGCCGCGGTCCGCGCTGACCGCGGCGTAGCGGTCCGCCTCGTCGAGCCGTCCCTGCTCGTAGCACGCGCGGGCGAGGAAGGCCGCGATGGTCGAGAACGTCGCGTTGTCACCCATCCGCTCGAGGATCTCGTACGACTCGCGCAGGGCCGTCTCGGCAGCTGGCCAGTCCTCCGCGAGCGAGAGCACGTCCCACACGCACGCTGCGGACGTCGCGTACGCCTTCAGGCGCCCGAGCTCGCGCATGTGCCCGCGCCACGCCGAGATCCGGGCGCGTGCCTGGTCGAACTCGCCGCGCCGCGCGAGCAGATGCGTGCGGACGTGCAGCCCGAAGTTGCGGACCGCGGGGACGTCGCCGAGCCGCCCGAGGACCCCGTCGAGATAGCGCATCCCGTCGTCCACCGACGTGTCGCCGAAGAGGATCGGCGGCGCGGAGTGCGTGACGATCTGGATCTCGAGCGCGCGGTCCCCCGCGCGACGCGCGTGCTCCAGTGCCCGATCCACGGCGCGGCTCATCTCGGCAAGGTCGCTTCGCAGCAGCGCCGCATCGGCGATGAGGAACCACGCGCGCGCGAGAACGAGGTCGTCGCCCGTCAGGCCCGCGGAGCCGATCGCCGACCGCGCCTCGTCGAGCGCGACGTCGGCCGCGCCCTCGGGGCTCTCAGAGAGGCGGAGCGCCGCGAGCTCGAGGCGCGCGAGCCACTCGACGCGGGCGTCGCTCGCGCTGCGCGCGAGTGCGGCGGCGCGCGCGAGCGCTCCTCGTCCCTCGTTCAGCGCCCCGTGCTCGACCAGCGCCTCGCCGTGGCCGAGCAGCAGCGCCGGCCGGAGCGGGTGGCCGTCGGGCACGAGCGCCGCAGCGCGTCCGAAGAGGTTGGAGGCAGCGCCCACGTCCATGCGCTCGCGCGCTCCGCGGGCGGCGGCACCGAGCCGTTCCGCCGCGCGCGCTCCGAGCGCGGGGTCCGGTGAGCCGATCTCGACGCCGTACCCGTACGCCTGCTCGAGGTGGTAGCCCACGATCTCGACCGGCGCGAGCTCGCCGAGCCGCGTGGCGAGCCAGTCGGCGAAGCGCTCGTGCAGCGCGGCACGCTGCCGCTTGGGCATCGCCTCGTACGCCGCGTCCCGGATGAGCACGTGGCCGAAGCGGAAGCCGTCGTCGCCGGGCAGCATCGTGCGGTCGGGCCGGATGAGCGACTTGCGGACCAGCGCGAGGAGCTGCGCGCCGGCCCCGGCGCGCTGCGGCTCGGGCAGCAGCTGGACGACACCGCCGCGATGGAACACCCGCCCCTCGACCGACCCGCGCTCGAGGACCGCGCGCTCCTGCGCGGCGAGCCCGTCGATCCGCGTCGCGAGGAGCGCCTGGAGCGTCGGAGGGATCGCGAACCCCTCGCTCCCGCGCTCGCTCAGCATCGCCACGAGCTGCTCGACGAACAGCGGGTTCCCTTCCGCCGCCTCGACGATACGGCGCCTGCGCTCGGCCGGGATGTCGCCCAGCTGGTCCACGAGACGCACCGTGTCGCCGCCGCCGAGCGGCTCGAGCGTCAGCACGAGCGTGTCGGGCCTCGGCGTCGCCCAGCCGGGACGACCCTCGAAGAGCTCGGGCCGCGCGGTGCACATGAGGACCAGCGGCACGTCCTGGGCGAAGGCCGCGACGTACTCGATGAGGTCGAGCAGCTCGGGCTCGGCCCAGTGGATGTCGTCGAACACCACCACGAGCGGGCCGCTCCGCGCGAGGGCCTCGAACACGCGGCGCGCGCCCCAGGCGATCTCCTCGGGCGATGCGGCGGCGCCGGGGACGCCCAGCGCGGCGTCGATACGCGCGGCCGCGAGGTCGGCGTCGTCCCCCGTGCCAAGTGCGGCGCGCACGTCGCCGATCTGCCGCGCGATCTCGGCGAGGGGCCGGAACGTGATGCCCTCTCCGTACGAGAGGCAGCGGCCGATGAGAACGCGTGCACCCGAGCGACCGAGGAGCTCGCGCGTGAGCCGGGACTTCCCGATCCCCGGCGGACCCACCACCGTCACGAGCTGTGGTACGCGCCGCGCGACCGCCGCGGCGAACGCGCGCTCGAGCTCGGCGAGCTCCGCCGCGCGGCCGACGAACGGTGTCGCGTCGCCGCGCGGGATCGCCTCCGCACCGGTGACGAGCCCCTGCACCGAGAAGGCGGGCACGGGCTCGGCCTTGCCCTTGAGCGTCAGCGGCTCCACCGGCTCGGTGCGCACCGCGCCGCGCACGAGCACCTCGGTCGTGGGGCCGATGAGGATCTCGCCGCCCCGCGCTGCTTGCTCGAGGCGCGCGGCGACGTTCACGGCGTCGCCCGTCACGAGCGTTTCGCCCCGCCCTGTCACGACCTCGCCCGTGTTCACGCCGATGCGCACTTCGACGGGACGGACGGCGTCCCGCATCTCCACCGCCGCCCGTACCGCGCGGAGGGGGTCGTCCTCGTGGGTCCTCGGGATGCCGAACACGGCCATCGCCGCGTCCCCCACGAATTTCTCGACCGCGCCCCCGTGCCGCTCGAGGACCGCTCGCAGCGTCGCGTGATAGCGCCGCATGAGGTCGCGCAGCACCTCGGGATCGCTCCGCTCGCCGATCGCCGTGGACCCGACCATGTCGCAGAAGAGGATCGTGACGGTCTTGCGGACGTCGCTCTCGCCGCGGGCGAGGGACGTGCCGCACGCGGCGCAGAAGCGCGCGCCGACGGGATTCGCGCTGCCGCAGTCCCCACAGGCGATGGTCTCGCCGCTCATCGTGATGTCGGCGTGACCGCCCGCGCGAGCTCCTGACGGAGCGCGGGGATCCGCTCGATGGCCGGCCGCCCCGGGCAGATCATCGGTGCCATTCTCGCCGCACCCGCTCGAGCGTCGGCTCCGACGCCGACGTCCCTAGAGACCGCGCGACGTTACCGGACCGCATACCCGAGATAGGTCACCCCTGAGACGAACCTCCGTGTCTCGAACAGCTCGAGCGGGATCGGCCTGTCGAGCCGGGGGAAGAAGGGCGTCCCGGCGCCGAGGATGACCGGGTGGACGAGCAGCTGGTACTCATCCACCAGGCCCCGCCGGATGAACGCCGCCGCGAGCGTCGGCCCGCCGACCTCGAGGTCGCCGGGGAACTCGGCCCGCACGCGGGAGAGCTCGTCCGCGACGTCGCCGCTCACGAGCCGGCTGTTCCACTGGACGGCGCGGAGGGTGGTGGAGAACACGATCTTCGGCATCTGGTTCCAGATCCGGGCGAACTCGAGCATCGCGGGCGTCGCCGATGGATCGGACTCCGCGGTGGGCCAATATGCGCTCATCACTTCGTACAGCCGCCGGCCATAGAGCGACGCATCGAGCGCCCGCGCGCGGTCGCTGAACCAGGTATGGAGCTCCTCGTCGACGATCCCCCAGTCGACCCTGTGATCGGGCGTCTCGACGTACCCGTCGAGCGACACGTTCATCGCGTAGATCAGCTTCCCCATCCCCGCTCCTTCGCCGCGTCCCTTGCGTGCGCGATCCTCCTCGTCGGCGCGTGCGCGCCGGCGCTCCCGGTCCCTCGCGCCGAGATCGGGGACCGCGTCTTCGCGGTCGAGATCGTGGACACCGACGCTACACGCGCCCGGGGCCTGATCGGGCGTGCGTCGCTCGCGCCCGGCGCGGGGATGGCGTTCGTGTGGGATGAGGACACCGACGCCGCCTTCCACATGCAGGGAGTGCTCATCCCGCTGCAGATCGCCTTCGTCTCGTCGGACGGTACCGTCGCGCGGATCCTGGACATGGTCCCCTGCGCCTCCGGCCCGTGCCCGGCGTACTCGCCCGGCTCGCGCTATCGCTGGGCGCTCGAAGTGAACGCCGGCTCGCTCGCCGGGATCCGAGAAGGAGCGCGCGCCCAGCTCATCCGCCGTTGACTACATTGAGGTCCATCGGATACGCGTGAAGGACCTTGGAGGTCACCCCATGAAGATGCCCACACGATCGATCGCCGTCGCCGCGACGACGCTGCTGCTCATCGCCGCCTGTGGCGGCGGCGGGACGGGAGCGCCCGCCACGGGCGCGGGCTCGCCGGACGCCGCGAGGCCCGCTTCCGACTACCCGACGAAGCCGATCGACCTGATGGCGCCCGCGAACCCCGGCGGCGGCTTCGATCTGACCGCGAGGACGATCCAGAAGGCGCTCACCGACGACAAGATCGTCTCCGTGAACGTGACCGTCTCGAACAAGCCCGGGGCGGGCGGGACGGTCGGCATGGCTGACCTCATCAAGAACAGCGCCGGCGACCCGTACAGGACGATCGTCGTGGGACGGGTGACGGTCGGCTCGCAGATCACCGGAAAGACGGAGGCGAAGGTCTCTCAGCTCATCCCGATCGCGCGTCTCATGGGCGAGGCGGAGATCATCGTCGCGCCGGCAAGCTCACCGTTCAACTCGCTCAAGGACGTCATGGACGCGCTCAAGAAGGACGCGAAGGCGGTGAAGATCGCCGGTGGCTCGGCCGGCGGCATCGACCACGAGCTCGCGGCGCTGCTCGTGAAGGAGGCCGGCAGGGACGTGAAGGATCTGGCGTACGTGCCGTTCGCCGGCGGCGGCGAGGCCGCGGCGGCGATCATCGGCAACCAGGTGCAGCTCGGGATCTCGAGCTTCAGCGAATTCAAGGGCCAGATCGACAGCAAGCAGATGAAGGCGATCGCGGTCTCGAGCGACGCCAAGCTCAAGGGCTCGAACATCCCGACGATGAAGGAGCAGGGCACCAACATCACGGTCGTCAACTGGCGGCTGTGGGCCGCGCCGCCCGGCACGAAGGACGCCGACGTCGCCGCCCTGAAGGCGATCGCGAAGAAGCTCTACGAGAGCAAGACCTGGAAGGACGCGATCGAGAAGAACCTCTGGTTCGACAACTTCACGACCGACAACCTCATCACCTACGTCGCCACCGAGACGCAGACCCTTACCGCGACGCTGACCGCCCTCGGGCTGGTCAAGTGACCTCGACCCGGGACCCACTGCCCGGCGCAGCTCCGCTGCGCCAGGAGTAGCGCATGCCGCGACACCCCGACGTGTTCGGAGGCGTCGCGGCCGCGCTGCTCGGCCTCGTCGTGATCGCCGCCGCTCAGACGACCCCGGACCCCGGGTTCGGGGTCGTCGGGCCGGCGGCGCTTCCGACGATCTTCGGTGTCGTGATCGTGCTTTCAGGCGTGTGGATCGCGGCCGGCGCGCTGCGATCCGACCCGCCGGCGCTCGAGCCGTTCGACGCGCGGCCGTTCGCGCTCGCCACCGCCGCGACCGCGGTCTACTTCGTCGCCTTCGTCCCGATCGGGTTCATCGTCACGAGCATCGCGTTCGTGCTCGCGGTGGCACGCATCCTCGGGAGCAGGGCGCTCGTACGGGATCTCGTCGTGAGCATCGCCTTCGTGCTCGGCCTCTATGTCGTGTTCACGCAGCTCCTCACCGTCGACCTGCCGAGGGGCCTGCTGGCGTTCTGATGGACGTCGTCGGCGGGCTGCTGGGAGGATTCGCGACGGCGCTCACCCCGATCAACCTGCTGTACGCGTTCGCCGGCGTCGTCCTCGGGACCGCGATCGGCGTGCTCCCGGGCATCGGGCCGGCGCTCACGATCTCGCTGCTGCTGCCGCTCACGTTCGGCCTCGATCCGGTGGCCGCCTTCATCATGTTCGGCGGCATCTACTACGGGGCCATGTATGGCGGGTCGACCACGTCGATCCTCGTCAACACGCCGGGCGAGTCGTCCTCGGTGGTCACCGCGATCGACGGGTACCAGATGGCGAAGCGTGGACGGGCCGGCGCGGCCCTCGCGACAGCCGCCGTCGGCTCCTTCGTGGCCGGGACGATCGCGACGGTGGGCCTGATGTTCGGGGCGGTCGCGCTCGTCCAGTACGCGGTGCGCCTCGGACCGCCCGAGTACTTCGCGATCATGGTGCTCGCGCTCCTCTCCGTCGCGGGCCTCGGCGGCACGTCGGTGCCGAAGGCGGTGTTCGCGACCGCGCTCGGGCTCGCCCTCGGCCTGATCGGGCTCGACAACCAGACCGGCGTGCTCCGCATGACCTTCGGCATCTCCGAGCTCGAGGACGGTATCGACGTCGTGCTCGGCGCGATCGGCCTCTTCGCCGTCGGGGAGGTGCTCTGGGTCGCCTCGACGTGGCGCTCGCAGGAGGCCGAGGAGCGGCAGAGGCTGCGCGGCGCGGCGCGGATGACGCGCGACGACTTCCGTCGCTCGTGGCCGGCGTGGCTGCGCGGCTCGGGACTCGGCTTCGTCATCGGCGTGCTCCCGGGCGCGGGCGCGGCCGTCTCCTCCTTCATGTCCTATGCGGTCGAGCGGAAGGTCTCGAAGCACCCGGAGGAGTTCGGCAAGGGCGCGATCGAAGGCGTCGCGGGCCCCGAGGCGTCGAACAACGCCGCGGCCGGCGGCAACCTCGTCCCACTGCTCGGCCTCGGGATCCCGGGCTCGGGTACGACCGCGGTGATGATCGCGGCGTTCCAGCTGTACGGCCTCCAGCCGGGACCGCTCCTCTTCCAGC
>DASSSF010000037.1:0-5005 GCA_035708565.1 Candidatus Limnocylindria bacterium
CTTCACTCGATTGCTGTTCGAGGGCATGGGCGATCCCTGCGAGAACCACTCGATGAACGATCCGGTGGTGGTCTTCGACTCGCTTGCCGATCGTTGGGTCCTGTCGGGCATGGCGTCCATTCCAGATGGTCCCAATTACGACCTTTGCGTCGCGGTCTCGAAGACGAGTGACCCGACCGGCGGTTATCATCGGTATCGCTTCCACTACCCGAACACGCTCGATTACCCGAAGCTCGGCGTCTGGCCGGACGCCTACTACCTGTCGTTCATCGACGGCAACCGGGGCGGTCCTGACCTGTGCGCGCTCGACCGCGCTGCGATGCTCGAGGGGCGCCCCGCAACGCAGCAGTGCTTCCACCGCGCTGCCGATGTCCGCGACGGCTACAGCGCCACCGTCGTGCTTCCCGCCGACCTCGACGGGCCGAAGCCACCCCCTCCGGGCACGCCCGGCGTATTCGTCGGGGTGGAGGAGGCCGCCCCTTGGGCATCGGGGCTCCCCGCCTGGAGCCTGACTGCGCTCCTCGTCTGGAGCGTCCACGTCGACTGGGCCGACCCGTCACGATCACGCATCTCCGGTCCGACCTCGATCCCGCTGCCGCCGACGTATCCCGGGTGCGTCGTCGGCGGCCCGAGCTCGTGCGTTCCTCAACCCGCGACCGACACGTTGCTCAGCTCGCAGTGGGGCTACCTCCTGAACCGCCTCGCGTACTGGAACTTCGGCTCGCACCAATCGCTCGTCGTCACCCACGGCGCGGTGCCCGACGCGGGCGAGGGCTCCGGCGTCCGCTGGTACGAGCTGCGGTTCTCGGGCGGCGTTCCCTTTCTGTACCAGCACGGGACGTATGCTCCCGACGCGCGCTACCGCTGGACGAGCTCCGCCGCCATGAACGGCCACGGCGACCTCGCCATCGGCTACAGCGTATCGTCGTCCTCGATGTTTCCCTCCATCGGCGTGAGCGGAAGGCTCACGGACGATCCGCTGGGCGAGATGACCTTCCCCGAGGCGATCGTCCTCGAGGGGGGCGCCTCGCAGATCGGGAGCCACCGCTGGGGCGACTACACGAGCATGTCCGTCGACCCGGTCGACGACTGCACGTTCTGGTACGTGAACCAGTACTACGCCGCCGGGGATGTCCTGCCGCGAACCCGCATCGCCGCATTCCGGCTCTCGGACTGCGCGGCGGCGGCAAACGATTTCTCGGTCACGCTCGACCCGCGCGCGCTGGTCGTGGACCGCGGAGCAGCGGCCACGGCAACGGTGCGCACTGCCGTCCTCTCCGGCGAGTCCGAGCCGCTCACCCTCGTGATCGAGTGCGCCGACCGAGGCCTCTCCGCGCAATTCCTGCCGGCGAGTATCTCGTCAGGGGATTCCGCGCAGCTGACGCTCACGGCAAGTGGATCCGCCACGGCGAGCTCCATGTGCATGCTGCGAGCGACCGGAAGCGCCGCCACGCGCGACGCCTCGCTCGACGTGACGATCCGAGGGAGCGGCATGCCACCCTCACCGCCTCCGCCACCGCCTCCGCTTCGGCGAACCAGCGGCGGATGCTCATCGACCGGCGCGGATGCTGCGGCTGCCGTGCTGTCGCTGATCGCGCTCGCTGCGGCGCGGGGCCGACGTAGCGCGCGCAGTTCACGAGATCCCCGACGAGGCCCCGCCGGCGGTTAGTATCCGCGGGTGCCCTCGGCGCCCCCCGACCTCGACGTCCTCTGCCTCGGCGAGGCGCTCGTCGATCTCCTGCCGGACCGCCGCGGCCGGCTCGAGGACTGCGACCGCTTCGAGGTCTGCTCCGGCGGCGCGCCCGCCAACGTCGCGACGGGGCTCGCGCGGCTCGGGCTCCGCGTCGCGTTCCGCGGCGTCGTCGGCGACGATCCGTTCGGCCGGCTCCTCTCGCGCAAGCTCTCCGCCGAGGGCGTGGAGTGCGCGTTCCGGTTCGCCCGGGAGCGGCCGACGGGCATGTGGTTCGTCGCCCTGGACGAGCGCGGCGAGCGGACCTTCTTCTCCCCGAACGCGCGCTTCAGCGCGGACAAGCTCCTCGCGCCCGCGGACGTGGACCGCGCGCTCCTCGCGCGCGCCCGCTGGCTCCACGTCGGCTCGTCGGCGCACGTGCTCCCCGCCGCCCAGGACGCGCTCCGCGCGGCGGTCGCGGCCGCGCGCGAGGCGGGCGTGCTCGTGTCGTTCGACCCGAACCTGCGGCTCCACCTCTGGGACGACCTCGCGCCGCTGCGGAGGCTCTGCGCCGACGTGCTGCCCCGCTGCGCGATCGCGAAGGTCGCCGCGGACGAGACGGAGCTGTGCACGGGCGAGCGAGACCCGGAGCGCGCGGCGGCGCGGCTCCACGAGCTGGGCGTCCCGCTCGCCTGCATCACGCTGGCGGAGGAGGGGGCGCTCGTCCGGCGGGGCGGCGACGTCCTGCACGTCCCGGCGGAGCGCGTCGAGGTGGTGGACGCGACGGGCGCCGGGGACGGCTGGGTCGCGGGGCTCGTCTCTGTCCTCGCCCGCGCCGGGCCGATCGCGTCGCTCGCGCGCGACGATCTCGAGCGCGCCGTCCGCTTCGCGAACCGCGTCGCCGCGCGCGTCGTGACGCGCGTCGGCGCGGTCGCGGGCCTGCCCCGCGCGGGCGAGATCTCCGTTTGACATCGAGTCCTTACGGCCCTACCGTGCCGCTTCCGGACGGCGGTCCGGCCCCTCGGGCGCGCGCGGACGCGAGGAGAAGTGCGTGTACTTCCAGGACCTCATCTTGAAGCTCCAGTCCTACTGGGCGAGCCGGAGCTGCATCCTCGCCCAGGGCTACGACCTCGAGGTCGGGGCCGGGACGATGAACCCGGCGACCTTCCTCCGCGTGCTCGGCCCCGAGCCCTGGAACGTCGCGTACGTGGAGCCGTCGCGCCGCCCGGCCGACGGGCGCTTCGGCGAGAACCCGAACCGCCTCTACCAGCACCACCAGTTCCAGGTGATCCTGAAGCCCAACCCGCCCGACGTGCAGGAGCGCTACCTCGGCTCGCTGCGCGCCATCGGCATCGACCCGCGCGCCCACGACATCCGCTTCGTCGAGGACGACTGGGAGAGCCCGACGCTCGGCGCCTGGGGCCTCGGCTGGGAGGTCTGGTGCGACGGGATGGAGATCACCCAGTACACCTACTTCCAGCAGGCGGGCGGCTTCGAGATCAAGCCGGTCGCGGCCGAGCTCACCTACGGCCTCGAGCGGATCGCGATGTACCTGCAGGACGTCGAGAACGTGTTCGACGTGGAGTGGGTGAAGGGGGTCAAGTACCGCGAGGTCTTCCACCGGAACGAGGTGGAGATGAGCGAGTACTCGTTCCGCGCCTCCGACCCGAAAATGCTCTTCGGCCTCTTCGACACCTACGAGGCCGAGTGCAAGCGGCTCCTCGCCCTGAAGCTGCCGCTGCCGGCGTACGACTACTGCCTGAAGTGCTCCCACGCCTTCAACAACCTCGACGCGCGCGGCGCGATCAGCGTGACGGAGCGCGCCGCGTACATCGGCCGCGTCCGCGCGCTCGCCCACGAGTGCGCGAAGGGCTACCTCGACTCGCGCGAGGCGCTCGGCTTCCCGCTCCTCCCGCCCGCGCAGCGGAAGGCCGCGGTCGAGGCGGCGCGCGCGGCGCGCGAGGCGCGGGAAGGGAGGGCGGCCTAGCCATGGCGGACCTCTTCCTGGAAGTGGGGGCCGAGGAGATCCCCGCGGGCTTCGTCCCGCCCGCGCTCGAGCACCTCGAGCGCGACCTCGCGAAGGCGCTCGACGACGCGCGCCTGTCGCACGGCGAGGTGAAGGCGGTCGGCACGCCGCGGCGGCTCGCGGTCTGGGCGCGCGACGTCGCTCCCCGACAGCCGGACGCGTCGAGCCAGGCGCTCGGGCCGCCGGTCGCGCACGCCTTCGACGCCGAGGGGAAGCCGACGCCCGCGGCGCTCGGCTTCGCGAGGAGCCAGGGCGTGGACGTCGCGGCGCTCGAGCGGACGCAGACGCCGAAGGGCGAGCGGCTCGCGGTCACCAAGGTGGAGAAGGGCCGGCCTGCGGCGCAGGTCCTCCCGGCCGTCCTCGAGCGGCTCGTCGCGGGGATCCGGTTCAAGAAGTCGATGCGGTCGCGCTTCGACGACGTCACCTTCGCGCGCCCGGTCCGGTGGCTCGTCGCGCTCTACGGCGGCCGGCCGCTCAAGATCCGCTTCGGCGAGGTCGTGTCGGGGAAGGTCACCTACGGCCACCGCTTCCACGCGCCCCGGGCCATCGCGCTGAAGGGTACGCCGGAGGACTACGTCGCGAAGCTCCGCAAGGCGTCGGTCGTCGTGGACCCCGCCGAACGGCGCGCGCTCGTCGAGAAGGAGGTCGCGCGCGCGGCGAGGGCGGCCGGCGGGAGGCCGCTCGACAACCCCGGGCTCGTGGACGAGGTCACCCACCTCGTCGAGAGCCCGACCGGCATCGCCGGCGAGTTCGAGCGGTCGAACCTCGAGCTGCCGCGCGAGGTGGTCATCTCCGAGCTGCGGAGCCATCAGCGCTACTTCGCCGTGGTGGACGGCGCGGGGCGGCTCGAGAACCGGTTCGTGGCGGTCGCGGGCACGAAGGTGAAGGACCCCAAGGTCGCCCGCCACGGCTACGAGCGCGTGCTGCGCGCCCGGCTCGCCGACGCGCGGTTCTTCTTCGAGGAGGACCGGAAGAAGAAGCTCCGCGACCGGATCGAGGCGCTCGGCCGCCGGACCTACCAGGCGAAGCTCGGGAGCGAGCTCGACCGCACGCACCGGATCGGCGCCGTCGCGAGCGCCCTCGCGCGCGCGCTCGGGAAGGACGCGCTCGTCCCCGACCTGCTCGAGGTCTCGCGCCTCGCGAAGACCGACCTCACCACGGGCATGGTCGGCGAGTTCCCGGAGCTGCAGGGGATCATGGGCGCGCACTACGCCCGCGGCGAGGGGCTGAAGCCCGACATCGCCGACGCCATCGAGGACCACTACAAGCCCGTCGGCGCCTCGAGCGAGATGCCGCGGGGCGACCTCGGC
>DASSSF010000038.1:0-12513 GCA_035708565.1 Candidatus Limnocylindria bacterium
GGCCGATCCGCCAGGCGGAACCCCCTTCCCACAGGGCGGCGGGCGGGCGCTATCCTCACCGCCACGCTCGGACCCCGCGCGTACACGAGGTACCAGACAAGGGATGGGAGGACGCAAGTGGGTCTTGGGTTCCTGAACCGCCGCGACGTTCTGAAGTACGCGTCGCTTTCGGGCATCGCATCGCTCGTCACCGCGTGTCTCTCGCAGAACGCCCCGCCCACGTCGCAAGCGACCAGCACGCCGGCGGGCCAGACGCCCGGCACCACGGGGATCACCCAGCAGCCGACCGTGACGTTCAAGGCGCAGACGGGCTTCTCGGCCCGCGACTTCTTCCACCTCGTGGGCGTGGACTGGGGCAAGCGCGTCGAGGAGATGTCGGGCGGACGCATCAAGGTCGACACGCAGCCCGCGGGCGCGATCGTCGGCGCGTTCGACATCCTCGACGCCGTCCACTCGGGCACGCTCGACGTCGGCCACGGCGTCCCGGCCTACTGGTTCGGCAAGAACCGGGCGATGAGCCTCTTCGGCACCGGTCCCTCGTTCGGGATGGACGCGGCGATGCTCATCTCGTGGATCTACTACGGCGGCGGCCAGCAGCTCTACGACGACCTCGTCCAGAAGACGCTCCGCCTCAACGTGCAGTCGTTCTTCTGGGGCGCGATGCCGACGCAGCCCCTCGGCTGGTTCCGCAACGAGATCAAGGGCCCGGACGACTTCAAGGGAATGAAGTTCCGCACCGTCGGCATGGCCATCGACATCTACTCGTCCATGGGCGCGACGGTGATCGCGGTGCCCGGCGGCGAGGTCGTGCCGTCGCTCGAGCGCGGTGTCATCGACGCGGCCGAGTTCAACAACCCGACGTCGGACAAGGCGCTCGGCCTCCAGGACGTTCGCAAGGTCTGCATGACGGGCTCGTACCACCAGGCCACCGAGTTCCTCGAGGTCCTCATCAACAAGGGCAAGTACGACGCGCTCCCGGCGGACCTCAAGTCGATCGTCAAGAACGGCACGCTCGCCTCGTCCGCCGACTTCGACTACCGCGCGACGCACGAGCACAGCCGCGACTTCCTCGACCTCCAGCGGACGAGCAACGTGCGGTTCGTGAAGACGCCCAAGAGCGTCCTCGACGCGCAGCTCGCCGCGTGGAAGACCCTCATCGACAAGGACTCCGCGGCGAACGCCGACTTCAAGAAGATCTACGACTCGCAGAAGGCGTGGGCCCAGCGCGTCGTCCCGTGGAGGGACATCGTGGACCTCCCGCGCACCGACCAGAACGCGTACCAGTTCTTCACCAGGTAGCGGTCCGACCAACAAGAGCGCGAGAGAGGGCCACCGGCGACGGCCGGGGCCCTCTCTCCCTATCGTGCGAGCGACCGAGTACGGAATGGAGGGGCGGGAGTGGCGAGGCACCTTCTGTGGTTCGATCGGATCAGCACCGCCATCGGGAAGGCGTGCGCCTGGCTCGTCGTGATCCTCGTCGTGACGACCTTCTATGACGTCGTCGCCCGCTATCTCTTCAGGTCGCCGACCGGCTGGGCGTACGACGTGTCCTACTACCTTTACGCGGCGATCTTCATGTTCGGCGGCGCCTACGCTCTGGCGCGCAACCAGCACGTGCGCGGCGACTTCTTCTACCGGAACTGGCCGGTGCGCACCCAGGCCGCGATCGAGCTGCTGCTCATGGTCCTCTTCTTCTTTCCTGGGATCATCGCCCTCGTCTCCTCCGGATACCAGTTCTTCGAGCTGTCGTTCAGCCAGGGCGAGCGCACGCAGACCAGCCTCATCCAGCTGCCGCTGTATCCGCTCAAGGCCGTGATCCCGATCGCGGGCCTGCTGATGCTGTTCCAGGGCGTCGCGGAGACGATCCGCTGCGTCCTCGCGCTGCGTGACGGGATCTGGCCACAGCGGCTCTCCGACGTCGAGGAGACAGAGACGCGTCTCGCGAGAGAGGCTCAGCTGTGAGCCCGGAAATGCTCGCGGTGGTGATGATGGTCCTGCTCATCGCCGCCATCCTCATCGGGTTCCCCACGGCGTTCACGCTCATGGCGCTCGGCGTGACCTTCGGCTTCCTCGGCTTCCAGTTCATCGTCTTCGACCTGCTCGTCCAGCGGACGTTCTTCCTCATGCGCAACGACGTGCTCATCGCGATCCCGGTCTTCCTCTTCATGGGCTACGTCGTGGAGCGGGCGGGGATCCTCGATCGGCTGTTCACGAGCGTGCAGCTCCTCATGGGGCCACTTCCCGGCGCGCTCGCGATCGCGACGCTCGTGACGGGCGCGCTCTTCGCCACCGCAACGGGGATCGTCGGCGCGTCGGTCACGCTCCTCGGCCTGCTGGCGCTGCCGGCGATGATGAGGCGGGGCTACAACGCGGAGTTCGCGAGCGGCGTGATCGTCGCCTCGGGGACGCTCGGGATCCTCATACCGCCGAGCGTCCTCCTCATCCTCTACGGCTTCGTCGCCGGCGTGTCCGTGCCGCGGCTCTATGCCGCGGCGTTCATTCCCGGCTTCCTGCTCGCCTTCCTGTACTTCGTCTACATCGTCGCGCGTGTCTGGAGGGACCCGAAGCTCGGCCCGCCGATGCCGAAGGAGGAGCGGAACGTCCCGCTTCCCCGGATCCTCCTGATGGTCGCGACGGGGCTCGTGCCGATCGTCGTCCTCATCCTCTCCGTGCTCGGGGTGATCTTCCTCGGGATCGCGACCCCGACCGAGGGTGCCTCGATGGGTGCGGTCGGCGGGCTGCTCCTCGCGGCGGCGCACCGGCGCCTCAACGTGTCGATGCTGCGCGAGACCGCGTACCTGACGATCCGCGCGTCGGCGGTGGTGGGATGGCTGCTGCTCGGATCGAGCCTGTTCGCCGGCGTGTTCGCGCGGCTCGGCGGCGCGACGCTCATTGCGGACTTCATGATCGGTCTCGGCCTCAACGACCTGGGCTTCGTGATCCTCGTGCAGATCCTCATCTTCCTCCTGGGCTGGCCGCTCGAGTGGACCGAGATCACCCTGATCTTCATGCCGCTCTTCCTCCCGCTGCTCGTCACGTACGACATCGACCTCGTGTGGTTCGGCGTGCTGGCCGCGGTGAACATGCAGAGCGCCTTCCTGTCGCCGCCCGTCGCGATGTCCGCCTACTACCTCAAGAACGTGGCTCCGAAGGGCGTCACGCTCTCGATGATCTTCCACGGGATGTATCCGTACATGGCGATCCAGGCCGTCGCGGTCGTGCTCCTCTACGTGTTCCCGGGTATGGCGCTCTGGCTGCCCGGGGTCATCTACGGGAAGTAGCGCCGCCGCGTAGCCGCCGCGCGGGCATCGCGGGCAGTATGCGTCGTGAGTGGAGCACGGCACCGGGCTGCTGACCACCATTGCGGTCGCGCTCGGCGTCGCGCTCCTCTTCGGGTTCGTGGCCGCGCGCCTCCGGCTGCCGCCGCTCGTCGGCTACCTGCTCGCCGGCGTCGCGATCGGCCCGTTCACCCCCGGCTTCATCGGCGACACGCAGGTCGCGGCGGAGCTGGCCGAGGTCGGCGTCATCCTCCTCATGTTCGGCGTCGGCGTGCACTTCTCGATCCGCGACCTGCTCGCGGTCCGCCGGATCGCGGTGCCGGCCGCGCTCGCGCAGATCGGCATCGCGACGGCGCTCGCGACCGGCGTCGCCGTCGCGGTCGGCTGGTCGGTCGAGGCGGGGATCGTCCTCGGCATCGCCCTCGCGATCTCGAGCACGGTCGTCCTCGTCCGGACGCTCGTGGAGCGGAGCGAGCTCGACTCCCCGGCGGGCCGCGTGGCCGTGGGCTGGCTCGTGGTCGAGGACGTCTTCACCGTCGCGGCGATCGTGGTGCTGCCCACGCTCACGTCCTTCCGCGACGTCGCCGCGCACCCGGAGGTCGGCCTGGCGACCCTCGGGGTCGTCGCGACGAGCGTCGCGAAGGTGCTGCTCCTGGCGGCGGCCGTCTACGCCGGCGGGACGCGCGCCGTGCCGTGGCTGCTCGCCGAGGTGGCGAAGACCGGCTCGCGTGAGCTCTTCACCCTCAGCGTGCTCGGCATCGCCCTCGGCATCGCGGTCGGCGCGTCGACGCTCCTCGGGATCCCGCTCGCGCTCGGCGCGTTCCTCGCGGGCGCCGCCATCGCGGAGTCGGAGCTCGGGCATCGCGCGGCCACCGAGGCGCTGCCCTTCCGCGACGCCTTCGCGGTGCTGTTCTTCGTCTCGGTCGGGATGCTCCTCGACCCGGGCGTCCTCACCGCCGCGCCCCTCGCCCTCGCCGTCCTCGTCGCCTTCATCCTCGTGGGTAAGTCGATCCCGACGTTCGCGACGATGCTCCTCTACGGCTACCCGATCCGCGCGGCGCTCACGCTCGCCGCCGGGCGCGCGCAGATCGGCGAGTTCTCCTTCATCCTCGCGCGGCTCGGCGAGGAGCTCGGGATCCTCACGCCGCTCGCGCACCAGCTCGTGCTCGCGGCGGCGATCGTCAGCATCGCGCTGAACCCGCTCCTCTTCCGGCTCGTGCCGCCGCTCGAGGAGCGCCTCGCGCGCTCCGCGCGCATGGGGGCCCTCGCGCGGCGCCGTGCCGGCGACCTCGGCCGCCTGCCGGAGCAGGCGGCGGACGGCGACCGCCGCGGCCACGCGATCATCTGCGGGCTCGGCCAGGTCGGGGCGCTCATCGCCGACGTCGTGGACCGGAGGAACTTCCCGTACGTCGCGATCGAGCTCGACCGGCGCCTCGTCGAGCGCCGGCGGAAGGCGGGTGACCGCCGGGTCCTCTACGGCGACGCGGCCGACCGGGTGCTCCTCGCGCGCGCGGGCATCGCGACGGCGAGCCTCGTCATCGTGGCCATCCCGGACCCGCCGACGACCCGGCGGATCGTCGACCAGGCGCGCGCGATGCACCCCGGCATCGACATCGTCGCTCGGACCCACAGCGAGTCCGAGTGGCGCTACCTCCGCGCCGGTCGCGTCAGCGAGGCCGTGCTCGGCGAGCGCGAGCTCGCGATCGAGATGGCCGGGCACGCCCTCCGGCGGTTCGGCGTGAGCGCGCTCGAGATCGTCGCGATCACGCAGGGCCTGCGGAGGCGCTAGGCCTCAGGCTCGCGTCAGCGGCCGGTAGCGGAGGCGGTGCGGGCGGTCCTCGCCGAGCTCCTTCCGCCGGTACTCCTCGTACTGCGAGTAGTTCCCGTCGAACCAGCGCACGACGCTGTCGCCCTCGAACGCGAGGATGTGGGACGCGATGCGGTCGATGAACCAGCGGTCGTGGCTGATGACCACGACGCACCCCGCGAACTCGGCGATCGCCTCCTCGAGCGCGCGGAGCGTGTCCACGTCGAGGTCGTTCGTCGGCTCGTCGAGCAGGAGCACGTTGCCGCCGCTCCGGAGCAGCTTCGCGAGGTGCAGCCGGTTCCGCTCGCCTCCGGAGAGGTCGCCGACCTTCTTCTGCTGGTCGGTCCCGCGGAAGTTGAACGACGCCGCGTACGCGCGCGCGGGGCGCGGGCGCCCGCCGACCATGACGGGGTCGTCGCCGTCGGTGATCTCCTCCCAGACGGGCCGGTCGGGGCGGAGCGCGTCACGCGTCTGGGAGACGTAGGCGAGCTTCACCGTCTCGCCGAGCCGGAGCGAGCCGCCGTCGGGACGCTCCTCCTGCGTCATGAGGCGGAACAGCGTCGTCTTTCCCGCGCCGTTCGGTCCGATGACGCCGACGACGCCGCCTCGCGGGAGCGAGAACGTGAGCCCGTCGAAGAGGAGCTTGTCGCCGTAGGCCTTCCGCAGGTCCTTCGCCTCGACGACGATGTCGCCGAGGTGCGGCCCGGGAGGGATGAAGATCTCGAGCTCGCGCTCGCGCTGCTCGGGATCCTCCGCGAAGAGCCGCTCGTACGCCGCGATGCGCGCCTTGCTCTTCGCGTGCCGCGCGCGCGGCGACGCGCGGACCCACTCGAGCTCGCGCTTGAGGGTGCGCTGGCGCGCGGACTCCTGCTTCTCCTCGTCCGCGAGGCGCTTCTCCTTCTGCTCGAGCCACGACGAGTAGTTGCCCTCCCAGGGGATCCCGTAGCCCTTGTCGAGCTCGAGGATCCAGCCCGCGACGTTGTCGAGGAAGTACCGGTCGTGGGTCACGGCGACGACCGTCCCCGCGTAGTCGGCGAGGAACCGCTCGAGCCACGCGACCGACTCGGCGTCGAGGTGGTTCGTCGGCTCGTCGAGGAGGAGCAGGTCCGGCTTCTGGAGAAGGAGGCGGCAGAGCGCCACCCGGCGGCGCTCGCCGCCCGAGAGCGTCGTCACGTCCTGGTCCGGCGGCGGGAGGCGCAGCGCGTCCATGGCGACGTCGAGCGTCGCGTCGAGGTCCCAGAGCCCCTTCGCGTCGATCTCGTCCTGCGCCTTCGCCATCTCGTCGGAGACCGTCGCGAGCTCGTCGGGAGCGAGGTCCTCGCCGAGCTTCGCCGAGAGCTCGTAGTAGCGGGTCAGGACCGCCCGCTGCGCCGCGACGCCCTCCTCGACGTTGCCGCGGACGTCCTTCGCCGGGTCGAGCGCAGGCTCCTGCGCCAGGAGCCCCCGCGTGAAGCCCTCCGTGAGGCGCGCCTCTCCCTGGAACTCGGTCTCGACGCCGGCCATGATCCGCAGGAGCGTGCTCTTGCCCGCGCCGTTCGCGCCGAGCACGCCGATCTTGGCGCCCGGGTAGAAGCCGAGCGTGATCCCGCGGAGGATCTCGCGCTGCGTGAGCGGGACGACCTTCCGGACGTTCTGCATCGTGAAGATGAACTGCGGCGGCATGCGAAGACCGTAGCAGTCCGGCCGGGCGCCGCGGGGCCGGGGTCAGATAGGCTGTCGCCAGTATTCGGGGGAGAAAGATCCGCATGAACGACTTCCGCCTCCGGCGGGACGTGCGCCCTGTCCACTACGAGCTGCACTTCGAGCTCGACCTCGAGCGCTGGTCCTCGCGCGGCGACGGCACGATCACGCTCCGGAACGACGCGCCGGTGCGCGAGGTCGTCCTCCACTCGCTCGACCTCGACATCACGCGCGCCCTGCTGGACGGTGCCGCGTCGACGGGGATCGCCTACGACATTGAGTCGCAGACGGCGGCGCTCTCGTTCGCGGCCGAGGTCGAGCCCGGCGTGCACACGCTCGCGCTCGAGTGGTCGGGCGAGATCCGCGAGGCGCTACGCGGCCTCTACCGCTCGACGCGCGGCGAGGAGCGGTACGCCGCGACGCAGTTCGAGGCGGCGGACGCGCGGCGGGCCTTCCCGTGCTTCGACGAGCCCGAGTTCAAGGCGACCTGGGGGCTCACGCTGACGCATGCGACGGCGCTCGCGGCCGTGGCGAACGCGCCCATCGCGACGCAGCGCGACCTCGGCGGCGGGCGCACGCGAACGACCTTCGCCCGCATGCCCAAGATCTCCTCGTACCTCTTCGCGTTCACCGTCGGGCCGTACGAGGCCACGCCCGTGGCGACGACCAGGACGGGCGTGCCCACGCGCGTCTGGGTCCCGCCGGGGCTCGCGAGGTCGGGCCTCTACGCCCGCGACGCGCACGTCGCGGCGCTCGAGTGGCTCGAGGACTACACCGCGATCCCCTACCCGTACACGAAGGTCGACGCGATCGGCCTCCCCGACTTCGAGGCCGGCGCCATGGAGAATCCCGGCGCGATAACGTACCGCACGACGTACCTCGCGGCCGACGAGAAGACCGCCTCGATCGCGCAGCTCAAGGCGACGTTCAGCGTGGCGGCGCACGAGCTCACGCACATGTGGTGGGGCGACCTCGTGACGATGAAGTGGTGGACCGATATCTGGCTCAACGAGTCGTTCGCCTCGTTCGTCGGCGAGAAGGCGACGAAGGCGCTGCACCCGGAGTGGGGCTACGAGCGCGACATCGTGGCCCAGAACACGAGCGCGTTCAACCTCGACTCGCTCGCGTCGACGCATGCGATCTCCGTCGAGGCGAAGAGCGCGGACGAGGCGTCGGAGCGGTTCGACGCCGTCACGTACCTCAAGGGCCAGGGCGTGCTTCGCATGATCGAGAACTTCATCGGCGAGGACGCGTTCCGCGAGGGCGTGCGCCTGTACCTCGACCGGTACCGCGAGGGGAACGCCGAGGCCGAGGATTTCTGGCGCGCGCTCGACGAGTCGTCGGGACGCGACGTGTCGGGGATCGCGAACGCCTGGATCAAGGAGCCCGGGCACCCGCTCGTCTCCTGCGGCGTCCTCGAGACGGACGGCGGCCTCGAGCTCCGCCTCGGGCAGCAGCGCTTCTTCGCCGATCCCGGCCGCGCCGCGACGACGCAGCGCTGGCCGGTGCCGCTCGTCATCCGCTACGGCGCCGGCGACACGATCGCCGAGCAGCGCGTGCTCTTCGACGGCGAGGCCATGACCGTGTCGCTGCCGCGCGCGTCCTGGTACTACCCGAACGGCGGCGGCACGGGGTTCTACCGCACGTCGTTCGACGACCGCTCGATCGCGCTCCTCTCGCGCGCCATCTCGCAGCTCGCGCCCGAGGAGCGCTTCGCGCTGCTCGACAACGCGTGGGCGCTCTCGCGCGCGAGCAAGGCCACCGTAGGCCAGGTGCTCGAGCTCATCTCCGGGCTCGAGGGCGAGGACGACCGAGCGGTGCTCCAGCAGATCGCGGACATCTTCTCGTGGCTCTCCGCGCACGCGGTCCGGCCGGACACGGAGGCCGGGTTCCGCGCGCTCGTCGAGCGGATCTTCCGGCCGCAGTACCAGCGGCTCGGCTGGGACGTCCGGCCCGACGACAGCGCGGACGAGCGCGAGAAGCGCTCGACCGTGCTGTTCATGCTCGGTTCGCTCGCGGCCGCGGCCGACGTCCGGAAGGAGGCCCGGCGGCGCGCCGACGCGCACCTCGCGGGACAGCGCGCCCACCCCGACGTCGCGCGCGCGACCCTCGGCGTGGCCGCCGCGGAGGGCGAGGCCGCGCTCTACGACCGCTACGTGGCGGCGATGAAGGAGGCGGCGAAGACGGACGCCGTCGAGGAATCGCGCCTCCGCGCGTCGCTCACGGACTTCGAGGACCCGCAGGTCGTCCGGCGCTTCTCGGCGGACCTCTACACCGACCTCATCCGCGACCAGGACCGCAGCCTCCTCGTCCAGCGCCTCCTGGCCCTGCGCCACGCGCGCGAGGAGGCGTGGAAGGCCCTCAAGGACCACTGGGAGCCGTTCGCGACGACCACCGACCCGGCCAACAAGCAGCGCTACGTGACCGCGGCCAGCCAGCTGTCGCCGCGCCGGCTCGCCGACGAGGTCGTCACGTTCCTCGCGTCGAAGCAGACGCCGGACCTCAAGGAGACGGCCGCCCAGGCGACGGAGCGCGTGCGGATCCTCGCCGCGAACGCGGAGCGGATGGCGCGGGAGCTCGGCGAGGCGCTTTCCAAAGGGGCTCGCTCCGGGCAGGCGGAGCCTGCCCGGACGTCCGGCTAGAGGATCGCGCAGCCGGCGTGAGCCTCTGGCTCGACGCGCGCGAGCCGCCGCGGCCGCCGCTCGACGGCGACACGACGGCGGACGTCGCGATCGCCGGCGCGGGCATCGCCGGAGCGTCGCTCGCGCTCGCGCTCGCGCGCGACGGGGCGAAGGTGGTCGTCGTGGACGCGCGCCACGCCGGCGGTGGGGCCTCGGGACGGAACGCGGGATTCGTGCTCGCCGGCGTCGCGGAGAACTACGTCGCCGCGTGCCGGAAGTACGGCGCCGAGCGCGCGGCGCGCCTGTGGCGGTTCACGCTCACGAACCGCACCCTGCTCCGCGCGCTCATCGAGCGCGAGCGCATCGCTTGCGAGGTCCGGTGGAACGGATCGCTCCAGGCGGCGGGCACCGACGAGGAGTGGGACGAGATCCGCGAGAGCGTGCGCCTCCTCGCGCCGCTCGGTGCGCGCGCCACGCTCGTCGAGCCCGAGCGTGCCGCGCTGTTCGCCGACGACGGCGAGCTGCATCCCGTGCGGCTCGTGCAGGGCATCGCGCGCGCGGCCGAGCGGCGCGGCGTGCGGATCCGCGAGGGGACGCGCGCGACGGCCGCCTCACGCGGCGCGCTCGTGACGGAGCGCGGCACGGTCCGCGCCGGGGCGGTGGTCGTCTGCGCGGGCGCGTGGAGCGAGCACCTCGTGCCGCGGAGCCGGGTAGTGCCGATCCGCGGCCAGATGCTCGCGACCGCCCCGGCCGGGCGGACCGTCTTCGAGCGGCCGGTGTACGCGAACCGCGGGTTCGACTACTGGCGCCAGACCGCCGACGGACGCGTCGCGGTCGGCGGCTGGCGCTATCTCGCGTTCGACGAGGAGACCGGCGAGGACGAGCGCACGACGGACACGGTCCAGCGAGCGCTCGACGGCTTCCTCCAGGCGCGTGGGATCGACGCGCCCGTCACGCACCGCTGGGCGGGGATCATGGACTTCTCGCACGACGGCCTGCCCTACCTCGGCCGCCGTGCCGACGGCGTGTACGTCGCGGGCGGGTTCACGGGCCACGGCAACGGCTTCGCGTACGCGGGCGCGGAGCTCGTCGCGTCCCTCATCCGCGCGGGGCGCCATCCCGACGCCGAGCTCTTCGACCCCGAGCGAGCGTGAGCGCGTAGTCTGCCTCCCGTGACGAAGGCCGCGGCGCCCGTCCCGGACGCCGCGACGTACGAGAAGCTCGGCCAGCTGTACCTCGGGGCCGCCCGCGGCGACGGCGGCGCCCCCGGCGGACCGCTCCTCTACGACTCGCGCGACCTCGTGACGCACGCGGTGTGCGTGGGGATGACCGGCAGCGGGAAGACCGGCCTCTGCATCGCGCTCCTGGAGGAGGCCGCGCTCGACGGCGTGCCCGCCATCGCGATCGACCCGAAGGGCGACGTGGGCAACCTGCTCCTCACGTTCCCGGACCTGCGTCCGGAGGACTTCCGGCCGTGGGTGCTGGAGGAGGACGCCGCGCGCGCAGGCATCACGCCCGACGAGCTCGCGAAGCGTGAGGCCGAGCGCTGGCGCGCCGGGCTCGCGGAGTGGGGCCAGGACGGCGAGCGGATCCGCCGCCTGCGCGACGCCGCGGATCTCGCCGTCTACACGCCGGCGTCGACCGCTGGGATCGGGGTCTCGATCCTCCGCTCGTTCGCGGCGCCGCCGCCCGCCGTCCGTGACGACCGCGAGCTCCTGCGCGAGCGCGTCGCGGCGACCGTCACGGGCCTGCTCACCCTCCTCGGCATCGAGGCGGATCCGGTGCGGAGCCGCGAGCACATGCTCGTGTCGCAGATCCTCACGTCCGCCTGGCTCGACGGCACGGACCTCGACCTCGCCGGCCTCATCGCGCAGGTCGACGATCCGCCCTTCGACACCCTCGGCGCGATGCCGGTCGACCGCTCCTTCCCGAAGAAGGACCGCGAGGCGTTCGCCGTGCGCCTGAACGGGCTCGTGGCGTCGCCGACGTTCCAGGCGTGGCTCGAAGGGGTCCCGCTCGACGTCGAGTCGCTCCTCCGGACGCGCGACGGCAAGCCGCGGGTGTCGGTCATCTCGATCGCGCACCTGCCCGAGGCGGAGCGCATGTTCTTCGTCACCCTCCTCCTCGGCGAGGTGCTCGCGTGGACCCGGGCGCGGCCCGGGACGTCGAGCCTGCGGGCGATCCTCTACGTCGACGAGGTGCTCGGCTACCTTCCGCCGGTCGCGGAGCCGCCGTCGAAGCGGCCGCTGCTGACGATGCTGAAGCAGGCCCGCGCGTTCGGCGTCGGCGTCGTGCTCGCGACGCAGAACACCGTGGACCTCGACTACAAGGCCCTCGCGAACGCCGGCACGTGGCTCATCGGACGCCTCCAGACGGAGCGCGACCGCGACCGCGTCCTCGACGGCCTCGAGGGCGCCGCCGCGGAGTCGCAGGCGGCCCTCGACCGCTCGGAGCTCGGGCGCGCGATCGGGTCGCTCGAGAAGCGCGAGTTCCTCCTCCACAACGTCCACGACGAGGGACCGGTCGTGTTCCGCTCTCGCTGGGCGATGTCCTACCTTCGCGGACCGCTCACCCGCCACGAGATCGCGCGGCTGATGGACGGCCGGAAGCCGGCGTCCACGGCTGCGGCACCGCCGGCTGCGGCACCGGCGGCGGCGACGACCGCCAGCGGCGACGGCGCGCAGCGCGCCCGCGAGGCGCGCGACGCGACGGTGTCCCGCCTGCGCGCGAAGTACGCGCCGCGGCTCCGCCGCGCGCAGGAGAAGCTGCGGAAGGCGGAGCAGCGCCTGGCGCGGGAGGAGGAGCAGGTCACGGGCGCCGCGGCGCAGACGGCGGTCTCGATCGGCGCCACGATCCTCGACGCGCTCGTCGGCCGTCGCGCGGGCCGCACGACCATCGGCCGGGGTACGACCGCCGCGCGCGGCGCCGCGCGCACGATGTCGCAGCGGGCGGATGTCGCGCGCGCGAAGGACGACGTCGCCGCGGCACAGGAGGAGCTGCGCGCGCTCGAGGAGGAGTTCGAGCAGGAGGTCGCCCGGCTCGCGTAGGCCCCTCTAGCCCCCTCGCCTCCGGCTCACCCGCCGATGTACGACATCTCGATCTTGTGGAGCCTCGCCGTGCCTTCGCT
>DASSSF010000039.1:0-12164 GCA_035708565.1 Candidatus Limnocylindria bacterium
GATCCCGCTCGAGGGCGGCGCCCCGGAGCGCGGCGGCGCGCTCCTCGAGCGCGGCCTCGACGCGCGCCTTCGCCTTGTTGACCGCTGCGCCGTACGCGGGCCGCTCGGCCGGCGGAAGTGCGGGGACGTTCCGGAGGAGGCGCGTGAGCTCGCCGTCCTTCCGGCCAACGTACTTCGCGCGCGTCGCGTCGAGCGCGGCCTGGTCGGCGGCGGCGCGGATCGCCGCGACCGCGCCGTCCGCGACCTTCGCCGGGTCCGTCAGCGTCGCCATCCTCGCCTCCTTCCCGCGGGCATACAAAAGCGCCTCGTCCCTGCGGGACGAAGCGCTCTCACGCTCCGCGGTACCACCCGTGTTCCCGGCGCGCTCGGCGGCCGGGCCCTCGAGGTGAGCGCTAACGGGCTCTCCCGGGGCGGCATTTCCTCCGCCCGGCTCAGGAGCGAACTTCCCGCTCTCGCCTCGTCACGGGACTCTCAGTCGCGGTCCCGTGTCCCTGTCCGCCGAGCGGCGGTACTCCTCTCCGTCGACGCCTCCTAGCTCGAGCCTACCCCTTTGGCCTTGCCCTGCTTCACCTGATCGACGTAGTGCTTGAACACCTTGGGGTCGCGGATCGCCATGTCGGCGAGCACCTTCCGGTCGAGCTGCACGCCCGCCTTGCGCATCGCCGCCATCAGCTGGCTGTAGGAGACGCCGGCCGCGCGCGACGCCGCGTTGATGCGCGCGATCCAGAGGGCGCGGAACTGCTGCTTCCGGGCGCGGCGGTCCCGGTAGGCGTACGCGAGCGCGTGCGTCGCCGCCTCGCGGGCCGGACGGACGAGCTTCCGCTTCGTGCCGCGACGGCCTTCGGCCGCCTTGAGGAGCTTCTTGTGCTTCTGATGCGCGGCGACCCCGCGCTTGACCCTCGCCATCTACTGGTCCTTTCGTCCGGACCGCACCGGCTCCGCCGGCGTGGCCCGAGCCCGTTTCAAAGGTGCGGCAGCAGCTTGCGGATGAGCTTGAGATCGCCCTTGGCGACGAGGCCCTTCCCCTGGTGCCGGCGCTTGCGCGACGGGCTCTTGTGCTGGTTGAGGTGGCCCTTGAAGGCCTTCATCCGGTTGAGCCGGCCCTTCCCGGTGACGCCGAAGCGCTTCTTCGCGCCGCTGTGGCTCTTGATCTTGGGCAAGGCGTCACCTCCGGGAGCGCGCGTGGGACGACAAATGTATCAGAACGTCTGGTCGGTGACGACTCAGGCGGGTCGCGAGCGGACAGGCGGACGCGGCGCGACGGGGGCGGGCGCGGGACGCGATGGAGCGGGACGAGGCGCCGCTGCCGCCGGCTGGCCGGCCGGCGCGGGCCGCGCGGGCACCGGCGTCGGCCCGGCCGCGGAGGCCGCGGCGGCGGGGCGCGGTGCGGCCGGCGCGGGGGCCGGCGCGGCGCCCTTCGACGGATTCATGATCATGACCATCTGCCGGCCCTCGAGGAGCGGGGCGCGGTCCATGATCCCGTGGTCCTTGAGCTTCTCGGCGATCTGGAGGAGGAGCGTCCGGCCGCGCTCCGGGTGCGCGAGCTCGCGGCCGCGGAAGCGGACGGTGACCTTCAGGCGATCGCCCTCGTCCAGGAAGCGCATGGCGGCGCGCGTCTTCGTGTCGAGGTCGTGGTCGTCGATCTTGGGCGCGACGCGGATCTCCTTCCACGTCACGGCCTTCTGCTTCTTCTTCGCTTCCTTGAGCTTCTGCTGCTCGGCGTACTTGTACTTGCCGAAGTCTCCGAGCCTCGCGACCGGCGGCTGCGCGGTCGGCGCGATCTCCATGAGGTCGAAGCCCTCGCTCTTCGCGAGCGCGAGCGCACGCGGCGTCGGAACTATCCCGAGCTGCTCACCGTTCGCGCCGATGAGGCGGACGGTAGGGACCTTGATCTGATCGTTGACCCGGAGCTCTGCTATCGGCGCGGCTCCCTAGTGATGCTGCTCAGAGCGGCTCCGGGACGTAGGTGGTGGCTCTCAACTGCGGAAAGGATAGCAGGGCCTACCGCGCGAGCAGCCGTTCAAGGTGTCCCTTGGCCTCGGGCCACTCCCGATCGACGATCGAGTAGAAGGCCGCGTCGCGCACGCGCCCGTCCCGTACGACCTGCTGGCTCCGGACGACGCCTTCGAGCGTCGCGCCGATCCGCTCGATCGCGCGGCGGGAACGCTCGTTGCGGGCGTCGGTCTTGAGCCACACGCGGAGCGCGCCGAGGTCGTCGAACGCGTGCCGCAGCTGGAGGTACTTCGCCTCGGTGTTGACGGGCGTGCGCCGGCCGAGCGCCGAGAGCATGGTCCAGCCGATCTCCACCGAGCGGTTCGCCCGGTCGATGTTGAGGTAGCGGGTCGTGCCGACGGCCTTCCCGTCCCGCGCCCGGCGCGTGAGCCACGGGAGCTGCTCGCCGCGGACCTGAAGGTCGAGCGCGCGCCGGATGAACGCCTCGGTGTCCGCGACCGTTCTCGGCATCGGCTCCGAGAGCCAGGTCCAGATGTCATCCTCGGACTGCGCCTCGAACAGCTCCGGCGCGTGCTCCATGCGGAGCGGCTCGAGGCGCACGTGCTTCCCCTCGAGGACGACCGGCCGCGGATCGAAGGCCGGACGCCCGCGGCCCGCGAGGTACGCCATCCGGACGTCGTCGACGAAGGTCCCCCGGTCCGTCATCACCGCGTCGCGCTCGACGCCCTCGACCTCGAAGCCGAGCGCCTTGTACGAGGCGATCGCCCGGTCGTTGAACGCGAGCACGGAGAGCGTCACCCGGTGGCAGCCGAGGCCGTCCACGAGGTGCCGCACGAGGGTGCCGAGCGCGTCGCGCCCGAGCCCCTTGCCCCAGAGCTCCTTCTCGCCGATGCCGATGCCGACCTCGGCGCTGCGCGGCTTCGGCCGGTGGTCGCGGTAGTTCGTGAAGCCGATCGGGCGGCCCTCGTGCTCGATGACGTAGAGGCGCGCGTCCTCCGCGCCCGCGAAGCGGTCGATCCACGCGCGCGCGGTGGCGTCGTCGAAGCGGCCCGGGCCTCGGCCCCACTGGAGCCAGGCGAAGTCCGCGTCGCTCGCCCAGCGGACGAGGTGCGGCGCGTCGTCCGGTGTCGCGGGGCGGAGACGTACGCGACGGCCGACGAGGATGGGGGAGCTCACGCTCCCCCATCCGGTGATCGAGCGCCTACGGAACGGTGAACGACGCGTTCGCCGAGCGCTGCTGGTCGGCCAGGTAGCACGGCACGCCGTGCGTGCCCGTGCCGTTGGCGGTACCGGCCGGCGTCGTGTACGTGAACGTCAGATTACCGGCGCCGTCCGCGGCCCGCTGGGGCAGGTAGAAGCCGCTCACGAGACTGCCCTGCGGGAAGACGACGAACGGCCGGCAGATCGCGCCCGGCGCGGTCCGCACGACGATGCGGCCGAAGGTGCTCTCGGTCACGGCCGTCGTGAAGAGCGGCGCGGTGACCGTGAACTGCGCCTGCCGCGTGATGCCTCCCGCGGAGACCTGGACGGTCCATGCTCCGGGGATGGTCCGGATGATCCGCAGCTGCCAGCTGCCATCCGGGGCGGTCACTTCATCCGAAACGCCCCCGCTCGCGTCGCCCGGGCCGGTGATCTGCGTGGTCGGCGCCACCCCCGGCGGCAGTCCGTAGAAGCGGCAGTGCACGTGCGTTCCGCCGGGCGAGACGAGCGGATCGCAGCCGCTCGTGCCGTAGACGATCCTCGACGCGGGCTCCGCGCCGTCATACGCCATGCCGCTGTCACCGCCGAGGAAGTTGACCTCGGTGACCACGGCGGCCGCGCCGCCTGCGGCCGGCTCGACGACGACGGCGTACTGCGTATCGTCCGTGAGCTGCAGCACGTCCCGCGGATCGATCCGCGTGGCGGCTCCAGGCAGCAGGTCGCCGTACATCTGCGAATGCACGAGCGCACCGTCCGAGAACCGGTACCACTTCACCGTCACGAACGGTGCGCCGGTGGACTGCACGATGATCGGCGTGGTCCACCCGGAGGCGCCGCCGAGCGTTCTCGTCACGTTCGGGAGGTACAGCCTGCGCGCGAAGGCGGTGGAGCCGGTCGTGCCCATTGCCGTCGCCGCGCTCAGCGCGGCCGCCACCGCGGCGAACTTCCCATCGACGATCACGAGCGCGTGATCGCCGTCCGTGAGCTGCGCCGCCGTCGTGGGATCCCAGACCCAGACGCGGCCGGGCGCGACCGCGGGGCCCGTGATCTGGACGGCCGCGGAGAGGCTCCCGTACCGCCGAACGATCAGGCGTGGCGTCGCGCTCGTGGAGCCGGCGTTCTGGATGTGGACCCGGCTCGTTCGCAGCGCGCCGTCGGACCGGCGCGCCACGTACGGCAGGTAGGTCTCCTCCTCGCTCGACGCGGGTTGGCCGTTGTAGCTGAACCCTCGAGGCTGCGGGACGCCGGCGGCGTCGTTGTGGGCGTTCACGACGACGCCGATCGGCTGGTCGGCCGTGAAGGTCACCGCGTACTCCGCGCCGACGAGGAGCTGGTTCTCGACGGTCGGGTCGATGAACTGGGATCGGCCCGGTCCGATGGTCCGGGTGAGCGTCACGCTGCCCGGTCCGCCGCCGGCGAACTCGGCGGAGACCGTCGTGCCGATGGTGCCGAGGTTCTGGATCACGAACGTCGTCAGCCAGCCGGAGGCGTTCTTCGCCGCGTACGGGGCGTACACCTTGCGGGACCCGCTCGCGAGGCCGCCATACGACAGCGCCTCCTGCCTGACCGGGTCGCGCGTGTTCTGATGCTCGTTGACCACCGCCACGACCGCGGAACCGTACGAGCGGATCACCACGGAGAACTGGCCGCCAGGCGCGAGGCCGGTGTCGCTATTCGGGTCGTGGAACACGCTCGTCCCGGGCCGCAGGCCGGCGACGCTCCGCGTCTTCACGAGGCTTCCGTCCGCGAATGCGTAGAACTCGATCTCGAGATCGGTGCTCGCGGTGCCCACGTTCTGGACGATGAACGGCGTCTGCCACCCGTCGGGTCCGCCGAGCATCTTCGTGATGTTCGGCAGGTAGACGGTGGTCGTCGCCCCCGGATGGGTCGCAACGGGCAGTGCCGCGGCGGGAATTGCGCTGACGACGCTGAGCACGACGGCGAGGACGGGAACGGCGAGCTTCCTCATCTCGGGCCTCCCCCTTTGGCCGCCGGACCCCGGCGGAGCCGGGTCAATATGCGCCCCTCGTCAAGCAAGACTGGCCCGGGCGCGAGCGTCAGGTACGGCCTTACAGCTCGATGCCGGTCCCCTCCGCCTGTGTGCCTGTGAAGTCGGCCGGCAGCGCCTTCTCCTCCCGCTCGCGGACGAGGCGCTCGACGATCTCGGAGAGCGCGATGCCGCGCTCCTCGTCGCGCGAGCCCCGCCGCCGCACGGACACGGTCCGCGCCGTCGCCTCCTTGTCGCCGACGACGAGCATGTAGTTCGCGCGCCGCTGCTGCGCCTCCTTGATGAGCGACCGCATGTCCCCCGGCTCGAGGTGCACGCGAAGGCCGCGCTCGCGCAGCGCCCCCGCGACCTCCTCGGCGTAGGGCATCGCGCTCTCGCGTACGGGGATCACCGCCGCCTGCTCCCACGAGAGCCACAGCGGGAACGCGCCGGCGTAGTGCTCGATGAGCCCGCCGACGAAGCGCTCGAGGGAGCCGAAGAGCACGCGGTGGATCATGACGGCGCGCTCGCGCCTGCCTTCGGCGTTCACGTACGTGACGTCGAAGCGCTCGGGAAGGTTGAGGTCGATCTGGATCGTCGGTCCCTGCCACTCGCGGCCGATCGCGTCGCGCATCTTGATGTCGATCTTCGGGGCGTAGAACACGCCGCCGCCCTCGTCGACCTTGTACGGCACCTCCCGGACGCCGAGCGCGCGGCGCAGCGCGTCCTCGGCCCTGTCCCACGTTTCGTCCGTGCCGAGGCGCCGCACCGGGCGCGTCGCGAGGTAGATCGCGGGCTCCGTGTAGCCGAAGACGCGCAGGAACTCCATCGCGAGGTCGAAGACCTTCCCGATCTCGTCCTGGGCCTGGTCCCAGGTGCAGAACAGGTGGCTGTCGTCCTGGGTGAACCCGCGGACGCGCAGCATCCCGTGGAGCGTGCCGCCGCGCTCGTAGCGGTAGACCGTGCCGAGCTCGCCGATGCGGAGCGGCAGCTCGCGGTACGAGCGGACGCGCGACTGGAACACCTTGACATGCCCGGGGCAGTTCATCGGCTTGATCCAGAACTCCTGCGTGCCCTCGTCCAGCACGAGCGGGCCGTACATGTTCTCGCCGTACTTCTCGAGGTGCCCTGAGCGCTTGTAGATGCGCTCGTGCGCGATGTGCGGCGTGTAGACGAGCGCGTAGCCGCGGCGATGGTGCTCGGCGCGCCACCAGGCCTCGAGCTCCTCGCGCACGACGGAGAGGTTCGGGTGCCACAGGACGAGGCCGGATCCGAGCTCCTCGTCGATCGAGAACAGGTCGAGGTCGCGCCCGAGGCGGCGATGATCGCGCCGCTCGATCTCGGCGAGCCGCTCGAGGTACGCGGCGAGCTCCTTGTCCGACGGCCAGACGGTGCCGTACACGCGCTGGAGCTGCGGGTTGTTCTCGTCGCCGCGCCAGTAGGCGCCCGCGATCGAGAGCAGCTTGAACGCGCCGATCTCGCCCGTCCGCTCGACGTGCGGCCCGCGGCACAGGTCGACGAAGTGCGCGTGCTTGTAGACCGAGACCTTCCCGCCCTCGACCGTCTCGTCGAGCTTCTCGATCTGGTCCACCTTGTAGTCCTGCCTCGATCGCTTGAAGCGCTCGAGCGCGTCGGGCACCGACCACTCGTCGCGCTCGAACGGGACGTCCTTCTTCACCATCTCGCGCATCCGCTCCTCGATCTTCGCGAGGTCGTCGGGCGTCAGGGCGCGCGGCAGCTCGAAGTCGTAGTAGAAGCCGTCCTGTACCGGCGGCCCGAACCCGAACTTCGCGTCCGGGAAGAGCTCGAGGACCGCTCCGGCCATGACGTGCGCGGTGGAGTGCCGGAGCGCGTAGAGCGCCTCCGGCCCGTGGTCCGCCCTGCGTTCCCGCTTCGCCATTTCGGGTCCCTCCAACGAAAAGCGCCCGCTCGTCTTGATCGGGACGAGGGGCGCGCTCGCGGTTCCACCCGACTTCCCCCGCTCGCGCGGAGGCGCTTTCGTGCCGGCTGTACGGGGCCGGACCCACGTCGCTCGGCGGTGGTGTCCCCCGTCGCGCACCGGCCGGATCGCACCGTCCCGGCTCTCTTGGCGGCCGCCTGATGGGAGCGCTCGTCCGCGTCGTCGCGAGACGGTCAGGATAGCAAGTGTCCGCGTGCGGACGAACGGCGCGCGGGGGTACGCTTTCCGGAGCGCTCGGGTCAGGAGGAAGGGTTGCCGGACAGGACCGGTCTCATCCAATTCCGCTGCGTGGCGGAGGCTCACCAGCAGGGCGTCACGGGCAGGGCCGCCGACACGCTCACCATCCATGCAGGCAAGTGGGCGTACTGCCCGATGGACGTCAAAGGCTCCGGTCACAAGTGGGAGGACACGGGCGGCGTGCCCATCGAGACGCTCCGGCGCGGCACGCCGACGATCGACATCGACCTCGACGTGCGCCCGCGCGCCGAGCCCGCGCCGCGGCCGTCCGCCAAGACGCCGAGCGAGGCGCCCGCGAGGGCGTCGCGCGCTCCGGCGTCGCGCGGATCGACCGCGAGGAGGCGGGCGACCTGAGGGCGCTCCGGTAGACTGGTCTTCTCGGCGGGCTCTTAGCTCAGTTGGTTAGAGCGCAGCGTTGACATCGCTGAGGTCAGTGGTTCGAGACCACTAGAGCCCACAGGATCCAGCGGCACGTCCGCGCGCTCGTCCCTTGCGAACACGCGTGCCCGGTCAGTGCCTCTCGCGCGGAACGATCCGACCCCCACGGCCTTTGCTCTCGACACGGTGCGTGTTGGCTAGATCCAGCAGCCGCTTCTCATCGGTCAGCAGCTCGCTGAGCTCGTCCGTGAAGTCGACGTCTACGACCCGCTGACCCTTGAGCGGCTCGAATCTGCCGTGGATGGGACCGCCTTCGTCGCCGGGCAGCGCCCCGGCGGCCGGCCCTATGGCGAGGATCTCGCCGCGATCGTTCGTTACGACAGCTACCTTCGCGTTCCTGACCCCGCCGTGCCGATCCTCGGACGGGTCCTTCATGCCAGTTTGCCCAGCAGCAGCCGGAAGACCGCGGCTTGAGGACCCTCGGCCTGTAGGTCCACGCCGTACAGGATGCTGTACACGCCCTCATGCATGGTCGGCCACATCGAGTTCGCGAGGATGTTCACCGGGCTGGACGTGGTCGCGATGGACGGCGGATACGCGGCCGCGAGCCACGCGCCGACAGCGAGCGTGTGGCCGGGGCCCCACCAGTAGAGCCATCGCACGGGAGCGCCCGGGTAGACGACCCAGTTGACTCCGGGACCGTTGGCCCCGACCAGCACAGACATGGCACGACCTCCCCCGCGCTCACGGTCCGCCGCCGCGCGTACTTGCTTCGGGCAGCACCGTAGCGGCCGCCGTGCAAGTGACCGCCTGCTGGGATAGCCGCCAGTGGTCGATCCGCGCGTCGCGGCGACGATCGCGGTGGGGTGGATCGGGCGGGGCCAGCCGCCTGGCGGAGGCGCTCGTGAGGCTCCTGATCCTGCCGGTCGTGGTGGCGCTGTGGGTCTGAGAGACGATGTGGCCGATCATGTCGCGGGGCTCGCCCTGGTGGAGCCTCCTGACCTTCCTGCCCCGCTGGCTCACCGGAGCGAGGCCCGAGCCCGCTCAGTCCGCCGCGTCGATCCGTCCTTCGCGGCGCCGGGCGAGCTCGCGCCTGATCTTCTCCTCGCCGCGGCGCCGCGTGGTGTACGCCGGGTCGCGCGCGGCCTGGGCCTCGGACCAGCGCTTGAGCGCGAAGAGCGGCAGGCCGACGTAAACGGCGAGCACGTACACGAGCGCGGCGATCAGGTCCACTCCCACAATGATCGCAGGAGCCGTGCCGGATCCGCCGGCTACGTCCGCGTCGCGCTGACCCGCACGCTGAGGGTCTCCGCCGCGTCGCCGCGGAACGTCCCCTTCGTCGGCGGCACGTCGCGGTAGTCGCGGCCGAGCGCCATCTTCACGTGGTGCTCGCTCGCGAGAAGCCCGTTCGTCGGGTCGAACCCGCGCCAGCCGTGCGTCGCCGACCAGGCCTCCGCCCACGCGTGCGAGTGCCCCGCGCCCCGGCGCGGCTCGTCCTTCCCCGCGCCCGTCACGATGTAGCCGCTCACGTAGCGCGCGGGGATGCCCACGGACCGGCAGAGCCCGACGAGCACGTGCGCGAGGTCCTGGCACACGCCGGCGCGAGACTCGAGCACGTCGGGCACGGCCGTCTCGACGGTCGTGCTGTCGGGCGTGTACGCGAACTCCGCATGCACGAGCTGCATGAGCCGCGTTGCCGCCGCGAACGCGTCGCCGTCCTTCGGCCGCGCGTCCTCGGCGAGCCCGGCGAGGCGCAGCGTCAGCGGGATGAGCGCGGACGGACCGAGGTAGTCGTGGCGGTCGCTCGGGTCGATCGGCCGGGGCGCATCCCGCGGCGTCGCGAAGGGGTCCGCGAGGAGCGTCTCGACCTCGCTCCGCGTCACGATCTCGACGTGGCGGTGCGGCCGCGCGAGCGAGATGAGGTGCGCGACGTTCCCGAAGGCGTCCCCGTACCGCCGCACGCTCGCGGGCGGATCGACACGGAGGTCGAAGCGCTCCCAGCGCTGGTGCTCGTCCGTGCGCGGCCCGAGCCGCGTGTCCATCACGCTCTCCACGACCTCCGCCGTGTACTCGAGGCGCGTCGTGTGGAGGATCCGCACCCTCACTGCTGCTGCTGCTGCTGCTGCGCCGCCATCAACATCGCGGCGCGCGCGACGCCGACGAGGCGTCCCGCCTGCGGCTGGTCGCGGAGGTAGGTCGCCGTGATCTCGTCGGAGGCGGTGGTGAGCGCGCGCTGCACCTCGTCGAGGAACGCTTCGAAGCCGGCGTCGAAGATCTCGTCGACCGCGGTGTTCTCCACGAGGGCGCGCACGCGGCCGAGCGTGCGCGGCGCGGGACCCGCGTCGTTGCCGGCGGCCTCGCGGAGCGCGGCGATCTCGCGCAGCGACGCGTCCGCGCGGGCGAGGCTGAAGCGGACGGTCTGCGGGAAGACCGGGTTGAGGAGCAGGAACTCGACGATCCGCGCAGGCTCGACGCGGAGCGCGTAGTACCGCGCGTACGCCTCGGCGCAGCCGGTCGAGCGGAGCACCGCGAGCCAGCGGACCATGTCCACCTCGCTCCCGTCCTGCCTCTCGAGCAGGTACGACTGCCGGCGCAGGACCCGCGCGACCTGGTGGGCGCGCTCGAGGTACTGGCCGAGCGTGATGAAGTGCCACGGCTCGTCGTGCGCGAGCGTCGCGTCGGCGAGGCCCTGCACGTGCTGAAGGCGCTCGCGCACGAGCCGGTGGAAGCCGAGATCGCCGCGGACCTCGCGCGTGCTCGTCGGGCGCTGGAGCGAGAAGGACAGCTGGTTCATCTCCTCCCACATCTCGCTCGAGAGCGACTCGCGGACCCCGCGCGCGAGGTCGCGCGCGTGGCGCACGCACGACACGAGCGAGTCCGGGTTCGCCTCGTCGCTCGTGAGCCAGTAGCGCACGTCGACCGCGAGCGCCGCGCCCTCGCCCACGAGCGGCGTCCAGAAGTCGACGTCGGTCGCGTCGAGCTCGAGGTGGCGCGTCACCTCGATGAGGCGCGAGACCTGGACGGCGCGCTCGAGGTAGCGCGCCATCCAGAAGAGGTCCTCCGCGACGCGGCACAGCACTAGGCCCGCTCCTCCTCGCGGCTACGCCGCGAGCAGCTCAAGGCTGGTGGTCTCGCTCGTCGCGGCGGAGCCGCTCCTCGCTCGGCCCTCATGCCAACACCCAGGTATCCTTCGCGCCGCCGCCCTGCGACGAGTTCACGACGAGCGAGCCGGGACGGAGCGCGACCCGCGTGAGGCCGCCGGGCGTGACGCTGACGGTCTCACCGTCGAACAGGATGAACGGGCGGAGGTCCACGTGCCGGCCCTCGAGGTGGTCGAGGACCCACGACGGGTGGCGCGACAGCGCGATCGTCGGCTGGGCGATGTAGGTCCGCGGCTCCGCCACGACGCGGCGCTTGAAGTCGTCGATCTCCTCGCGCGTCGCGTGCGGGCCGATCAGCATCCCGTAGCCGCCGCTCTCGTTCACGCTCTTGACGACGAGCTCCGCCATGTGCTCGAGGATGTAAGCGCGCTCGGCATCGTCGTCCGCGAGGTAGGTCTTCACGTTCGGGATGATCTCGTCCTCGCCGAGGTAGTACTTGATGATCGTCGGGACGTACGCGTAGATCGCCTTGTCGTCGGCCACGCCCGTGCCGATGGCGTTCGCGAGCGACACGCGGCCCATCCGGTACGTCGCGAGGAGGCCCGGGACGCCGAGGAGCGAGTCCGCCCGGAAGGCGAGCGGGTCGAGGAAGTCGTCGTCGACGCGCCGGTAGACCACGTCGACGCGCCGCCGGCCGCTCGTCGTCCGCATGAACACGGTGGCGTCGTCCACGAACAGGTCGCTCCCCTGGACCATCTCGATGCCCATCGCCTTCGCGAGGAACGCGTGCTCGAAGAAGGCGGAGTTGTGCACGCCCGGCGTGAGCAGCACGACCGTCGGGTCCTCGGCGTGCGCGGGCGCCACCGCTCGCAGCACGCGGAGGAGGTCCTGCGGGTAGCCCTCGACCGGCCGCACGTCGTAGTCCGCGAAGATCTGCGGCCAGACGCGCTTCAGGACGCGGCGGTTCTCCACGACGTACGAGACGCCGGACGGCACGCGCAGGTTGTCCTCGAGCACGTAGAACGTGCCCGTGTGGTCGCGGATGAGGTCCGTGCCGACGACGTGCGTGTACGCGCGGCGCGGCACCTCGGTGCCGCGCATCTCGCGGCGGTAGCCCTTCGCCCCGAGCACGAGGTCGGGAGGGATGAGGCCGCTCGCGAGGATCCGCTGCTCCCCGTAGATGTCGGCGAGGAACAGGTCGATCGCGCGGACGCGCTGCTCGAGGCCGCGCTCGATGCGCCGCCACTCCGCGGGCGTGATGAGCCGCGGGATGAGGTCAAAGGGGATGATCTTCTCGATCCCGCTCGGGTCCTGGTTCACGGCGAAGGTGATCCCGCGCGCCTGGAAC
>DASSSF010000040.1:0-10067 GCA_035708565.1 Candidatus Limnocylindria bacterium
CTCGGCGCGCTCGCGGCCGAAGGCCGCCGTCCGGCGCTCGGCGTCGGCGAGGTGCTCGGCGGCGCGCTCGATGAGGCCCGCCTCGGCGGCGAGGCGCCCGGCGCGGCGGCGCAGCTCCGCGGTGAGCGCTCCGTCGCTGAGCTCGAGCGTGAGCGCCTCCTCGAGCGCGGCGAGCGCGTCGTCGCTCCGCCCGAGGGCGCGCGCCGCGTCCGCCGCGGCGAGGAGGGCGCGGGCGCGCTCCGTCGGTCCGCCGCCGGGCGCGCGCGCCGCGGCATGGGCCGCCGCCTGGTGGTGGTGGCGCGCGTCCTCGAGCGCGCCGAGAGAGAGGGCGCGCTCGCCGGCCCGCGTCGAGTGCTCGTACGCGCGCATCGCTCGTGCGGAGGAGAAGTAGTGGTACGCGAGGACCTCGGGCCGGTGCGCGGCGATCTCCGGCGACGTGTTCTCGAGCGCCTGCGCGACGCGGCCGTGCAGGTCCTCGCGGTGGCGCGCGAGCGTCGAGCCGTAGGCGACCTCGCGCAGCGCGCCGTGTGCGAACCGGAGCGTCCCGCCGTCGCCCGGCTCGAGCATGCGCGCGTTCGCGAGCTCGGCGAGGGCCGCGTCCAGGTCGACGCCGGCCGGCGACGTCGCGCGCAGGTGGGAGAGGCGGATCTCCGTCCCGAGGACGGCGGCGAGGTTGAGGATCCGGCGCGCGTCGGTCGAGATCGTGTCGAGCCGCTTGAGCAGCAGCTGTGACAACGAGGCCGGGAGCTCGAGCGCACGGCCGACGTCCGCGAGCGTGCGGCCCGCGCCGCCCACGACGATCCCGCTCTCGGTCGCGTAGCGCGTCGACTCCACGAGGAACGCGGCGTTGCCTGCGGCCCGCGCGACGACCTCGCGCGCGACCGGCTCCGGCACCTCGCCGACCGTGGCGACGAGCGCGGTCGCGTCGGCCTCCGCGAGGCCGGAGAGCCTCACGACGACGTGCGTGCTCGCGGCCGGCCACGGCGGGACGAACGACGGGCCGTGGGACACGAGGAGGACGGCAGGCACCGCCGCAAGGCCCGGCGCAAGCGTGCCGAGGAGCGAGAGCGACGCCGTGTCGGCGAACTGCAGGTCGTCGATCGCGGCGATCAGGCCCTGCGACGTCGCGACCTGGAAGAGCAGGTCGCGCACGCCGCGCTCGATCAGGCGGCGCCGCGTCTCGACCGACATCGAGGGCGTCGCGCTCGTGAATCCCATGACGGCCAGGATCAGCGCTCGCGTCTCCGGCTCGGCGTCCGGCATCGTCTCGCTCAGCGTGCGCATCGCGTGCTCGCTCGCCGCGCTCGCGGGGATCGCGAGGAGCCGGTGGAGCACGTCCGCGATCGTGCCGTAGGCGCGGTGCGCCTCGGTCCGGTCGCACGACACGGCGGCGATGCGCGCGCCGCGTCCATCGGGCAGCGCGACCGCCTCGCCGAGGAGGCGCGTCTTGCCCGACCCGGGCTCGCCGACGATGGAGACGATCCGGCCGGCGCCGGCGAGCGCGGAGCCCATCCCCGACGCGAGCGCGGCGATCTCGGCGTCGCGGCCGACGAGCGGCACGTTCGGGGCCGCCGCGCTCGTCACCGCCTCGCGCACGAGCCGCCAGGCGACGACCGGCGCGCTCTTGCCCTTCGCCGCGATCGGCGGATGCGGCTCGTAGACGAACAGACTGGGCGTGCTGCGGTAGGACGCGTCACCGACCAGGATCTCCCCGGGCTCCGCGGCCTGCTCGAGCCGCGCCGCGACGTTCACCGCGTCACCGAGGACGCCGAACTCGCTCTCGCGGTCGCCGATCGCCCCCGCCGACGCGAGCCCGGTGTTGAGGCCGATGCGCAGCGCGAGGCGCGAGCCGGTGCGCTGCGTGATCCGCGCGTTCGTCCGCTCGAGGGCCGCGAGCGTGGCGAGCGCCGCTCGCTGCGCGCGCTCGGCGTGATCCTCTTCCGTGGCGCGGGCTCCGAAGGCCGCGACGACCGCGTCGCCGATGTACTTCTCGACGATCCCGCCCTCGCGCCGGATCTCGGCGGCGATGGCGTCCCAAGCCGTGCGCATCGTCTCGTGGAGCTCGGACGGGTCGAGCCGCTCGGCGAGCGCCGTGAACCCCGAGATGTCGGCGAAGACGACGGTCATCTGGCGGGTCTCGCTCGTGCCCGCCTCGCCCGAGGCGTCCATCGCGTTGCCGCACGAGCCGCAGAACCGGAAGCCCGTCGGCATGACGGTGCCGCAGCGGCTGCACGGGCGGGGGAGCGCCGCGCCGCACGCGCCGCAGAAGCGCATGCGGTCGGGGTTGTCGAACGAGCAGGACGGGCACTTCACGTGCGCGCAGAGCCTACCGGCAGGCTGGCGTACGACGGTGTCGGCGCCGAGGCAGTTGCGACGCTCGGCCGCACGAAAGCATCGGAGGACGGCGCGAGCATCGTCCGCTGGCTCAAGGCCGCGGCGAAGGGCCGATCCCGAGCGCGAGGATCGCGAGCAGGCTGACCGCCGCGAGCACCGACGAGGCGGCGACGCCGACCGCGAACGGCGTGAGGCCGATCGAGCGCAGCTGGGCGACGCGCGTGTTGAGGCCCACGCCCGCGAGCGCGACGAGGATGAGCGCGCGCGCCGCCTCGTCGATCGCGCGCGCGGCGTCGGGGCCGATCGCTCCCACGGTGCGCAGCGCGGCGAGCGCGAGGAAGCCGAGCACGAACAGGGGCACGGCGCCGCGGATCCCGCGGTCGGCGGATCCGGCCGCGCCCTCGTTCCGCCGCCACCACCACGCGATCAGCACGATGAGCGGCGCCATGAGCGCGTTGCGCACGAGCTTCACCACCGTCGCGACGTCGCGCGCTTCGGGCGAGTAGGCCGCGCCCGCGGCGACGACCTGGCTCGTGTCGTTCACCGCGACGCCCGCCCAGACGCCGAAGACCGTGCCCGGTAATCCGAGCGCGAGCCCGACGACCGGCAGGACGAACACCGCGAGCGTCCCGAACAGCGTGATGGTGGCGACGGCGAAGCTCGTCTCGCGCTCCTCCGCCTTGATCACGGGAGCCGTCGCGACGATCGCGGAGTTGCCGCACACCGCGCTGCCGACGCCGATGAGGAGCGCGAGCCGTCGCGGCACGCCGACCGCGCGACCCACGAGCAGCGCAACGGCGAACGCGACCGTCATCGTGGCGAGGACCAGGCCGAGCGCCCCCGCGCCGACCGCGAGCACGGCGTCGAGGCTGAGGCGCGCGCCGAGGAGCACGATCCCGAGTCGCAGCACGCGCTGCACCGCGAAGCGGATCCCGGGCGCGACCGCCGGCGGCAGCGGCGCGACGTTCGCGACGACGATGCCGAGGAGGATCGCGACGAGGACCTCGCTCACCGTCGACGGCAGCGCCGACGCGGCGAGCCGTGACACGGCGGCCACGGCGATCGCGACGGCGAGCCCGGGCAGCGAGCGGCGGAGCTCCTCGGCGGTGGGCATCAGGGACGGAGCCGCCCCGCGCGCGCGAAGAGGGCCAGTGCGCGGGGCGACCGGCGGATCTCCTCCTCGAGGTGGCGGATCCGCCGTGAGCCGCGCTCCTCGCCCAGCACGTGTACGCGCGTCTTCCAGCGGATCGACGGCTCGTCGGAACCGAGCAGCAAGTCGAGCACGGGCGAGGTCCGCGGCACGGCGGGATCCTAGCGGCCCGCGACCGCCTTCATCCGCCGCTTCACGATCTTCGTCACGACGCTCGCGGGCACGGGGTCGTCCGGCGTGAACCGCACCGTGCCCTTGCTGCGGTCGAACCGCTCGAGCTCCGGCATGTCGACGTCGACCGCGTAGATCGAGCAGTGCGCCTTACCGGCGCCGAAGTAGAGGAGCGGCTTGCCGCCGAGCTTGTACGTCGGCACGCCGTACGAGATCGACTCGACGGCATCGGGCGCGGCCGCCCTGATCGTCTTCCGCACCTTCGTGAGCGCCGCGCGCTGGTCGGGCGGCAGGCGCGCGAGGTACTCGTCGATCGTGCGCGCGCCTGCGCCCTTCTTCGCGGCCGTCTTCCTCATCGGATCCCGCATGATGCGCTCACTGGGCCCCGAGCGTCCGTCAGCCGCGCCCGGCGGTCCACCACAGCGCGACGAGGACGAACGCGTTGTACGCCCAGTGCGCCGCGATCGACGACGCGAGCGCGTCCGTCCGGACGCGAAGCAGCGCGAGCACGACGCCGCCCGCGAACACGACGATGAGCCCGATGAGCACCGCGGGGATCGACCACGCCGAGCCGGCGAGCGTGGTCCGCGCGACGGTGCCGATCACCACGACCACGTGCCACGCCGCGAAGGCGGCGCCTGAGAGCACGATCGCGGTCGCCGTCGCGTGCTCGCGCCGGAGGGCGGCGAGCAGCGTGCCGCGGAACGCGAGCTCCTCGGGGACGACGACGCCGAGGGGGACGAGGACGAGCGCGTGCGCCGCGAGCTCGGGCAGCGCGATGCCCGTGAGCGGCTCGTACGCCACCGGCATCCCTGTGACCGCGGGAACCGCGAGCCGCAGCAGCGCGACGCTCGCCGCCGCGAGCAGCGCACCCGCGGCCGCGCCCGCCGCCGCGGCGCTCACGCCCGGCCGTCCGGTCACGGAGCGGAGCGGGAGCCCGAGCGCACGGCCCGCGACGAGCAGCGCCGCGACGAGCGCGAGGCCCGCGGCGGCGAACGCCGGACTGCCGCCGGGCAGCACCGCGGTCCGCTCGAGCGCGGCCGCGGTCGCGTTCCCCCAGACCGCGAGCGCCGCGGCGAGGACGAGGGCCCGGCTCAGAGCTGGCCCGACGCCATGTCCCGTAGCATCGCGCGGTACCGCGGGTCCTCGTAGCGCTCGAGCAGGAACGACGGCGCGTACGCCGGCAGCGGCTCGCCGCAGACGTGCCGGGCGACGAGGTCCGCGGCGCCGCAGGCGGCCATGATCCCGAAGCCCGAGAGCGCGCCGGCGACGTACGCCCCCCCGAGAGGGAGCGGCCCGATGAGCGGCCTGTTCTCGGGGGTGCGCGCGTACCACCCGCCGTCGACCGACGGCCGTGGCAGCCGGCGGACGTACGCGCGGAGCGCGGGGATCATCGACGACCACCCGCGGAGCACGATCTCCGGATAGCGGGGATCGTCGGGGAGCGCGAGACGGTCGGACGCCGGGCGGGCGGCGTGGCCCCAGAGCATCAGGACGGCGTCGCCTTCGCCCTCGGGCCGGCCGTGCGCGCCCGGCGGCAGCACCGTCGTCGCGCGAGCTCTTCAGCGCCGGAGCGCGCGAGCTCCGCGCGCTCCTCGTCGCTCCAGGGGATCCGCTGCGGGTCGGACCAGATGAGGAACGGCGCGTCGCGCGGGATCGCGCCGAGCGTGTCGTGGAACGCCACCTTCTGATGCGGCTCGAGCTCGATCGGCAGGTCGAGCCCCGCGAGCGCCGCGATGTCGCGCGTGTGCGGCCCCGCGGCGACCACGACGCGCTCGACCGGCACCCGGCGGTCGTCAACACGTACCGCGGCGATCCGCCCGCTCGCCGTCTCGATCTCGCCGACCCGCGCGCGCACGAGCGCCGCGCCGCGAGCGCGTGCCTCCTCGAGCAGGTAGGTGCCGAGCCCGTGCGCGCTGAGCCAGCCGCAGCGGCGCGCGTGGAGGACCGCGACCGTCTCCGGCGAGAGGTAGGGGAACCGGCGCGCGATGAGCGCGCGGTCGGTGATGAGGTCGGCACCGTGGAGCCCGCGGTCCACGCCGCGCGGAGGCGACGGGACGTACGCGCCGGAGCCGTTCTCGTGCTTGCGGAGCGGTCCGCCCCCGTGGGCGGCGATCTGCTCCGCCCCGCGCTCCCACTCCGCGATGCGCCGCTCGTCCGCGGTCGCGAAGAGGTACCCGCGCCGGTTCATGTTGAAGACGTTCGAGCTCTCGTCCGCGAGGTCCTCGAGGATGTCGATGCTCCGCGTCATGAGCCCGGTCATCGCCCCGTCGGGTCCGGGCCACCAGTCGCGGTAGCACTCGGTGGATACCGCGCTCGTGAGCGAGAGCGGCGCGCGCTCGTCCACGATGACGACGCCGTCGTGCCCGCGGGTCGCGAGCGCGTGGGCGATGGCGACGCCGGCGATCCCCGCGCCGATGACGAGCGTCGACGCGCTCGTGAGCTCCGCCATCCGCGTCCGCAGGCTAGCGGAGGCGGACCGGTCGTCGACGATCGCCTCAGGGTCCCCTGAGGCGGTCGAGCTCGCGGCGCTCGCGCTTCGTCGGACGTCCCGTCCCGCGCTCACGCACGAAGACCCGTGGCTCCCGCCTCACGACCGGCGCCGGCGGGCTGTGGTCGATCAGGCAGGTCGCGGCGACCGCGGCGCCGACCCGCCGCTCGATGACGACGGCCACCTCGAGGATGCGCTGGCGCTCGGCGACCACGTCGACGCGGTCGCCGACCTTCACGTGCGTCGACGGCTTGGCCGTGACGCGGTTCACGCGGACATGGCCGCCGCGGCAGGCGGCCGTCGCCGCGGAGCGGGTCTTGTACAGGCGGACGCACCAGAGCCAAACGTCCACCCTGGTCGTATCCACGTCGCCATCGTGCGCCAAGCTGGGCTATCCGTTCCGGAGCCGGTGACAGAGGCGCGGGCGGCGCGCGGCTAGAAGGTCGAGACCACCGTGAAGTACGGCGCCCCGGCGCAGTCGCGGCAGAGCGTGGCGCCATCGCGCGCGACCTCGCGCCCGTTGATGACCTCGCTGAGCGTCCGCTGAGATTCGCGACGCGAACCAAGGAAGGTGAGCTCGCCTGCAGCAGCGGATGCAGCAGCGCCCGTGCGGGCCGGGCCTTTGGACGTTCCTAGGTGGCTCGCGGCACGACGTCCGCCCCGCCGTCGCAGACGCCCCTCAGAACTCCAGTGTCTCGAACATCAAGATAGTGGCGCCAAGATCCCGCATCACCCGGTCAGCGGTCTGCCCGCTCTGCGACTCGCGTGCGGCCATGGCATCGCCGAGCGCGTCGAAGGTCACCTCGGCGACACGGCCATACGGGAGCCCACGGCCACCCATCAGGGCGCCTGCGCTCACGCTGACCGAACGTACGCCGCGCTGCGCCTTGACGCCCGCGGCCCATTTGTCCTTGAGGAATGCGTCCACCGCGCTGGTGTCTGCGGTCGCGGGAAAGAGGAAGAGCACCTTCACCATTTGGCTGCGCCTCCGGTTCGATGTGAAGCCGCAGATGCTATGTGTCATCGATCTGCCGCGCATGCGATCGCCCCGCGATGTTCGTCGCTGTCAACGCCACGAGGGTCGTACGACCTGTGACCGCGTTCACGTCGCATCGGTCCACTTCGGCTCAAGGTCCTGCTGGAAGCGCACGGGACGCGACGGCGTTGCCGCAGCTCCTGCTCCAGAGGGCGCTACGCAGCAATGGCCGGCAATGAGACAAGACCTGTCGTCACCGCGCGGGTGCTGCGACCGCGCGCGGCCACGGTAACGCTGAGCGGCGGGCGTACGCGACGAGCGCCGCGAGGCCACCGAGGACCATGTTGAACACCGCATTCGTCAGTTCACCGCGGCCGACGTGAAACACGAGCGCAAGCGTCATGAGCGCGACAAGGCCGATCGCGGCGCTCGGCGCGGCCCATCGGAGCGCTTTGGCGGCGGACAGGACCAGCCCTGCCGCGCCGGCCAATTCCGCGAGACCGATGAGGAACAACAGCTGGGCCGAGACGTCGTTCGTCCACGGCACCTGCTTCCGCGTCTCCTCGAGCGCGAAAGCGTGCGAGATGCCGAACGCGATGAACGCGATCGCGAGCAGACCCTGAACGACCCGAACGACCCACTGGCGCATTCGCTCCTCCTCGGTCCTTCCGCGGGCTAGTCTCGTCGCCCGTCAGCGGCGTGGACAACGCACGACACTGTCTCACTCGTGTCCACGGTCGAGGCGCCCAGGGCGGAGTTCGCGTGTGTCCTCACGGAGCTTCCTCGCCACACGCGGCAGCAGCCTCTGGTACGGCTGGGATCCTCGACGGTAGGGTTGGCGCAGGCGTGCTCCCCGTGGCGCGTCACAATTGGTGTCAGCGGCGTCCAGGGGAGCGGGGCCAAGAGAACGTACCGACTCGAGCCACGAGTTTCAGACGGAAAACGTGCGTTTCCTCGCCGGATACGAGCACGCCCGACCACATCACGTTGACGACGATTTCGTACGTCCGTCCGATGACGATGGTCCGCGGTGCATAGGACGCGGTACGGCCCGGCAGGTTGAACTCCTCTGACGGACCTCCATCGGGCTTCGGCGCTTCTTTGTCGTACAGCCATCCTCTAATCACGTAATCACGGAGGCGCCCTGACCGGCTTCGAACATCAAGGTGGCAGGGAGCGACGTGCGGACCGTCGTGACCGGGATGTCCCTTGGGAACGCATCGCCGTGCTCGCCAGCCACCCAAAGTGTGAGTCGCGACGTGCTGCTCAGAACCATGGGGATGCTCTGTTGCCCGACCGAGACACGCATCCCCGGCTGGGACCCACACGCAGAGAGCAGTACGGCAAAGAGCAGCGCGGCGAGCGGCACCGTACGCACGTCAGCTACAACGGTAGTGGTGGCCGGAAGTTCCCCCAGTTCTCGCCCTCGCTGACTACCGGCGATCCGACGGAGTCGCTAACTGCGGTTAGGCGGACGTCCGCGACGGCGGACTGGACGTGGTGCGCGGGGGGCATGATTGCGCTGTGAACAGTATTCAGCCGAGCGTCTTGCTATGGCTCTTTGCGATTGCGGGAACTGCATCGTTACTTTCTCTTGCTGCGCGCAGGCTTATCCGGTTCCCACTCCTACGCGCATCCCTACTCGGCGGCACGAGTTGTGTGTGCGCCCTCTATGCAGGAGCCGTTGTCCCTCTCTCGTTCGGACTACCACTTACGCAGCCCGCCGTGCAGGCCGTGGTCGGCGCTTGTTCGGTGGCGGGTCTCATCCTCGGCTGGTTCGCGCCAGCGCGAAGGTTCTCCCTCGTCGTTCCGTTAGCAGGCGTCGTCTCGTCCGGCATCACCTTGTGGGCAGTCGCGGTGTTGTTCCCGCCAGCGCAGCACGGCTAGGCACCCTGCGCGTCCGCGACGGTTGGCTCGACCTATTGCGCCCGTGCCGTGTGACTTCACTCGTAGCCGAAGCTGGCCACTACCACGCGCGAGCCCAAGCAACTCACCACGGTTTTGCCAGCGATTGCGGCTGGCGCCGTCAGACTTGGCGCACGGCTCTCCAGCCTCAACGAGGCGTCGACACCGCCGTGCCAACTGGGTCCCGCGCCTGCCTCGAGCGACAGCAACGTCAACCGCTGGCCCCGTGAATTGGGTACATGTGTGGCATCGCATCGGCGAATTGTCTACGGCGGGGGATGCTGGGTTTGACGCCAACTGCTGCCACAATTGCTGCCAGCGACCGATGCGCGAGCCTCTCGACGGCCCGCGAGTACTCGGTTCTATTGCCTCGGAGGGGTGGCAGAGCGGTCGAATGCGGCGGTCTTGAAAACGCAGGCCGCCGATGCACCGTCCTGCACCGCGCTGCATTTGCGCCCAAACATGGCACCGCGATGCATGGAGCGGCGGCCAACTGCGGCGGCGCTGCTGTCAGAACTGCTGTCACTGGGCATCTCACGGCGCGCACCGTGCCATTGACTTGCGCAGGAGACTCATGGCGTGAGGACGAGGGGCGCTTGGATGAACTCGGGCGTGGTCTTCGTCCTTGTCTTGGTGTTGGTGTTTGGGCCAATGCTTCTGCCAGCCCCCGCCCGCACCGCCTACGAGCCGTGGCGTCTGACCATGCTCGCTGTCTTTGGCTGGTTGGTGTACTGGTACAAGCACCCGGGCGAGCATGTCCGGGCGGCGGCGGTCGGCCTCCTTATCTGGGCCGGGTTCAACGCAGAGAACATCGTGCCCGGCCTTGCTGAGTACGAGGCTGAGCAGGAGGCGATGGGTGCATATGAAGACTATGGTGACGAAGAGGGCGGAGTGACGCGCCTGTCGAACATGCTTGGCATCCCTGTTCTCATCTACGCACTCGTAGTCGCTTCGGACTCAGATCGGAAGTCCCTAGGGCGCTCGTCCGCGTACGAACCGCCGGGCGGTCAATATGCCGACACCGATGGCGACGGAAGCCC
>DASSSF010000041.1:0-8869 GCA_035708565.1 Candidatus Limnocylindria bacterium
GCGGGGAGCAGCCGCTGCGCGGCTACACCCCCCGCGGCCTCGGACCAGGCGCTGGCCGAGCCCGCCGCTACTTGCAGGGGCTCGTTGCGTTCGGCCTTCCTGGGGGGCCGGTGTGCGTGTGGTTCTTGTCGCCGCATCCCCAGCCCGGCCGTGCTGACGCTGTTGACGTCGGGTCGGCTTCCTGGAGCTGGACGCGGAACAGGTCCAGCGCGGCGAGGACCGCCTCGGAGGGGCCCTGCCGATCCGGGGCCGGCTCCGCCCTGAAGGACCGTACGGCCGCGAGCGCGGCCGGTCCCTCGTTCGCGCCGGCCGCCACGGAGCCGCTCTCGCTCTCGCGAGCGCTCGCGAGCGCGGCCGTCTGCGCCACGGTGCTGGCGGGGACTGCGCTGACGGCGCCGAAGCCGTCCAGTGCGGACTGCGCGACGACGGCGGTCGCGACAGCGATCACGAGCGTCGTGCTCGTGAGGCCGATGCCGATCGCGCGCGCCACGCGTGACGACAGGTGTCCGTGTTTCGCCATGTCACCTCCATCCGGGTGCGCCTGGTCCCGCGCACATAACGCGGTGGGTCGGAGACCTGTGCGGGGTGACGAGCACATTCGTCGCCGGGGACGGCTCCTGGCCCTGTTCCGCCCGCATCCACGGTCGCGTGTGTGTCAGGCGGGCGATCGAGCCGGCTACCGGCCTGCCGCGATCCCCCGGGCGGTCCGGCGCGCGAGCGCCATGATCGTGAGCATCGGGTTCACGCCCGATGCGCTCGGGAACGCGCTCGCGTCGGCCACGTAGAGCCCGCGCACGCCGCGGACCTGGCCATCAGGATCGGCTACCGCGTCGCGATCCGTCCCGATGCGGCACGAGCTCATCTGGTGCGCCGAGAAGAGGAGCACACGGTTCGGTGCGACGGCGCGGCGCTCGATCTCGCGGACGAACCCCTCGAGCCGGTCCCGCTCCAGGAGCTCGAGCGGCGGCGTGTGCAGCGTGCCGATGCGGTACGCGCCCGCCGCGTGGTGGATCCGCGCGAGCTCGACCATGCCGCGGACGAGAAGCCGTCGCTCCATCCCCGCCGGGAAGTAGCGGACCCGCGTGGCGCCGTCGCGGTCGATGTCCACGCGCCCGGGGGTGCGGTCCCTGACGATGGCCAGCATTGGCGAGAAGTGCCTCGCCTTCGCGGCCGTGGCCGCGTGGTCGGCGCTGCCCCACCACGGGACGGCGGACGCGATGACCGCGGGGTGCGCCGGCGCGCACTCGATGCGGAAGCCGTGCGACCCCTCGAGCCGGGCGAACGCCTCGCTCACCACCGACTGGGGGACGCCGGCCCAGGCGTCGAGCGGCTCCTCGTAGTGGCCGACGACGGCGGCGCAGGGGTGCAGGTGGATCGCGCCGATGCGGCCTGGCGCGATGCCCGAGCGCATGAGCAGGGTCGGCGACCGCAGCGCCCCGGCGGCGAGCACGACCACGGGCGCCCGGACGGTGAGCGTCCCGCCGTCGACGCGCGCCGAGACCGCCTCGACGCGTCCCTGCCGGACGAGGATGTGCTCCGCCTCGACGCCGTCGAGGATCTCGGCGCCGTCGCGGCAGGCGTCGGCGAGCGTGGTGCGCGTCGCCGAGCGCTTCGCCCCCCGCCGGCAGCCGACCGCGCAGGGGCCGCAGTCGCCGCAGCCCCGCACGTTCCGCGGGATGGTCCGGTAGGCGAGGCCGCGCGCCCGCAGGCCGCGCTCGAGCATCGCGTTCGGCCCGTTGCGCGGGCTCTCGTCGGTGTCGACGTCGCACCTCGACTCCAGCGCGTCGTAGTGCTCGTCGAGGCCGTCGATCCCCGCCGCGCGCCACTCCTCGCGGATCTCGTCGGGAAGGCGGAGCGACGTCGACCAGTTCACGATCGTGCCGCCGCCGACCGCGCTGCCGGCGCGGATCGCGATCGCACGGTCGGCCGTAGCGGTGAGGCCGCGGTCGAGGAACAGGCGGGCGAAGCCCGACAGCTCCCTGCCGTCGTACTCCTGCTCGGTGACGAGCGCCGCGCGCTCGAGGACGACCACGCTGCGGCCGTCGCGCGCGAGCTCCGCGGCGGCCGCGCCTCCGCCCGCGCCGGAGCCGATGACGCAGACGTCCGCCTCGATCGCTTCGCCGGCACGGGGTCTCCGCACGCGCAGTGGCGCGACGTCCGGCGCATCGAGCGGCGCCGCGGCGTAGCCCGTGCGCAGGCGGTACGGCGAGTCCTCGATCCCGTACGCGTAGAAGTAGGTCAGGCGCTTGAGATCCTGGAAGGCCGTCCGCGCGAGCGGCAGCGGGCTCGCCGCGAGCCGCCTGAGGTACGCCTCGCGATCGGCCTGGCCGAGCCGGCTGAAGCGGACCGGCCTGCCGACGATCGCGAGGCTGCCGGCGCGCGTGTCGATGATCCGCAGGAAGAGCGACAGCTCCCGCAGGAGGCTGGGTCGCCCGAGGGCCCGGATCTCGGAGAGCATGAGCGCGGGCACGCCGAGGGCGCTCGCCGAGGGGAGGCCGTCGCGCTCCGGCAGGAACGTGTCGCAGACGGCTGCGAGGACGGGGCCACCCTCGCTCACGCACCGAGCGTATTCGACCCGGCAGGCAGGCTGGCGGGCGCGATCGCGCTGACGCGCTGTAGGCTCGTTCACCGCGCGTGTGGAAGTTCTCGCCAGGCCCGCACGGACGCCGCGTCGCCGGGATCGCCGCGGTCGTCGTCACGGCCGTGATCGCTCCTGCCTCCGGCGCTCCCGCCGAGCGGATCGGCGCCGCCGTGCCACCGGCCCACGTGGCCTCGACGCTCCAGAGCGCCGACCTGCCGGCGCAGGTCCTCTCCTTCGATCCTCAGGAGACCGCGCCGCTCATCCCCCCGGCGCCCGCCCCCGCGGCCGAGCCCACGCCCGCGCCGACGCCTGAGCCGACCGCGGAACCGACACCGTCGCCGACGCCGACGCCGGCGCCCACGCCGCCGCCGACGCCTCGGCCGACGCCGGCACCGACCCCGCGGCCGCCCGTCACCGCCGCACCGGCGCCGCCCGCAACGGCCTCGGCGCGTGACGCCGAGCTCCGGATGCTCGCGCTCATCAACGGCTCGCGCACGGCGGGCGCTCTCGTCGCGCTCGCGCTCGACGCGTCGGTCTCGCTGACGGCGCGTGCGCACAGCGCGGCCGAGGCGCAGGTCGGCTACGTGTACCACGACGGGCCGGACGGCACGGCGACGGGGCGCAACACGGCGGCCTGCGGGTCGGGCTGGTACGGCGAGAACACCGGCAAGATCTGGAACGGCAAGGTCGACGCGCTCCACATCGAGTTCATGTCGGAGCCCTGGGCTCCGATCAACCACCGCACGATCATCATGGATCCGGCGTTCCGGCGCGTCGGGATCGGCGCCGTGCAGGGAGCCGACGCGCTGTACATGACGATGGTGTTCTGCCGGTAGCGGAGCGGCCTAAGACAGCGTCGCGATCGCGTCGCGCACCGCGCTGAACGCGGCGGAGCGCGGGTCGACCGGATCGAAGTGGTCCGCATCGGCGACCACCCGGAGGTCGATGCGGCCGCCGAATTGCCGCGGGTCGGGACCGTAGGCCGGTCGAGCGCCGGCCGGTGGCGGCGCGAGCATGAGGATCTCCCGGCCCGCTCGGCCGACGAGCGTATCCGGGCTAGGGCGCTCCGAACTTGGTCGGCGCCGCGGGCAGCTTGAAGTCCGCGTCCGTGACGCTCGTCGAGAACGCCGTCGCCTCGAACGTCATGTCGAAGCCGGCGCCCTTCGAGTGCATGAGCAGCGGGATCCCGGCCGCCGAGTAGCACATCCGCCCCTCCTGGAACTCGCCGCCGACCTTGTCCTTGAGCGTGAAGCACTGCGCCGTCTGGCCGGCGATGGTGCGGGTGCCCTCGAACGTGGGGTCGAAGCGGTCCGGGCGGTCCTCGACCGTGAGCGAGAACGCGGCGCCGGGGTTCGCCTGCGCGATCGTCGCGTCCTTCGGGCCGCCGAGGCAGGTCCACTCGGTCTTGTAGGTCTGGTCGTTCTCCCGGCCCACGCACATGAACGCGCCCTCGGCGAGGTCGAAGATCGACATCGACCCCTGTCCCTTCACGGAGAAGTCGAAGCGGCTCTGCGTGCCGCGGACGTACCAGGTCTGCTCGGCCGCGACGGACTCGCCGCCGCTCGTGCCCGTCCACTTGTACGTCACCTTGTAGCTCGCGTTCTTCGCGGCGCCGACGAGATCGGCGAAGGCCGGAGGCTTCGGCGTCGCGGCCGGCGCCGGCGTGGCCGCGGCGGTCGGCGCGCTCGCCGGCGTCGCGGCGGCGCCCACGGGTGCGCTCGTCGCCGCTGTGCCCGCGGGTGACGCGCCGCCGCCGCACGCCGCGAGCACGACGACCGCGGCGAGGCCGAGAGCGCGCATCGGCCGGAGGATATCGGCGGCCGAGCGTGTCACTGTGTCACCGGGCGATCGATCCGAGGGCGATCCGCGCTGCAGACCCGACGAGCGCTCCGAGCGGCACGGCGACGAACGGCGGGAGCCCCGCGCGGAGCGCGAGGAACGACGCGAGCGCGAGCGCGATGGCGAGGACATCGACGTTCCCTGCTGGGAGGAGCGCGCTCAGCGCGAACAGCGAGGCGAGGCTGAGGATCGCGCCGACCACCGCGGCGGTGATCCCCGTGAGGGCGGCGCGCACGCGCGGATCCCTTCCCAGCCTCTCCACGTACGGGGCGCCCGCGAGGATGAAGAAGAAGGACGGGAGGAACGTCACGTACGTCGTGACGAGCGCGCCGAGCACGGCGTCCTGCACGCGGCGATCGGCGGGTGCGGCGTTCCAGGCGGACACGAAGCCGACGTGCTGGAGGACCATGATCAGCGGGCCGGGGGTGGACTCCGCGAGCGCGAGCCCCTGCACCATCTGCTCCGCGCTGAGCCAGCCGCGGCCCACCGTCTCCTGGGCGACGTACGCGAGCACCGCGTACGCGCCGCCGAAGGTGACGAAGGCCGCCTGCGTGAAGAAGAGCGCGAACGCGACGACGATGTCCCCGGCGCCCCGGACGGCGACGAGAGCCGCGAACGGGACCGCCCAGAGGACGCCGAAGGCCGCGGCGAGGATCGCGAGGCGCCGCAGCGCGCCGCGCGGCGCGGGAGCCGGTGCGCCGTCCGCCGGATCGCGCGAGCCGAGCGCGAGGCCGGCGAGGCCGGCCGCGGCGACGATGGCGGGGAAGGGGATCCGCGTGAACGTGGCCGCGGCGAAGGTGGCGAGCGCGATCGCGACGTGCTCGGGCCGTCGGAGCGTCCGGCGGCCGATCCGCACGAGGGCTTCGACCACGATCGCCACGACCACCGGCTGCACGCCGTAGAGGAGCCCGGCGACCGCCGGGACGTCCCCGTACGCCGTCGCCACGTACGACAGCGCCAGGAGGACGAAGACCGACGGCACGACGAACGCCGTTCCGGCGAGCACCGCCCCGGGGAGCCCGTGGAGCCGCCAGCCCACGTACGTCGCGAGCTGCTGCGCCTCGGGACCCGGCAGGAGGTTCGCGAACGAGAGCCCGTGGAGGAACGAGCTCTCGCCGATCCACCGCCGCCGGTCGACGAGCTCTCGGTGCATCAGCGCGATCTGCCCGGCCGGGCCTCCGAAGTTGACGAAGCCGAGCCCGATCCAGAAGCGCGCGGCGTCGCCGAAGCGCACGTCACCGCGGTCGGCCGCATGCGGCGTCGTCACGATCCGTGTCGGAGGCTAGCGTCCGGCGCGACCGCGTCGTATGCTCGTCGCAATTTCATACGCGATCCGGCCAGAGGTGCGGTCGTCAGCAGCGCCGTCGAGGAACGAGCTTCCGCCGACGCGGCGTGAGGGGCGATCCGCCGAAGTGCCCGGTCCGTCTCGGGACCGGTCGCTGGCTCGCCACCCGGAAGGGAGCGGGTTGTCGCGGCGGCCAGGGCAGGCCACCGCGGAGCGCTGACCGCATCAGGCTCCTCACGACGAGGCTTGAGCGTTCGGTGCTCAGGCCTTTTTCGTTGCCCGGAGGAGGGACCGGCGTGCCGATCGAGAAGTTCGCGATCATCGACTCGACCTTGCGTGAAGGCGAACAGTTCTCGAACGCCCACTTCACCACCGAGCAGAAGGTCCAGGTCGCGAAGGCGCTCGACGAATTCGGCGCCGAGTACATCGAGCTCACGTCCCCGGTCGCGTCGCCCCAGTCGTTCGAGGACTGCCGCACGATCGCGGCGCTACCGCTCAAGGCGAAGGTACTGACGCACGTCCGCTGTCACATGGACGACGCGAAGGTCGCCGTCCAGACCTGCGTCGACGGCATCGACATCCTCTTCGGGACGTCGTCGATCCTCCGCGAGTTCTCGCACGGGAAGGGCGTCGACCAGATCATCAGCGAGGCGCGCGAGGTGATCACCTTCATCAAGGACCACGGGAAGGAGGTCCGCTTCTCGAGCGAGGACTCGTTCCGCTCGACCGAAGGCGACCTCCTGAAGGTCTACATGGCGGTCGCCGCCATGGGCGTGGACCGCGTCGGCGTCGCCGACACCGTCGGCATCGCGACGCCGCGGCAGTGCTACGCGCTCGCGGTGGAGCTCCGGCATCGCATCGGCGGCACCGACATCGAGTTCCACGGGCACAACGACACGGGCTGCGCGATCGCCAACTCGTACTCGATCCTCGAGGGCGGGGCGACGCACATCGACACGAGCATCCTCGGCATCGGCGAGCGCAACGGGATCACGCCGCTCGGCGGCTTCGTCGCGCGCATGTACGCCGACGACCCGGCCGCGATCCGGAGGAAGTACGACCTCCGGCGGCTCAAGGACCTCGACGAGATGATCGCCGCCATGGTCGGCATCGACATCCCCTTCGACGAGTACGTGACCGGGAAGTACGCGTTCCACCACAAGGCCGGAATGCACACGAAGGCGATCTACCTGAACCCCAACTCCTACGAGATCCTCGATCCGGCCGACTTCGGCGTCGCGCGCACGATCAACGTGGCGCACCGCCTCACGGGCTACAACGCGATCGGGAAGCGTGCCGAGGAGCTCGGGCTCGAGTTCGGCCGGGACGAGCTGCGCGCGATCACGAGGAAGATCAAGGCGATGGCGGACGCGGGCCCGCTCTCGATGGACCAGCTGGACTCGCTGCTCCGAGAGTGGGTGGTCGCATGACCGGGGTGGAAGGGGCGCAGCCCCCGCGATCCGAAGGCATGGTGGCGTGACGCCGCGGACGCTCGCCGAGAAGATCCTCTCGCGCGCGTCGGGCCGCGACGCGTGCGCGGGCGACCTCGTGATCGTCCCGCTGTCGCGCGTCATGGTCCACGACTCGGTCGTCGACGCGGTCATGGCGGGCATGAAGGAGCTCGGCAGGACAGGTGTCTGGGACACGTCGCGCGTGTGCGTGTTCGTCGACCACGCTGCGCCGGCTCCAACGCCGGTCGTGGCCGACTCGCATCGCGTCCTCCGCGAGTGGGTGAGGGACCAGGGCATCGCGACCTTCTACGACGCCGGCGAGGGCGTGTGCCACCAGATCATGGTGGAGGAGGGCTACTGCGAGCCGGGGACCGTGATCGTCGGGAGCGACTCGCACGCGAACTCGTACGGCGCGGTCGGCGCGTTCGGCGCGGGCATGGGAGCGACGGACGTCGCGGTCGCGCTCGCGATGGGGAAGACGTGGATGCGCGTCCCGGAGTCCATCAAGGTCACGTTCGCCGGCAGGCTCCGACGCGGCGTCACGCCGAAGGACGCGATCATGCGGGTCGTCCGCGAGATCGGCACCGACGGCGCGCGCTACGCGTGCGTCGAGTTCCACGGCGCGGGCGCGCTGCCGCAGGGCGACCGCATCACCCTCGCCGGCATGACGACCGAGATGGGCGCGAAGGCGGGCGTCGTCGTGGGGACGCCGGAGGCGCCCGACTGGCTCTTCCCCGACGAGGGCGCGCGCTACACGCGCGACGTCCGTGTCGATCTTTCGACGCTCGAGCCGCAGATCGCGATCCCGCCCCGCGTCGATCAGGTGTCGGACGTGAGCGAGGCGGTGGGGATCCCGGTGGACGTCGTATTCCTCGGCTCGTGCACGAACGGCCGTCTCGTCGACATGCGGCAGGCCGCGCAGATCCTCCGCGGACGGCGCATCTCGCCGCTGGTGCGGCTCGAGGTCGTGCCCTCCTCGCGCCGGCAGTTCGAGGATGCGATGGCGGACGGGACGCTCGGCGTGCTCTCGGCTGCTGGTGCGGTCATCGGGAGCAGCGGCTGCGGCCCGTGCCTCGGCCGGACCGGCGGCGTGCTCGCGGGCGAGGAGGTCTGCTTCTCGACCGCGAACCGCAACTACAAGGGGCGCATGGGCTCGCCGGACGCCTCGATCTACCTCGGCTCTCCGCTCGTGGCAGCGGTGGCGGCGCTCACCGGCGTCATCGACGACCCGCGCCCGTACCTCGAGGCGGACGACGCGACGTTCGACCGGCTCGTCGCGCGGCGCCGTGCGGAGCGCGCGGGACGCGGCGCCGCGTCGGCGCGCTCGGGGGACCGCGCGCGTGACCTCGTCGCGGCGATGCCGGTCCGCTCGCCGTGGGTGGAGATCGACGACTGATGCCGCGGGCCTGGATCTTCGGCGACGACCTCGACACCGACCAGATGGTCCCCGGCCGCTACGCGCCGTTCATGGTCGGGCAGGACAAGTTCCACCTCTACGCCTTCTGCGACGCGCGCCCCGGCTTCGCGAAGGAGGTGAGGCAGGGCGACATCCTGGTGGGCGGCGAGAACTTCGGCTGTGGCTCGTCGCGCGAGTACGCGCCGGCCGCGCTCAAGAAGCTCGGGGTCGGCGGCATCGTTGCCGTGTCGTTCGCGCGGATCTTCTTCCGCAACTGCGTGAACCTCGGGATCCCGGTCGTCGAGTCGTCGGAGGCT
>DASSSF010000042.1:0-22138 GCA_035708565.1 Candidatus Limnocylindria bacterium
GGCCTTCATCCCGCACGCGGCGTGGCTGCGTCAGGGTTTCCCCCATTGCGCAAAATTCCTAACTGCTGCCTCCCGTAGGAGTCTGGGCCGTGTCTCAGTCCCAGTCTGGCTGGCCATCCTCTCAGACCAGCTACGGATCGAAGCCTTGGTAGGCCATTACCCCACCAACTAGCTGATCCGCCGCAGGCCCCTCCCGAAGCGCATTGCTGCTTTGAGCACGAGAACGAACTCGTGGTCACATGCGGTATCAGCTCGCCTTTCGGCGAGTTGTTCCCCACTTCGGGGCAGGTCACCTACGTGTTACTCAGCCGTTCGCCACTAACCCCAGCCCTTGCGGGCTGGGATCCGTTCGACTTGCATGTTTTATGCACGCCGCCAGCGTTTGTCCTGAGCCAGGATCAAACTCTCCGACAAAAAGAAAGACCGCCTTTCGGCGATCACTTCAGTGCTTCGAGTTCGATCAAAAGATCGACGAGTTCCGCGCTGACAGTGTTCCTGCCACTCTTCAGCTGTTAAAGATCGTGCCCCAGACCCCTCCTTCGCGGACGTCGGCCGGTGGGCTTTGCGGACGTTCATTGTGGCAGGTGGGGCCGGCAGGGTCAAGGCGCGACGATCGTGCCGCCGGGTCGCCCGGCCGCCCGGCCCGCGCTCGCTGGCCCGCTGACACCGGGACGGGGGCGCCTAGAGCGCGCGGCGGCCCTCGAGCGCGCGGCTGACCGTCAACTCGTCGGCGTACTCGAGGTCGCCCCCGATCGGCAGCCCCCGCGCGAGGCGCGTGACCTTCACGCCGGCGCCGTTCAGCGACTGCGCGATGTACATCGCGGTGGCCTCGCCCTCGAGGTTCGGGTTCGTCGCGAGGATGAGCTCCGCGATCCCGCCCCTCCGGACGCGCTCGGCGAGCTCGCGGATCCGCAGGTCGTCGGGGCGGACGCCGTTCACCGGAGAGATCGCGCCGTGGAGCACGTGGTATGTCCCCTTGAAGAGGCCGGTGCGCTCGACCGCGAGCACGTCGAGCGGCTCCTCGACGACGCACACCACGCTGCGGTCGCGGTCGTCCGCGGAGCAGACGCCGCAGGGGTCGCTTTCGGCGATGTTGAAGCACGTCTGGCAGTAGCGGAGGTCCGTCTTCACCGCGCGCACCGCCGCCGCGAGCGCGTCCGCGTCCGCCGGAGACGTGCGGAGGATGTGGTACGCGAGCCGCTGCGCGGTCTTGGGTCCGACGCCTGGGAGCTTCGCGAGCTCGTCGATGAGGCGCGCGAGCGGGCGCGCGAGGGCCTGGGTCAACGCATCACATGCCGGGCAGCTTGAGCCCGCCGGTGACTCCGCCGAGGCGCTCCGCGGCGGCCTGCCTGCTCTTGTCGAGCGCGTCCTTCACCGCGGCGAGCACGAGATCCTGGAGGGTCTCGACGTCGTCGGGGTCGACGGCGTCCTTGGAGATCGTGACCGAGCGGATCTCCTGCTGCCCCGTCATGACGACGGTCACCGCGCCGCCGCCGGCGGTCCCTTCCACCGTGACGTCGGCGAGCTCGCGCTGCGCCTTTTCGAGGTTCGCCTGCATCTCGCGAGCCATCTTCTGCAGATCCTTCATCTCACTCCACCTCGAGGATGCGCTCGGGTCGCCTGAACGTCTCGAGCGCCGCACGGAGCATCGGGTCGTCGGCCGCGGGCGCCGCACCGGCGGCCGCGGCCTGCTTCACGCACTTCACGCGCACGGCGCAGCCGAGCGCGTCCGACATCCTGCGCTCGAGCTCGGGCCGCCCGCGGTCGTTCCAGTGGCTTCGCGCGAACTCGTCGGTGAACCCGAGCACGATCGTGCTGCCGTCGATCGCGACCGGCTCGACCGACACGAGCTGCGCGGCCTTCGCGACGCTCCGCTGCTGCGTCTCCTCGACGAGCTCCGTCCACACGACGCGGACGCGCTCGAGCGAGAACGCGGGCGCCGCGGCGCTCGGCGACGGCGCCGACTGCTCGGCGCCGGCGCGCGCGCGGCGCTCGGCGAGGTCGACCGGACGTGACCGCTCCGGTGGCTGGCGGGGCGCGGGCGCCGGCGGGGTCGCCGCCGGCCGCGCGGGCATCGCCTGGCGCTCGGGCTGCGTCGGCGCGGTCTCGGCCGACGTCGTGAGGTCGAGGATCGCGAGCTCGAGGACGAGCGGCGTGCCCTCGCCCGTGCGCAGCTGCTGCTCCGCCTCGACGAGCCGCTTCGCGATCCTCGCGAGCCGGTCGAGCGTGAACTTCGGCGACTGCGCGCGCAGGGTCGTGGCCATCGCCTCGGTCGCGCCGTCGGGGACCTCGCTCGTCGCGCGCACGAGCACGAGCGCGCGCGCGTGCTCCATCGCGCGGCGCACGAACGAGCGCAGGTCGCGGCCCTCGTCGATGAGCTGGCCGACGAGGCGCACGCCGCCCGCGCCGTCGTTCGCGGCGAGCGCGTCGAACAGGCGCGCGAGCTCCTCGTGGCCCGACAGGCCGAGGAGGTCGTGCACGTCCTGCGCGGTCACCTGGCCGCCGGTGAACGCCGCGAGCTGGTCGAGCGTGCCCTCGGCGTCGCGCAGCGACCCCTGAGCGTTCCGCGCGATGAGCTCGAGCGCCGCGGTCTCGGCCTTCCAGCCCTCGCTCTTCGCGATCGCGGCGAGCTGCTCGACCGTGCCCTTGTGCGGGATCCGCCGCAGGTCGAAGCGCTGCGTGCGCGAAACGATCGTGGGCGGGATCTTCTGCGCCTCCGTGGTCGCGAGGACGAAGATCGCGTGCGGCGGCGGCTCCTCGAGGGTCTTGAGGAGCGCGTTGAACGCCTCGGGCGTGAGCTGGTGCGCCTCGTCGATGACGTACACCTTGTACCGCCCGTCGGAGGGCGCGAACCGCACCTTCTCGCGCAGGTCGCGCATCTCGTCGATCCCGCGGTTGCTCGCCGCGTCGATCTCGATGAGGTCGAGGAAGCGGCCCTCCCGGATCGCGACGCACGACGCGCAGGTGTCGCAGGGCTCGCCGTCCTTCGCCTTCGGGCAGTTCACGGCCTTCGCGATGAGCCGCGCGATCGACGTCTTCCCGGTGCCCCGCGTGCCAGCGAGGAGGTAGGCGTGCGCGACCTGACCTGAAGCGATCGCGTTCCGGAGCGTGCGCGTGACGGGCTCCTGGCCGATGACGGCGGAGAACGTCTGGGGGCGGTAGCGGCGGTAGAGGGCGGTCCGGTCGGGCACCGCGTCGAGGATACCGGCCGGGCCTTGTGCGAGGATGCCAAAGGTGCGTGTCGTGCGTGTCACCAAAGAGGGCCGCAGGCCGAGCGCCGAGACGTATCCCGCTCAGGGCAGCGAGAAGAGCGCTCCGAACACGATCTTCATCGGCGAGGTCCTCGCGCAGACCGTGGTCAACGAGGGCTCGAGGGACCTTCGCCTCCTCGAGGTCACGTTCAAGAACGGTGCGCGGAACAAGCTGCACACGCACACGACCGATCAGATCCTCGTCTTCACGGAAGGCGACGGCATCGTCGCGACCGAGCGCGAGGAGCGGAACGTGCGGGCGGGCCACGTCGCCTTCATCCCCGCCGGCGAGCCCCACTGGCACGGCGCGCAGCCCGGCAGGGACGCGACGCACTGGTCCATCACCGGCCAGGCGGTCACGAAGATCGTCGGCGGCTAGCGTCGCCGGCGCGCGCAAAAGGGGATATGGCCGTGCACCCTTCCGTCGATCGCGACATCTCGGCCACGCGACGGGCGCTCGGCTCGGGCCAGGCCTTTCCGCGGCACCCAGCGAAGGTCGCTTACCGCTGCTTCCTTCCGGACCTCACGGGGTTCGCGGATCGCTGCTGCACGGGACCCGACCGTCAACGCCTTGCGACCCACGCAGGAGCCGCGACGCCGGACCTCGGGAAGGGAATTCAGCCCCGCTAAAGCGGATCGCGGGTACAGGGCACCGCTAGCTCCCCGCCTAGCACGACCACGTCGAGCGTAGCGCGATCAGCGGTCCCTCTCGAGGATGTTCTCCGCGACCTCGACGAGATCGTTGCCCTCGACGTCGGGCCGCTCCCCGTTCGGGTCGAGCGCCGCGCCGGGACGCTTCACGAATGCCGCCGAGGCTCCGGCCGCGAGCGCGCCCGCGATGTCCCAGGGATGCGCCGCGACGAGGCGGATACCGCCGACGCCGGTGCCCGCTCGCTCGGCCGCGAGCCGGTACGGCTCCGGCGCGGGCTTGAGCCGCTTCACCTCGTCCGCCGACACGACGTGCGCGAAGCGGTCGCGGATGCCCGCGAAGCGGAGCTGCTCCTCGACGACTTCCAGCGGCGAGTTCGTGAGCGTCAGAAGCAGGCGGCCCGCGCCGCGAAGGCGCTCGAGCGCGGGGAGCACGTCCGGGTGGGCGGGCAGGCGACGCATCGCGCCCACCACTTCGTCGACCTGCGCCTCGTCCACGCGGAGCCCGCCGCGCGCCGCGACCATCCGCAGCGCGGCGCGCTGCGCCGACGTGAAGTCGACGTAACGCCCGGTGATCGCTCCGACGAAGGCGAGCTGGAGCATCTGACCGAACCAGAGCGGCCGCAGCGCACGGTCGCCGAGGACCCGCTCGAACACGGCGTCCAGCGGTCGCAGGTCGAGCAGCGTCTCGTTGACGTCGAAGACGACGGCGCGGATCACACGTCCACCGGCGGAGAGGGTGGGATTCGAACCCACGGGGCTTTCACCCACTGACTTTCCAGGTCAGCGCCCTAGGCCACTAGGCGACCTCTCCCGAGGGTCGGGCCGGCGGAGAGGGAGGGATTCGAACCCTCGAGGCTTTCGCCTACCGCTTTTCGAGAGCGGCACCATCAACCACTCGGACACCTCTCCGATGTGAATTGTATTCGGCGGGGCGCGTCTTCGACACCTAGACTCGGGTGTCAGTGCCCCGGATCCACTACGCCTGGGTCATCGCGCTCATCACCGTCATCGCGATGGTGGCGACGCAGGCGGTCAGGGCGGCCCCCGGCATCATCATCGTCCCCCTCGAGCGCGAGTTCGGCTGGGACCGCGCCGCGATCTCCCTGTCCGTAGGGGTGAGCCTCATCGCGTTCGGCCTCGGCGGACCGCTCGGCGGCACGCTCGTCGACCGGTTCGGCCCACGGCTCGTCATGGTCGTCGGCGGGATCCTGCTCACGGTCGGGCTCGCGGGCATGTCCGCGATGCGCGAGCTCTGGCAGCTCTACCTGTTCTGGGGGATCTTCATCGGCCTCGGCACGGGCGCCCTCGGCCAGGTCGTGAGCGCGGCGATCGCGCAGCGCTGGTTCCGCACCCACCGAGGGCTGATCGTGGGCCTCTTCGGCGGCTCCGTGTCGGCCGGGCAGCTCCTGTTCGTGCCCGCGATGGCGGACCTCACCGTCACGACGGGCTGGCGCTCGGCGATCCTCCTCGTGCTCGCGACGGGGCTCGTCGCCCTCGTGCCGATCCTCCTCTTCATGCGCGACCGGCCCGCGGACGTCGGCGAGCGTCCCTTCGGCGAGGGCGCGACCGTGTCCGCGCGCGAGCGCGCCGACGACGTGCGCCGCACGCCGCTCGCCGCCGCGCTGCGTCGCCGCGAGTTCTGGCTCCTCTCGGGGTCGTTCTTCGTGTGCGGGTACACCTCGAACGGCCTCATCGGCACGCACCTCATCCCCCACGCGGTCGAGCACGGCTTCACCGAGGTCGCCGCGGCCGGGGCGCTCGCGCTCCTCGGCTCGCTGAACATCCTCGGGACGCTCGCCTCGGGCTGGCTCACCGACCGCGTCGACAACCGGAAGCTGCTCGCGGCGTACTACGGCTTCCGCGCCCTGTCGCTCCTCGCGCTTCCGATCGTGTACGACATGCAGGGCCTCCTCATCTTCGCGATCGTGTACGGGCTCGACTGGATCGCGACGGTGCCGCCGACCGTGAACCTCACCGCGACGATCTTCGGACGCGCTTCGGTCGGCACGATCTACGGCTGGATCTGGTTCGCGCACATGATCGGCGCGGCGCTCGCTGCGTACGCGGGCGGCTACTTCCGCGTGCTGCTCGGCGACTATCACCTGATGTTCGTCTCGGCCGCGATCCTCGGCTTCATCGCGGTCGCGCTCGTCTCGCGGATCCCGCACGCCGGACGCGTCCTGCCCGACACGGCGTTCGAGGCGGCCCACGCCTAGCATCGACCCAAGGCACATTGGAGGTCTCTTATGGCCATCGCACAGCGCTCGCGGCTCTCCCCCGGCAAGGTCAAGAACATCGACGCCTGCGCGGACGCCCGCGGCGTCATTCGCGCCGCGGCCATGGACCAGCGCGGCTCGCTCAAGAAGGAGATCCAGCGGCAGGGCGGACCCGCGACCGACACCGCGCTGACCGAGTTCAAGACGGCCGTGACGCAGGTGCTCACGCGCCACGCGAGCGCGATCCTCATGGATCCCGAGTACGGACTGCCCGCGCTCGAGGTGCGCGCGCCGGGGACCGGCGTGCTCCTCGCGTACGAGAAGACCGGCTACGACGCGGACGACAAGGACCGCAGCCCCGACCTGCTCGACCACTGGAGCGTCCGGCGCCTCGTGGAGGCCGGCGCGAACGCGGTGAAGATCCTCCTCTACTACGACCCCTTCGACGAGCAGCCGGTGAACGACCGCAAGCACGCGTGGCTCGAGCGGATCGGCGCCGAGTGCAAGGCGAGCGACGTCCCGTTCTTCCTCGAGCCGCTCGCGTACGACAAGGACCTGGACGAGAAGGGCTTCGAGTTCGCGAAGAAGAAGCCCGAAGCGGTCGTCAAGTACATGGAGACGCTCTCCGACCCGCGCTTCGGCGTCGACATCCTCAAGGTCGAGGTCCCGGTGAACATGGCGTTCGTGAAGGGCTCGCGCGCGAACAAGACCGACCAGAGCGCGTACGACAAGGCCGAGACGCTCCGCTGGTTCAAGCGCCAATCGGACGCCGCCCGCCTGCCGTTCATCTTCCTCTCGGCCGGCGTGAGCGACGAGGTGTTCCGCGAGTCCCTCGAGTACGCGGGCGAGGCCGGATCCGGCTTCGCGGGCGTGCTCTGCGGCCGCGCCACCTGGAAGGACGGGATCCCCGTCTACGCGAAGGAAGGCCGTCCCGCGTTCACGAAGTGGCTCGAGGACCGCGGCGTCAAGAACATCTCGATGCTGAACGAGGTCCTCGACCACGCGGCGAAGCCGTGGTGGACCGCGTACGGCGGGCGCGACGCGGTGGCGGGATAGCCTCCGGCATCCCGGAGCGGCCCTCCGTCGGGGACGACGCGCGCTTCATGCGGGAAGCGCTCGCCGAGGCGCGCGCCGCGCTCGCGCACGACGACGTGCCGGTCGGCGCGGTCGTCGTCCGCGAGGGAGCGGTCATCTCCCGCGGACGCAACCGCCGCGAGGCCGACCGCGACCCCACGGCGCACGCGGAGCTCATCGCGATCCGCGAGGCCGCCCGCTCCCTCGGACGCTGGCGCCTCGACGACTGCGCGCTCTACGTGACGGTCGAGCCGTGCGCGATGTGCGCGGGCGCGTCCGTCCTCGCCCGCCTCGGCCTCGTCGTGTTCGCCGCGCCGGAGCCGCGCACGGGCGCGGTCCTGTCGGTCGCGCAGCTGCTCGACGAGCCGCGCCTCAACCACCACCCGCGCTGGCGCATGGGCACCGCCCGGGAGGACGCCGAGCGCCTGCTCAGGGAGTTCTTCGCGTCGCACCGCGACGCGGCGCCCTAGGAGGAGCGCCGGCCGGACGCGGGATGCCTCGGAACGGCTAGATGCCGAGGTAGCGCGACTCGACGTCGGGCGCGGCCGCGAGCGCCTGGGGCGTCCCGGTCCACACGACGCGGCCCTTGCTCATGACGTAGAGCCGCTGGCCGATGCGGGTCGCGAGGCCGAGGTTCTGCTCGACGAGGAGGAGCGCGAGCCCTTCCTCGCGCAGGCGCGCGAGCGCGTCGCCGACCTCGGCGACGAGCCTCGGCGCGAGCCCTTCGGACGGCTCGTCGAGGAGGAGGACCTCGGGATCCCGCATGAGCGCACGCCCGATCGCGAGCATCTGCTGCTCGCCCCCCGAGAGCTCGTCGCCGCGGTTGGCGAGGCGGCGCCCGAGCGCCGGGAAGAGCGCGAGGACCCGCTCGAGGTCCCAGCGCGACGACCCGCGGCGGTCGGCGATCGCGAGGTTCTCGCGGACCGTGAGGTCCGAGAAGATGCGCCGGCCCTGCGGGACGAGCGCGACGCCGGCGCGCGCGACGACGTGCGGCGCGCAGCCGGTGAGGTCGCGCCCGAGCACGCGGACCGTGCCGGCGCGCGGCCGCAGGAAGCCGACGATCGCCGAGATCGTGGTCGTCTTCCCCGCCCCGTTCCGTCCGACGAGCGAGACCGACTCCCCCTTCGCGACCGCGATGTCGACGCCCTGGAGCACGTGGCTCTCGCCGTAGTGCGCGTGGAGCCCGCTCACCTCGAGCGCGGCCGTCACGCCGACACCGCCTTGCCGAGGTACACCTCGTTCACGCGCACGTCGCCGCGGATCTCGTCGCCCGTGCCCTCGGCGATGACCTTGCCTTCGTGGAGCACGCTCACGCGGTCCGCGAGCCGGAACACCACGTCCATGTCGTGCTCGACGATGACGATGGTGAGCGTGCGCTCGAGCGAGGCGATGAGCTCCGTGATCCGCGCGGTCTCCGCCGGCGACATACCCGCGGTCGGCTCGTCGAGGAGCAGCACGCGCGGCCGCGGCGCGAGCGCGAGCGCGAGCTCGAGCTGGCGGCGTTCGCCGTGCGAGAGGCGGCTCGCCGGGACGTCGCCGCGCCCAGCGAGGCCGACCCGCTCGAGGAGCTCGTCGACGCCCTCGTCGCGCGGCGCCGTGAACGGCCGGTACGGGCCGTCGCGCGCGGCGAGCGAGAGCGCGACGTTCTCGCGCGCGGGCAGCGGGTCGAAGAGCTCGTTGCGCTGGTACATCCGCGCGAGGCCGAGCCGGGCGCGCTGCCACGGGCGGAGCCGCGTGACGTCGCCGTCCCCGAGCCGCACGCTGCCCGCCGTGGGCGCGAGCTCGCCGGTGAGGACGTTGAAGAGCGTCGTCTTTCCCGCGCCGTTCGGCCCGATCACGGCGCGGCGCTCGCCCGGCGCCACCGAGAGCGTCACGCCGTCGAGCGCGCGGATGCCGCCGAACTCCCGGCGGAGCTGCGCGACGGCGAGCGCCGCGGTCACCGCCGCACCAGCGCGGGCACGCGGCGCGCGACGCCCACGATCCCCTGCCGCGCGAGGAGCACGAACGCGACGAACAGGACGCCGAGCAGCGTCTGCCACCAGACGACGTCGCTCGAGAGCACGCGCTCGATGTAGATGACGACGCCGGCACCGATCGCGGGCCCCACGATCGTGCCCGCGCCGCCGATGAGGACCATGACGAACGCGGTGATCGACGTGCCGATGCCCGCGTCGTTCGGCGAGACGAAGCGGAACGCGTACGCGGAGAGCGCGCCGGCGACGCCCGCGAGCGCGCCCGCGAGGACGAAGGCCGAGAGCCGCAGGCGCGCGGTGTCGTACCCGAGCGCCCGCATGCGCCGCTCGTTCTCGCGCACGCCCACGAGCGCGCGGCCGTACGCGGACCGCGTGATCCGCCAGAGGAGGAGGGCGACGAGGAGGAAGACGACGGCGACGAGCACGTACATCCGGTCGGGCGCGGCCAGGTCGAGCTCGCCGACCGCCGGCCGGCGGACGCCCGAGAAGCCGTTCGACCCGCCGGTGACGGGCGTCCACTGGAAGACGATCGCGAAGACGACCTGCGCGAACGCGAGCGTCAGCATCAGGAAGAAGATGCCCTCGGTGCGGACGACGAGCGTGCCGATGACGAGCGCGAGCACGGCGGCCACGAGCGCCGCGGCGCCCATCGTCACGACGAGCTGCGACGTCTCGAGCCGCTGCGCCGCGATGCCCGCGGAGTAGGCCCCCGCCCCGAAGAAGGCGGCGTGGCCGAGCGACGGCATGCCCGCGTAGCCCACGAGGAGGTCGAGCGACATCGCGAAGGTGGCGTAGATGAGGACGTCGCGCAGGATCGTCGTCGCGAAGCGCGACGACTCCCAGGGCTCGCTCCAGTACGGGAACGTGACGAGGAGCGCGCCGAGCAGCGCGAGGGCGGCCCAGCGCAGGGCGCGCGGCCGTCTCAGCGCCCGATCCTGATGCGGCCGAGGAGGCCGGTGGGCTTGAGGAGGAGGACGAGCGCCATGATCGCGAAGATGAGGGCGAGGGCGAACTCGGGGAGGAGGACCTTCCCGAACGTGTCCGCCGGGCCCACGAGCGCCGCTCCCGCGATCGCGCCGGACAGGGTGCCGAGGCCGCCGACCACCACGACGATGAGCGAGTAGATGAGGCCGTCCACGTCCATGCCCGGGACCATCCCGAACACCGGCGCGGCGACGACGCCCGCGAGGCCGGCGAGCGCCGCGCCCGCCGCGAACGTCGACGCGAAGATACGGTCGATGTCGAAGCCGAGGGCGCCGAGCATCTGCGAGTCGTCGACGCCCGCGCGGATGAGCATCCCGAGCTTCGTGCGCGTGTGGATGAACGCGATGACCGCGGCGAGCGCCGCGCCGAACGCGATGACGAAGAGCCGGTAGGTGGGGTAGTCGCCGCCGAAGATCCGGACCGACCCGTCGAGCCCGGGCGGGAACGGGAGCGAGCGCACCTCGCGGCCCCACACGAGCGCGATGAGATCGACGATCACGAGCGAGACGCCGATCGTGAGCAGGACCTGGTCGAGGTGGCGCCCGCGCAGCCGCCGCAGGAGGAGCGGCTCGATCACGAAGCCCACGACCGCTAGGGCGAGCGGCACGAGGAGGAGCGCGAGCCAGAGCGAGCCCGTCCGCTGGGTGACCGTGAGCGCGAGGTAGGCGCCGAGCATGTAGAACGCGCCGTGCGCGAGGTTGACGACGTCCATCATCCCGAACACGAGCGACAGGCCGGCGGCGAGGATGAACAGCAAGGCGCCGAACGACAGGCCGTTCAGCGCCTGCTGCACGAAGAGCTCGGGCGTCATCGCCCCAGAAGGCTAGGTCGGCTTGCCCGGGTCCACCGCGCGGCCGATCTTCTCGACGACCGCGTTCACGGTCCTCCCGCCGACCTGCCGGATCTCGCGCAGGTACATGTCGTGGATGACGTTGTGGGTGCTCTTGTCGAAGGAGAAGTCGCCGCGCGGGCTCTTGAAGGACACGCCCTCGAGCGCCGCGATGAGCGCCTCCTTGTCATTCGTGTTGCCGCCGGTCTTCTTGAGCGCCTCGTCGAGGGCCTTGATCCCGTCCCACGCCTGCACGGCGAAGGTGTCGGGCTCGAGGTTGTACTCCTTCTTGTAGTCCTCGACGAACCTCTTGTTCTCCGCGTTGTCGAGCTCGAGGCTCCAGAAGAGCGAGGTCTGCGTGCCCGTCGGGATCTGCGCGCCGACCTCCTTGATGACGTCCTGCTCGGTGAGGAAGCCCGCGCCGTACATCTTGTAGCCGGCCGCGGTCATCCCGAGCTGGTTCCACGCCTTGACGTAGCCGATCGCGTCGGTGCCCGAGAAGAAGGAGTACACGTTCTTCGTCGGCTGTCCCTTCACCTGCGTGACGAACGGGACCCAGTCGGTGTTGCCGAGCGCCGGCTTGAGCTCGCCGGTGATCTTGCCGCCGTTGACCTCGAGCCCCTGCTTGAACGCGGCGGCGGACTCGGTGCCGAAGCCGTAGTTCGAGTAGAACGCGAAGAACTCCTTCTCGCCCTTCTTCGACAGGTGCTCGCCGAACGGGTGCGAGACCTGGTAGGCGCTGAAGGACGAGCGGAAGACGTAGCGGCTCTTGCACGACGGCTGGCAGTTCGGCATCTCACGCGTCGCCGCGTTCCCGCCGGCGTTCGTCGCGATGAAGATCAGCTTCGACTGGTCGACGACGTTGCGCACGGCGTAGAGGATCGGCGTCGCGACGATCCCCATGGCCACGTCGACGCGGTCCTGGTCGATGAACTTCTGCATCTTCTGCAGGCCTACCTGCGGGTCGTTCGCCTCGTCCTCGTAGATGAGCTGCACCGGACGGTTCGCGAGCCGGCCGCCGGCCTGCTTCACGTAAAGGTCGGTCGCGCGCTTCATTGACGCGCCGAGCTCCGCGTACACCCTCGTGAACGGCAGCAGCTGGCCGATCTTGAGCGCGGGACCCGCGGTGGCGGTGACGGCTGCCGTCGGCGCGCCGGTCTGCGTGCCGCCACCCGGTGCCGCCGCCGGGGCGCACGCGGCGAGCACCGCCGCGGATGAGGCGCCGAGGAATTGACGTCGCGTGAGCCGGTAGTGGCGAGTCTCCCTCATGACCTGACCCTCCCCGCTCGGATAGCGAGGGGAGTCTAGGCCAGGCGGGCGGGCCCGGAGGCCCGCCCGCCGACGGTCGTTACTTCTTGAGGACGACGACGGTGAGGGTGCCCTGGAGCACGGAGCCGTCGCTACCGCTCGCCATGAAGGACCCGAACGAGGCCGGGCCCATCCGGATCATGACCTCGACCGTGTGCGAGCCCGGGGAGAGAGGAGCGGCGAACGTGTACGCCCACGTGCCGAACTCGATCGCGTTCGAGGACGAAACCGCCACGCGGCGCTGTCCGTTCTGCGAGCGCTGCACGCCATCGACGAAGACCGCGACGTCGACGGAGCCTTCGGCGGCTCCCATCGAAGCCACGCCGCCGTCGGTCGTCACGACCACGACCGCGTTGTCCGGGACCGTCACGGTGGCGGAGAGCCCGGGCACGAGCAGCCACGGGACCTCCGCGAAGACGACGCCGGTGCCGAACCACGTCGTGGCCGACTGGCCGGTGGTGCCCGCGGGACCCGCGGGGCCGGTGGCGCCGGCGGGGCCGGTGGCGCCGGCAGGGCCGGTCGGGCCGGCAGGGCCGGTCGCGCCCGCCGCGCCGGCAGGACCGCTCGTGTTCCACGAGAGCGGCGCCCAATTCGTCGCACAGGTCTCGCCAGCCGCGACAACCCGAAGCTCGCCGTTCTGGCGGTTCACGCAGGCATTGATCACGCCGGGATCCGCCGCGGCGATGCCCGCGGCAACGCCCAGCGTCAGGATCGCCACCGCGATCCCGACCGTACGCGCGTCACGCTTGAACATCGTCGCCTCCCTTGTGCGCCCGCAGCGGGCAGGCGCCAGGACAGTGGTGTAGCGGTAGGTCTCGGGTCAGGGTCAATAGCGCTGTAGGGGCCTCGGCGGGAGCCGTGACCCGCGTCACGTTCCCTAGGTGTTCACCGGTCGCCCGCGGCCGGGCGGATCAGCCTTCGCGCTCGAAGAGCGTCGCGAGGCCCTGGCCGACGCCGATGCACATCGTCGCGATGCCGTAACGGCCCTGGCGCCGCTCGAGCTCGCGCAGCAGGGTGCCGGCGAGCCTCGCGCCCGACGCGCCGATGGGGTGCCCGACGGCGATGGCGCCCCCGTTCGGGTTCGTGCGGTCCTCGGGCAGCGCGAGCTCGCGCATGCACGGGATGACCTGCGCCGCGAACGCCTCGTTGAGCTCGATCGCGTCCATGCGGTCGACCGGCATGCCGCACCGCTCGACGAGCTTGCGCACGGCGGGGATGGGCCCGAGGCCCATGACATCGGGGTGCACGCCGGCGGACGCGCTCGCGAGCACGCGCCCGAGCGGCCGGAGGCCGCGCGCCTTCGCGGCCTCGCGCGCCATGACGACGAGCGCCGCGGCGCCGTCGTTGATCCCCGAGGAGTTGCCCGCGGTGACGGTGCCGCCGGAGCGGAACGCGGGCCGCAGCTTCGCGAGCTTCTCGACGGTGGAGTCGGGACGCGGATGCTCGTCCTCCGTCACGCCGCCGACGGGGACGATCTCGCCGGCGACGAAGCCGCCGGCCCTCGCCTCCGCGTAGCGCCGCTGGCTGCGGGCGGCGTACGCGTCCTGGTCCTCGCGCGACACGCTCTTCTCGGCACAGACGTTCTCGGCCGTCTCGCCGAGCGAGATCGGGTGGTAGCCGAGCTCGATCATCCGCGGGTTCACCATGCGCCAGCCGAGGTGCGAGTCGTACACGGTGCGCTCGCCGCGCGGGAACGCCTCGCTCGGCTTGAGCATGACCCACGGCGCGCGGCTCATGCTCTCGACGCCGCCCGCGACGACGACGTCCGCCTCGCCGGCGCGGATGCGCCGCGCGGCGTCGTTCACCGCCTCGAGGCCCGAGCCGCAGAGCCGGTTGAGCGTGACGCCCGGCGTCTCCTTCGGGAGCCCCGCGAGGAGCAGCGCCATGCGCGCGACGTTGCGGTTGTCCTCTCCCGCCTGGTTCGTCGCGCCGAACACGACCTCGTCGACGTCGGCGTCCTTCACGCCCGTGCGGTCGAGCACGGCGCGCACGACGTGCGCGGCGAGGTCGTCGGGACGCACGTGCGCGAGCGCGCCGCCGTAGCGGCCGATCGGCGTGCGGACGTATCCGACGACGACCGCGTCGCGGGGATCCGTCATCTGCCCTCGAAGCGCGCCGGGCGCTTCCCGAGGAACGCGCGCACGCCCTCAGCGTAGTCGCGCGTGCGGCCCGCGCGGTCCTGGAGCTCGGCCTCGACGTCGAGGAACGACTCGAGGCCGCGCTCCCACGACGCATTGAGGCCCTCCTTCGTCAGCGCGAACGCTTCGGTCGCGCCGCCCGCGAGCTCTTCGACGTACGCGCGCCACGCCGGGCCGAACTCCGCGTCCTTCCACACGCGCGTGACGAGCCCCATAGAGAGCGCGGTGTCCGCGTCGACCGGCGCGCCGGTGAGGATCATGTCGAAGGCCCGCCCCCAGCCGACGATGCGAGGCAGGAAGTACGCGGATCCCGCGTCGGGCACGAGCCCGACGCGGGCCCAGCCGGCGCGGAACGAGGCGGCGCGCGACGCGACCCGCACGTCGCACGCGACCGCGAGGCCGAATCCCGCGCCCGACACGACGCCGTTCACCGCCGCGACCACCGGCTTGCGCATGGAGCGGATCGCCGAGATCGCCGGGTGGTAGCGGCGGCGGAGCTCGTCGCCCAGGTGCAGGTCCGCCCCGGCCTCGATCGCGCGCGCGCGGTCGCGCAGGTCCTGGCCGGCCGAGAACGCGCGGCCGGCGCCGGTGATCGCGACGACGCGGACGGCGGGGTCCGCCGCGACGTCGCGGAGCGCCGCGGTGAGCTCGCTCGTGAGCGTCTCGTCGAACGCGTTCAGCACGTCGGCGCGGTCGAGGATGAGGATCTCGGCGGCACCGGAGCGCTCGCGTCGGAGCGTCACCTTCCCTGCTCAAGCTCGTGGGCTTCGCCCCGAGCCGTGCTCAGGCCGATCGTGCTCGCTCCTCGCGGCGAAGCCGCTCGTCTCTCGCTCACTTCCCTTTGAACACGGCCTTGCGCTTGTTGACGAAGGCGTCGACGCCCTCGCGCTTGTCCTCCGTCGCGAAGAGGAGGTAGAACGCCTTTCGCTCGAACTCGAGGCCCGCCTCGAGCGTCGACGAGAACGCGAGGTCGATCGCCTCCGTCGCGAGCCGCGCCGCGACCGGCGCCTTCGACGCGATCTCGCGCGCGAGCGCCTTCGCGTCCTCGAGGTACGACGCCTGCGGGTACACATGCACGGCGAGGCCGATGGCCTTCGCCTCGTCCGCCTTGACGCGGCGGCCCGTGAGGACGAGCTCCATCGCGCGGTACTTCCCCACCGCACGCGCGAGCCGCTGCGTCCCGCCGGCGCCCGGGATGATCCCGAGGTTGATCTCGGGCTGCCCGAACTGCGCGGACTCCGATGCGACGATGACGTCGCAGATCATCGCGAGCTCGCAGCCGCCGCCGAGGGCATAGCCGGAGACCGCGGCGACGATCGGCGTGCGGACGCGGCGCACCGCCTCCCACCTGAGCGTGAGGTCCTGCGCCAGCATCGAGACGGGCGTGGCCTCGACGAACGACTGCTTGATGTCGGCGCCGGCGGCGAACGCCTTCTCGTTGCCGGTGAGGACGATGCACCGGATGGCCGGGTCGTCGTCGAGGGCCTGGAGCGCCGCCACGAGCTCGCCCATGAGCTCTTCGTTGAGCGCGTTCAGCACCTCGGGCCGGTTGAGCTGGACGACCGCGATCGGCTCCTCGCGCGCGACGACGATGGTGTTCGGCATGTGCCCCTCCTGCGCGGTCAGTATCGGCCCGCGCCGACGACGCCGCGCGCGGCCCAGGCCCGCGCGACGAGCGCGATGGAGCCGTCGGGGCGCACCGGCAGCGTCTCGCGGAGGCGCTCGCGGAGCCGGGCGCGGGCGTCCTCGGGGAGCGACGTCGCGTACGCGGGCGCCGGGCCGGTCCCGCCGAGGAACGGGGTCCAGTGGTCGTCGAAGCCCGCGAAGACCGTCGGCACGTCGATCGCCCGGACCTCGACCCGCTCGAGGCGGCCGCTCCGAAGGCGTCGCGCAGCGCGTCCGGCCGGCAGATCGCGAAGCGCCGCCCCTCGTCGTGCTCCCGCGCCGCCGGGTCTAGCTCGGCCGCCGCGTCCCAGAAGCGCCGCATCAGCTGCATCTCGCCGGCGTAGTCCCACACGTAGGCCGCGACGGATCCGCCGGTCCGCGCGACGCGGCGCATCTCCGCGAGGGCGCGCGGCTGGTCGGGAACGAAGTTCAGCACGAGGCCGGCGACGACGGCGTCGAAGGCGGCACCCGCGAACGGCAGCGCGCGCGCGTCGGCGACGGCCACGACCGGGCCGAGCGCCGAGCGCGCCTGCGCCGCGAACGCGGCGGACGGGTCGACCCCGTTCAGGCGGCGCGGCGCCGCGCGCTCCGCGACCGTGGCGGCGAGAGCTCCGGTGCCGCATCCGACGTCGAGCCAGGCGCCGCCCCGCACGCCGAGCCAGTCGACGAACTCGCGCGCCACGGCGCGGCTCCACCGGCCGACGTACCGCTCGTAGCGGTCGGCGGACGCCCACACGCCGCTCACACGAGCTGCCCCTTGGGCGGCGGCTGGCAGGTGGTGCAGAGGTAGGTCTCGTCGTCGCCCTTCCGCGTCCGCTTGATCGGCGCGCCGCAGCGCGGGCACGGCTTTCCCTCGCGGCCACGGACCTTCATGTGGCCGCGAGGCTTCGTGCCGAGCTCCGGCGGCATCGCGGCGTCGACCTCGTCGATCGCCCTCGCGAGCACGCGGTGAACGCTGTCGGCGAGGGCGCGCAGCTCGTCAGCGGCGAGCGTGCGCACCGCGCGCTTCGGGTGGATCCTGGCGTCGTGGAGGATCTCGTCGGCGTACGCGTTGCCGATGCCCGCGAGCACGCGCTGGTCCATGAGCAGGTTCCGGACGTCGCCGCCGCGCGCCCTCGCGCGGCGCGCGAGGTCCGCAGGCGCGATCTCGAAGGCCTCGGGCCCCTGGCCGGCGTAGCCGGGGACGGTCTCGGGGCCGGCGCCCTCGAGCAGGTACACCTTCCCCATCCGCGTGTCGTCGCGGTAGCGGAGCGCGCGGCCGTCGTCGAGCGCGACCGTGAGCCGGAGGTCCTTCGCGCCTTTCGCGGACGCGCCCTGCAGCTCGAAGAGGCCCGACAGCATCGGGTTCACGACCATCGTGACGCCGTCGAGCTCGAAGACGAGGAACTTCCCGCGGTGCGCGACCGCGCCGAACGTGCGGCCGAAGAGCACGTCCTCCGGCGGGCGCGCCGAGCGCAGCACGACGGGGTCACCGACCTTGACCCCCTGGACGCGCCGGCCGGCCAGCGCGGGAGCCAGCCGCGCGCGGATCACGTGGAGATCGGGCCACTCAGGCACGGACGGGCACGGCGCCGAGCCACTTCGGATCCGGCAGGTCGAGCCGGCGCGCGGCCCACGCGAGCGACGCCCGCAGCTGCTTTCGCTGGACGAGGCGGATCCGCGGCAGCCCGGGGATCGGCTCGCGCCACGCGCGGTCCGCGAAGTAGCCGGCGATGCCGGCGATCGACGCGTCGAGCGCGTCGTCGTCGAGCGGCAGCACGTCGGCGTACCAGGCCTCGACCCGCTCCGGCGCGGGGCCGCCTTCGGCGGCGATGGACTGCGCGAACGCGGCGAGCTCGAACTCCGGCGGACCGACCGAGGCCCAGTTCCAATCGGCCATCCGCAGCAGGTCCGCGTGCAGCCACACGTTGTCGGAGCGGGTGTCGAAGTGCATGAGCGCGAACGGCGGCCGCGCGTGCGCGAGAGCCCGTGCGGTCTCGCGCAGCACGGGAAGCGCGACGTCGAGCCACTCCGCCGCCTCCTCCGCACGCGCTCCGGCGAGCGCCGCGGTCCGGTCGAGCTCGCCGCTCCCCGCGAGCCTGTCCCAGAAGGCGGAGAAGTCGCGGTGCTCGACGCGCGAGAGCCAGCGCGGGAGCTTCCGGCCGTACGTGTTCTTGTGGAACTCGGCGTACGAGCGGGCCGCGCGGCGCGCCTTCGCCGCCGTCCACGGCAGCGAGTTCTGCGGCCCGAGGTCCTCGAGGAGGATCCCGTGCCAGCCGTCCGCGCGCGTGCTGCCGTAGAAGTCTGGCGCCCAGGGCCGCATGTACTCGAGCGCGCCGCGGTAGATCTCCTCCTCGCGGTCGAGGTCCCACTTCGCGCCGCTGTCCGTCGGGTACACGCCTTTGAAGAACGCGCGCCGGCCGTCGGCGAGGAGCAGGCGGTACGTCGCCGACGGGGCGTAGCCGCCGTACACGCGCTCCGCGCGGGCGACCGGCGAGCCGAGGATGCGCGCGACCTCCGCCTTCATGGCGGCGGGCACCGCGGTCCAGGGCGGCTTCGGCTCGGCTCCCCTCCTCGGCACGCGGCCAACTCTAGGTCGGTAGCCTTGGCGGTATGCCCGACCTCGGCGGCGACGTCCTCGTCGCGCTCGTCACGCTCACCGCGATGGAGATCGTGCTCGGCATCGACAACGTGGTGTTCATCTCGATCCTCACCGGCCGCCTCCCGGGACCGCAGGCGGCCCTGGCGCGCCGGGTCGGGCTCGGCCTCGCGCTCCTGATGCGGATCGGCCTCTTGCTCGCGATATCGTGGGTCATGAGCCTCACGCAGCCGATCTTCACGCTCGTGCGGCCGTTCTCGGGCCGCGACCTCATCCTCCTCGGCGGCGGCCTCGTGCTCATCGCGAAGGCCACGTGGGAGATCTACGACAAGCTCGAGGTCGAGCACTCCGAGAAGGCGCCACCCGCCTCGAGGAGCGCGTTCCTCTTCGTCATCGGCCAGATCCTCGTCATGGACATCGTGTTCTCGCTCGACTCCGTGATCACCGCCGTGGGCATGGCGAACGAGATCTGGGTGATGGTCACCGCGATGGTCATCGCGGTCGGCGTGATGCTCGTTTCGGCGGGCGCGATCAGCCGCTTCGTCGAGACCCACCCGAGCGTGAAGATCCTCGCGCTCTCGTTCCTGCTGCTCATCGGCGTGATGCTCGTCGCCGAAGGCACCGGCCAGCACATCAGCAAGGGCTACATCTACGCGGCGATGGCGTTCTCGCTCTTCGTGGAGGCGCTCAACCTCCGCTACCGCCAGAAGCGCGCGCCGCTCGCCCTCCACCGGCGCTTCGAGGACCGCGAGCCGGCCTGAGCGCTACTCGCGCGCCGGCCGCACCCCCGCTCGCATGCTCTCCCACGCCTCGCGCGCCTCGTCCACCGAGCCCTCGTCCTCGATCGTGGAGATGTCCCCCGGGTCCCTGTCGAGGATCACCGCCTTGAGGACGCGGCGCATGATCTTGCCGCTCCGCGTCTTCGGCAGCATGTCGACGAAGTTGAGCTCGCCGATCACGGCCACGGGGCCGAGCTCGCGGCGCACGGTGTCGAGGAGCTCCCTGCGGAGCGCGTCCGACGGCGCGTGGCCCTGCTTCAGGACCACGAACGCGGAGATCACCTGGCCGCGGAGCTCGTCCGGACGGCCGGTCACGCCCGCCTCCGCGACGGCCGGATGCCGCAGGAACGCGGTCTCGACCTCGATCGTCCCGATGCGGTGGTCCGCGATCTTGATGATCTCGTCGGCGCGGCCGCTGAACCAGACGTAGCCGTCCGCGTCGAACGACGCGGAGTCGCCCGTGAAGTACACGTCGCGGCCCGCGACGCGCTCCCAGTAGTCCTTCGCGTAGCGCTCGGGCTCGCCCCAGAGCCGCGCGGTGAGGCCCGGGAAGGGACGCTCGATCACGAAGATGCCCTTCTCGCCGGGCTTCGCGTCCTTCCCGTCCTGGTCCACGACGGCGGCCTCGATCCCCGCGAGCGGCACGCCGCCCGAGCCGGGCTTGATCGGGAGGAGCGCGATCCCGTAGGGGTTGCCCACGACCGGGCCGCCGGTCTCCGTCTGCCAGTAGTGGTCCACGACGGGCACCCGGTCCCCGAGCGCCTCCTTCTGGAGCCACTCCCACGCCGGCGCGTTCAGCACCTCGCCCGCGCAGAAGAGCCGCTCGAGCGAGGAGAGGTCGTGGCCCTTCGCGGGCGCCGTGCCGTAGCGCATCAGAAGGCGCGCGGCGGTCGGGGAGGTGAAGACCCCCGTCACGCGGTGCCGCGCGACGATCCGGTAGAAGGTCTCGGCGCCGGGATGGTCGAGCGCGCCCTCGTACGCGACGGTCGTGCAGCCGACGAGGAGCGGCGCGAACACGATGTACGAGTGGCCGACGACCCAGCCGATGTCGCTCGTCGACCACCACACGTCGTCGGGGCGGAGGGCGAACATCCACTTCGCCATCGAGTACACGTAGACCTGGTAGCCGCCGTGCGTGTGGACCGCGAGCTTCGGCTTCGCGGTCGTCCCGCTCGTCGCGAGGATGAACGCGGGCTCGTTCGCCTCCATCTCGACGTGGCTCCGGTCGCCGCCGTCGCCCGTCGCGAGGAAGCGCTCCCAGTCGTCGCTCCCGCGGCGGAACACGACGGTCCGCTCGACGCAGCCCGCCGCCCGCACGGCCTCCTCGAGGATCGGCACGAGCGGGACGTCCTTGCCCTTGCGATAGGTGACGTCCGTCGCGAACGCGATCCGCGCGCCCGCGAGCTTCATGCGCTCGCCGAGCGCGCCCGAGCCGAACCCCGCGAACACGACGAGGATCGGCGCGCCGATGCGCACGGCCGCGAGCATGAGGACGAGCGCCTCGGCGCAGGTGGGCATGTAGATCGCGACGCGGTCGCCCCTCCGGACGCCGTGGGCGCGCAGCGCGGCGCTCGCGCGCGCGGTCTCGTCGGCGAGCTCGGCGTACGTGAGCCGGCGCGTCTCACCGCGCTCGTTCTCCGTGATGAGCGCGACGCGCGAGCCGCGCCCCTCGGCGACGTGGTGGTCGACGCAGTTGTAGGCGAGGTTCGTCTCGGCGCCCGCGTACCAGCGGAAGGAGGGGTGCTCGCGGACGAGGACGCTGTCCCACTTGCGGGACCAGCGGAGCGGCTCGGCGGCGCGCGCCCAGAAGCCCTCGGGGTCGCGGCGCGCCTCCTCTCGCCAGCGCTCGACCTTCGCGCGCGCTTCCTTCGGTCCGGGAGCGCTCACCCTGTCACCCTCGCTCTCTCAGCTTGTATCGCTGGATCTTGCCGGTCACCGTCTTCGGCAGCTCGGGCACGAACTCGATCCAGCGCGGGTACTTATAGGGCGTGATCCTGTCCTTGACGAACGCCTTGAGCTCCCCGGCGAGGGCGTCGGCGGGCCGGTGGCCGTTCTTGAGCACGACGAACGCCTTCGGCTTCGTGAGCTCGTCCTTGTCCCTCACGCCCACGACCCCGCACTCGAGCACGGCCGGGTGCTCCATGAGCGCGGCCTCGACCTCCGCCGGCGAGACCCACTGGCCGGAGACCTTGAGCATGTCGTCGCTCCGGCCGTCGTAGTAGTAGAAGCCCTCGGCGTCCACGCGGTACTTGTCGCCCGTCACGTACCACTCGCCCTTGAAGGCGGCCTTCGTCTTCTCGTGCTTGTTCCAGTAGAAGGCGGCGCACGAGTCGCCCGCGACGTGAAGGTGGCCGCTCTCGCCGGGCGCGACGTCCCGGCCCGCGTCGTCCACCACACGCGCGCGGAACCCCGGGACGACGGTGCCGCTCGTGCCGGGCCGCGCGCTCCCGAGCCGGTTCGAGATGAAGGTGTGGAGCATCTCGGTCGCGCCGATGCCGTCGAGGAGCTCGAGGCCGAACCGCCGCTGCCATCCGTCGAACAGCGGCTTCGGCAGCGCCTCGCCCGCCGACACGCACATGCGGAGCGACGAGAGGTCGTACGGGAAGCCCGCCTCTGGGTACGCGAGGAGCGAGGCGTAGAACGTCGGCGCGCTGAAGAGGATCGTCGGGCGCTCATGCGTGACGATCGAGTA
>DASSSF010000043.1:0-5208 GCA_035708565.1 Candidatus Limnocylindria bacterium
GCGCGCTCCTCGACGAGCGTGCCGCGGCGCGCGCGCGCGGCGGCTACGCGCGCTCGGACGAGCTCCGCGACGAGCTCGCGCGGCGGGGTATCCGCGTCATGGACACCAAGGACGGGCAGCGCTGGGAGCGCATGCCGAAGGGACGATGAGATGAACGAGTACGACCGCGCGCCCGGCGCCTGGCAGGGCGGACGCCGCCGCGGACGCCGCGGCCGCGGCGGCATGGGACCGGGCCCGGGCCAGCGTCCCTTCGGCGCGCAGCCGCCGCAGCCGCCGCGCCCCGGACACGAGGAGGACGAAAGCGCGCTCCAGGCGCGCGAGATCGCCGCGTACGAGCGGCGCGAGCGCGCGCAGCAGCAGCGCCGCGTCGGGTGGCGTCCGCCCACGACGATCACGCCGTCGATCGGCCGGCAGCCCATGGGGCCGGGCCGTCCCGCGATGGGCCGCCCCGGGATGGGCGGCCGACCGGGGATGGGCAGGCCGATGGGGCAGCAGCAGCCGTGGCGCGGCGGCGGCGGCGCTGGCCGCGGCGGCCGCGGGCGCGGCGCGGGATACCAGGACGCCGTCCGGCGCGTGCAGGCGCCCGCCCAGAGGAGCGCGCCGTCGCACGAGGCGGGCGAGCCGATGGCCGGACCGCACGCCGTGCTCGAGGCGATCCGCGCGGGCCGCGGCATCCGCAAGCTGTACGTCTCGCAGGATCGCTCGATCCGCACCGGGCCGGTGAACGAGCTCATCACCGAGGCGCAGCAGCGCCGCATCTTCGTCAACTTCGTGGACCGGCTCGAGCTCGCGCGCCTCGCGCCGACCGAGGAGCACCAGGGCGTCGTCGCGATCGTCGAAGGGCGGCCCGGCGTGGACCTCGAGGAGCTCCTCCTCCACCTCGAGACCGTCGAGACGGAGCCCCTCGTGCTCGTCATCGACCAGCTCCAGGACCCGCAGAACTTCGGCGTGCTGCTCCGCTCGGCGGAGGGTGCCGGCGTGGACGGCGTCGTCATCCCGCGTCACCGCCAGGTCGGCATGACGGCCGCGGTCGCGCGTACGAGCGCGGGCGCGAGCGAGCACCTTCTCATCGCCGACGTCGCGAACGTGCGGCAGGCGATCGACGCGCTCAAGGAGAAGGGCATCTGGGTCGTGGCGACGGACGAGTCGGGCGACTCGCTCTACGACGAGGTCGACTACCGCGGGCCGACGGCGATCGTCATCGGCAACGAGGGCGAGGGGATCAGGCGGCTCGTCCTCGAGGGCGCCGACGAGGTCGTGCGCATCCCGATGGAAGGCAAGGTGTCGTCGCTCAACGCGGCGGCGGCCGGGACCGTGCTCCTCTACGAGGTGCTGCGCCAGCGGCGCCGCAACGCCGAGCCGCCCGGCACGCGCACGCCACGCCCGGAACGCCCGCCGGTCGAGTCGGTCGAAGGGGAGGCGTCGCCCGAGGAACCGGCGGCCCCCGCGGTCGACGAGACGCCGGAGGTCGCCGAGGACGTGCTCGAGGAGGCCGACGCCGCGGACGAGGCCGAGCCCGTCGTGGAGATGGACGCGGCCGAGACCGACGCGGTCGACGAGGGAGCGGTCGCGCCCGAGCCGGCGCCGGCGCCGAAGAAGCGCGCCGCGCGCAAGACCACGACGACGCGAAAGACGACCGCGAGGAAGAAGAAGCCCGAAGCCGAGTAGCCGGCGCCGCGTTCCGCTACCGTGCGCGCGACATGAGCGGCCCGGCCGACGCCACCGGCGGCGAGCGAGGGTCCTTCGGCGCGGGCCGGGCCGTCGCCTACGGCGCCGGGAACGCGGGAGCGGGAGCGCTGTTCGCGTTCATGAACTCGGCCGTTCCCCTCTACCTCGCCGGCTACGGCTTCCCGAACGCCTGGATCGGGCTCTTCTCGCAGGAGCGCCCGCCGACCGCGGGGATCGGCCAGGTCGTCATCGGAGCGCTGTCCGACCGGACGCGCTCGCGGCTCGGCCGCCGCCGCCCGTACATCGTCTTCGGCGTCCCGCTCGCGGTCCTGGCGCTCCTCGCGCTCATCCCGCATCCGCCGCTCGCGCTGGTCGTGGTCCTCCTCCTCGTCCTCACGATGGCGTTCGCCGCCGGGTACGGCCCCTACCTCGCCATGCTTCCGGACCTCGTGCCCGAGGATCGCCGGTCGCGCGTGGGCGGCGTGCTGAATCTCGCGAACATGCTCGGCCAGCTCGTCGTCCTCGTGGTCGCGATGCAGCTCTGGAGCGCGAACGAGCCGCTCGTCTTCTGGCTCGTCGCCGCGGCGCTCGTGATCGGCTTCGCGGTCACGGTCCTGTTCGTGCCCGAGCGGCCGCTCGCGGCCGCGCCGCCGCCGGTGCGGATCGACCTGGGCGCGTACGTCCGCGGCCTGTTCGCGCACCGCGAGGTGATGAAGTTCCTCTTCGCGACGCTGTTCTTCTGGTTCGGCACGGCGGGGGTCGTGCCGTTCATCACGAACTTCGCCATGAGGGAGCTCGACGCGACGGAGGCCGCCGCGTTCCAGCTCTTCATCGTCGCCGTCGTGGGCACGGCGCTCGGGACGCTGCCGGCCGGGTGGCTCGGCGATCGCGTGGGCAAGAAGCCGGTCATGATCGGCGGCCTCACGGTCCTCGGGACTGCCGCCCTCGTCGCGTCCCAGGTGCGCACGGTCGAGGCCGCGATGGTCGCGATGGCCGTCATCGGCCTCGCGAACGCCGCCGTGACGACGCCGCTGCTCCCGTTCCTCGCCGATCTCATCCCGCGCGAGCGCGCCGGAGAGTTCAGCGGCATCGGGACGGGCGTATGGGAGTTCGCGCAGCCGTTCGGCGCGATCGCCGGCGGCCTCGTCGCGGACGCGACGGGATCGCTGCGCTGGACGCTCGTCGCCGCGGGCGCGCTCGTGCTCGTCGCGGCGGCGCTCCTCACGCGGGTCCGCGCGCCACGCATCGCGTCGAGGCCGCCCGCCGGCACGTAGCCGGTACGCTTGTTCGTACGCGATGCCGTCCTAGCTCAATGGCAGAGCAGCTGTTTTGTAAACAGCAGGTTCCGGGTTCGAGCCCCGGGGACGGCTCCCGAGGGCGTCGTCTCATGGCCGCTCCGCGCGCTCCGCTACGCGGCCGCGCAGCTCCTGCGGCTGCAGGTCGAGCGCGACTCCTACGGGCGGGCGCGCGCGAGGGGGACGAGGCGCGGCGTGCGCTCGGCGTAGCGGTCGTACTCGCGGAACGCCTCGCGCAGCACCTGCTCCTCGCACGCCACGCGCCAGGCCGTGTACGGGACGACGACGAGCGCGGTGGCGGCGATGAGCGCGAGGGATTCGAGCGCGAGCGCCGCGCCGACGTGGTACGTGACGATGCCGAGGTACATCGGGTGGCGCACGAGCGCGAACGGCCCGTCGGTCTTGAGCCGGTGTCCCTCGAAGACGTCGAGGCCGATGCCGTAGCCGCGGCCGAGCGACCACATGCTCCACGCGGCGAAGAGCGAGCCCGCCAGAGCCAGGGCGAGGCCGGTGGCCTGGAACGGGTATGCGACGTCGCGCGGCCACTTGAAGACGAGCGTCGCGAAGACCAGCGGGATCCACACGAGCACGGTGTAGTAGCGCACGAGCCATGGCGCGTCGGCGCGCACCGCGTGGCCGCGGTGGCCGCGCACGAGCCGCAGCGCGGCCGTGGAGAGCCACATCACGTGGCCGATCACGATGATGGCGACGCGCATCGTGCGCTCGTCGATCTCGGGCATGACCTTCCCAGGCCGATGATGGCCGCATAGAATGATGAACGCGCGTCCCGGCGCGGGCAGGTTGAGCAGGTGGTGAGCTCCGCTGACTGTAGATCAGCCGCCTTTGGCTGTGGGGGTTCGATTCCCTCCCTGCCCACCGCGAAGGAAATGAGGGCGACCGATAGATAGGGATCTCGCGCTCGAGGCGCGCATCCTCGAGGAGATCGAGCCGGCGGTCGCCCGCCTGATCGATCGCCACGTCAAGGTCGCGAAGGAGTGGTTCCCGCACGAGTACATCCCGTACTCGCTCGGCCGCGACTTCGACAAGGAGCCGTGGACGCCGGACCAGCCGCGCCTCACCGGCGTCGCGCAGACCGCGTTCGAGGTGAACCTCCTCACCGAGGACAACCTTCCCTCGTACCACCGCCTCATCTACTCGATGCTCGGCAAGGGCGACGGCGCGTGGATGGACTGGGTGCATCGCTGGACCGCGGAGGAGGGCCGCCACGCGATCGTCATCCGCGACTACCTCGTCGTCACCCGGAACATCGACCCGGTGATGCTCGAGCGCGGCCGCATGCAAACGATGCTCCGCGGCTACGACCATCCGGTCGGCGTCGTGCGCGGGCTCGCGTACACCTCGTTCCAGGAGCTCGCGACCCGCATCTCCCACCAGAACACGGGCAGGTTCTCGACCGACCCGGTGGCCGACCGGATCATGGCGCGCGTCGCCGCCGACGAGAACCTCCACATGGTCTTCTACCGGGACGCGCTCGCCGCCGTGCTCGAGGTGGACCAGTCGACGGCGGTCAAGGCGATCGCGGCCGAGGTCCTCGACTTCGCCATGCCCGGCGCCGGGATCGCCGGCTACCTGCGGAAGGCCGCGCGCATCGCGGACGCGGGCATCTACGACCTCCGCGTGCACCACGACGAGGTCATCTGGCCGCTCCTCCGGTACTGGAGGGTGTTCGAGCGGACGGGCCTCGACGCCGAGGCCGAGGCCGCGCGGACGAAGCTCGCGGACTTCATGACGAAGCTCGACGCCTCGGCGCGGAAGTTCGAGGAGCGGCGCGCGGCACGCCGCCAGGGGGGCTCCGCCCCGGCCGAGTGACCGCGGCGGGCACGGCCCGCGCCGGCCCCGGCCCGCCGTCCGCCCGCCCGGCGGGCGGCCGTGCGGATGCGTTGCGCTCGGGGGCCCGGAAGCGGATACTTGTACGAGTTCCAGCGCGCGAAGGGGGTCGCGGAAGCGGCCCTCTCTTAGTGTCCGGAACGGGGCGGACGGCGCCCACCTAGCTCAGTCGGTAGAGCACGTCCTTGGTAAGGACGAGGTCTCGGGTTCGATCCCCGAGGTGGGCTCACGCGAACTCGGAGGGGGTCTACAGGAAATGGCCAAGAAGAAGTTCGAGCGCACCAAGCCGCACGTCAACGTGGGGACGATCGGCCACATCGACCACGGCAAGACCACGCTCACCGCGGCGATCACGAAGACCCTCTCGCTCAAGGGCCAGGCCGACTTCCGCGCCTTC
>DASSSF010000044.1:0-2517 GCA_035708565.1 Candidatus Limnocylindria bacterium
GCGTGCCGCCGGATGAACGCGACGTGGTCCGCGGTGCACGCCTCGGCGGCCATCACGAGGTCGCCCTCGTTCTCGCGGTCCTCGTCGTCGAGGACGATGACCATCTTCCCGTCGCGGATGTCCGCGACCGCGTCCTCGATCCCCGAGAACGGCCGCGCGGCCGCGCGCTTCCCCGCGGTCACCGGCGCGCCCTCGGGCCGAGCAGGCGCTCGACGTACTTCGCGATCATGTCCACCTCTATGTTGACCCTTTCCCCTTCGCGCAGCGCGCCGAGCGTCGTGACCTGCGCCGTGTGCGGGATGACGGCGACCTCGAACGCGCCGCGTGGCAGGGCCGCGACCGTAACGCTCACGCCGTCCACGGCGATAGAGCCCTTCAGCACCACGTAGCGCGAGAGCTCGCGCGGCAGCCGGAAGCGGAGCCGTGCGCCGTCGCCCTCGCGTGTCCGGGACACGAGCTCGGTCGTCCCGTCGACGTGGCCCTGCATGAAGTGCCCGCCGAGCGCCGTGTCCGGCGTCGCCGCCGCCTCGAGGTTCACGTGCGTCCCGCGGACGGCGCGTCCGAGCGTCGTGCGCGCGAGCGTCTCCGGGACCGCGTCCGCCGCGAACCCGCGGTCGTCGCGGTCGACGACGGTGAGGCAGGTACCCGACACGCTCACGCTGTCGCCGACCGCGAGGCGCGCGAGGACCGCCGAGCACGCGACCTCGATCCTGCGTCCCGACGCCGTCTCGGCGACGTGCCGCACCGTGCCCATCTCCGCGACGATCCCCGTGAACATGATCAATCGTCTCGTCTCTGCGGCTGCTCGCCGCATCGCTTCGACGAGCGCTCAGGGCTGGCGGACTCGCTCGGTCGGGCAACGCCCTCCCTCGCTCGGCTCGTATCCAACTCAGCGAAGATAGCCCTCGACGAGCACGTCCTCGCCGAGCCGGCGCACCTTGGCGTCGCGCAGCTCGCGCGCCTCGGGGATGCCGTCGAGCGCGCGCGGGCCGTCGCCGCCGACGAGCGGGGAGATGACGAAGAGCGCGCGGTCCGCGAGGCCGTCGCGCACGAGCGCGCTCGCGACGTGTGGCCCGGCCTCCGAGAGCACCGTGTTCACGCCCTGCTCGGCGAGCCAGCGCAGGACCGCGCCGAGGTCGATGCCGTCCGCCGTCCGCGAGAACGCCGCGATGAGCACGCCCGCCGAGCGCAGGCGGGAGACGCGCCTCGCGTCTGCGTCCCGCGCGACGCACACGATCGTGCGCTGGGGGTCCTTCGCGCGGACGACGTTCGCCGTCGCCGGCGTGCGCGCGTCGCTGTCCACGACGACGCGGAGCGGATCGCGGCCCTTCACCTCGCGCACCGTGAGCCGCGGATCGTCGGCCAGCACCGTGCCGGTGCCGACGAGGACGGCGTCGTAGCGGTCGCGGAGCCGGTGCACCTCGCGGAGCGCGCGCTTCCCCGACAGGTAGCGGCGTCCCGGGACCGCGACGCGCGCGTCCACGGTCATCGCGAGCTTGAGGAGCACGAACGGGCGGCCGGAGCGGACCCGCGTGATGAAGCCCTCGTTGAGGCGCTCCGCCTCGCCGGCGAGCACGCCCTGCTCGACCGCGATCCCCGCGTCGCGCAGCACGCGGAAGCCGCGGCCGTCGACCCTGGGGTCGGGGTCGCGCATCGCGGCGACGACGCGCGCGATGCCCGCTTCCCTCACCGCCACGGCGCAGGGCCCGGTCCGCCCGTGATGCGAGCAGGGCTCGAGGTTCACGTACAGCGTGGCGCCGCGCGCGCGGTCGCCCGCCTTGCGGATCGCCTCGACCTCGGCGTGCGGCTGGCCGGCGGCGCGGTGGAAGCCCTCGCCCACGATCTCGCCGCCGCGCACGAGCACGGCGCCGACCAGCGGGTTGGGGCTCGTGCGGCCCGCCGCCCGCGCGGCGAGGCGGAGCGCGCGTCCCATGTAGGTCTCGGCGTCGGACATGCCAGGGATGCTAGGTGCGCCGCGGGAATACGCTGGCCGCGGTGACCACCACGGCGCGGCCGCAGGCCGCCGAGCCCGGCCGCGAGCTCCTCGACTCCGCCATCGCGCGCCTCGGCGCCGCGGCGAAGGCGATCGGCCTCGACCCCGGGATGCACAAGTTCCTCGCGACGCCGGAGCGCACGCTCATCGTCGCGGTGCCGGTCGTGCGCGACGACGGCACGCTCGAGGTCTACACCGGATACCGCGTCCAGCACTCGACCGGCCGCGGTCCCGCGAAGGGCGGGATCCGCTTCCACCAGTCGGTCACGCTCGAGGAGGTCGAGGGCCTCGCGATGCTGATGTCCTGGAAGTGCGCCGTCACCGACCTGCCGCTCGGCGGGGCGAAGGGCGGGATCACCGTCGACCCGCGCGCCATGACCGACCGCGAGCTCCAGCGCCTCACGAAGCGCTACACCGCCGCGATCCTGCCGATCATCGGACCGGAGAAGGACATCCCCGCGCCCGACGTCAACACCACTCCCCAGGTCATGGCCTGGGTGATGGACACCTACAGCATGAACCAG
>DASSSF010000045.1:0-30274 GCA_035708565.1 Candidatus Limnocylindria bacterium
CGGCGCCGCGCGTGAGCGCGCCGAGGTAGAGGGAGAGGAACGCGAGGCGCGCCGCGTGACCGCTCGGGAAGCCCGACGGAGTCGGCACGCCGCCCGTGTCGAGCCATGAGCGGCTGAGCTCAGGCCCCGGCGGCGCGTGACCGGTGGTGAGCTTGAGCGCGAGCTCCACGACGGCCGTGAGGACGATGAGGAGCGGGGCCAGGGCCGCGACGCCCTCGCCGCGCCGCCAGGCCCGGTACGCGAGCGCTCCGGCGACGCCGGTCGTGGTCGCGGCGTGGCCGACGAGCGTGTGCGCGTTCGCGAGCGCGTCGAGCACGCCGTTCGCGACCGACTGCGCCGCGCGGAGCATCGCGAGGTCGGCGGCCTCCGTGCGCACTCCCACGACCAGGCCCGTCAGCCCGACGAGGAGGGCGGCCGAGCGACCGGCGACCCGTAACCACGCCGCGGAGCTCACGTTCGTACTATTCGCCACCGTGCGCGCGCTGATCGTGTCCACCCTCCTCGTCTGCGCGCTGACCTCCGCGCCCGCGGCGGCGCAGACGCTCACCTACATCGAGGGCTACGTGCGCGAGGCCGGCGGCGCGGAGGACCCCGTCCCGATCGCCGACGTGTGCGTCACGCTCGGTCCTCCCACCGGCTGCACGGCCGCGACGAATGCGGACGGGTACTACCGCATCGACGGGGTCCCCGCGTCGCCGACCCAGCAGTGGGAGCTCATCTTCAGCAAGCAGGGCTACCAGACCGGCCGGACGGGCCTGTTCACCGTGCCCGGTCCGAAGCGCGTCGACGCCTTCCTGCCGCGCGGCCAGGGGAACTGCTCGCGTCCCGACACGCCGCGCACGACGGTGTACCTGCCGAACATCACGAAGACGCTCGGCGGCCCGAGCGGGTTCGTCACGCCCTTCATCGTGCAGAACACGAGCCCCGGCCTCATCACGTCGCTCCAGATCGAGTTCTACCGGTTCAGCGACGGCGCGCTCATCACGCGCCGCGAGCTCTGCGTCCTGCGGCCCGGCACGTCGTTCGCGGACGTGCCGAACAACGACATCGACCTCCCGCACGACACGCAGTTCTCGGTCGTCGTGCGCTCGTTCATGACGGACGTCGTCGCCGTGGTGAACGAGCACGCGGGCTCCGGCGGGAGCGCCGAGTCCGCGTCCTACATCGGCGCGTCCGCCGGCGCGACGAGCGTGTTCCTGCCGAACATCACGCGCCGGTTCTTCGGCTTCTTCACGCCGTTCATCATCCAGAACCTCGGCAGCGCGACGGCGACGGCCACGGCGGAGTTCGTGTCGTTCGACGGCGCGCAGCGGCGGAGCGTCGTCCGCACGATCGGCCCCGGCCGCTCGCAGTTCATCGACCCGAACCTCGAGCCCGGCCTGACCGACGGCACGCAGTACGCGGTGACCGTGACGGCCTCGCAGCCGCTCTCGGTGGTGGTGAACACGCACTGCCTCGCGACGTCGTCGGCGTGCTCGCCGGGCGGCTCGCCGCTCTTCTACGCGACGAACGGCATCACCGCGGGCGCGTCCACGATCTACGGGCCGTACGCGGTGAAGAACGTCGAGGGCGTCGGCCAGGGCGTCTCGCCGATCGTCGTCCAGAACCTCGGGTCCGCGGCGGTGGCGCCGACCCTCGCGTTCCGGCCGCTCGGCGGCGGGACGGTGACGACGTTCACGGGGCCGTCCGTCGCGCCCGGAGCGTCGTGGGCGTTCGACCCGCGCTTCGTCAACGGGTCGTCGGCGCAGGGCACCTGCGGCGCCGCCGCGTCGGCGGGCTGCCTCGCGAACGGCGAGTACTCGTTCGTCGCCTCCGCGGCCGGCGGCTCGCTCGCCGCCGTCGTGAACGTCATCAGCGCGTTCACCGCGAGCGGCTACGCGGCCCTCGCGCAGCCCGCGCAGCGCGTGTACCTGCCGAACGTGACGCGCCGCCTGGGCGGCGCGACCGGCTGGTCCACGCCGGTCGTGATCCAGAGCGCGGGCGCGACGTCGGCGACCCTGTCCTGGTACCGCTTCAGCGACGGCAGCCTCGTGACGACGACGAGCGTGTCGTTCTCGAACGGGGTCGCGGCGAACGTCGATCCCCGCAGCGTCCCGGGCCTCAGCGACGAGACGCAGTACTCGGTGGTGGCGCAGGGCGCGGGCGGGAACATCGTCGGGATCGTGCGGGAGCTCAACTTCCAGGGCGGCGACGGCGCGATGACCTACGAGGGGTTCGGCCGCTAGCTACGGTCCCGCGAGCGCTCTGAAGAACGCGCGCGTCGCGACGGGGTCGATCGTCCGCCCGTAGTCGAGCGTCTTCTCCTGGCCGCTCCCGACGACCGCGATGCTGAACGCCTCGGCCCACGACTCGCCCGGCAGCATGATCCACTGCGCCGCTCCGGGCTGCGACGCCGCCATGCGCGCCGCCTCCTGCCACGTCCCGGGGAAGCCGCGGAACGCCCAGTACCGCGCGCGCACGTCCACGTCCGGGAAGCGGCGCCGCAGGAGGTCCTCGTAGGCGTGGCCGATCTCGTGGTTCGCGGTCCGCGCGGTCATCACGAAGTCCTCGCGCACGGCGAACCGCGGGATCCCGAAGGGCGTGAGCCCGCGGTACCACGCGTCGCCCTCCGCGTCGGCGGGCTCGTCGAGGTCGATCTCCGGCGCGGACGGGAGGAGCGGGAAGAGCTGCCGGGCCGCGAAGTAGTAGGGCAGCAGCTGCTCTCCAGCGGTGCGCGTCGTGGGCCGCGGGCGCGGGGTCCGCGGCGCCGTCGGCTCGGCCGTGCGCGGCGGAGGCGTCGGTGTCGGCGCGACGGTCGGCGCGACCGTGGCCGGAGCGACCGTCGGGCGCTCCGTCGGCCGCGGCGTGGGCTCGGGCGTCGGCGTCGCGCGGACCACCGGCGGCGTGCAAGCGGACGCAGCGAGGATCACGGCGAGCGCGAGCGCGCGCGGAGCTCTCATCCATCGAGAGTACGGTCCCGCTGCGGCAGGCGGCACGCTCACGTGGTGCTCCGCGGACCCACGACCTTTAGCCTGTACCCCGCATGACCTTCGACGTCTGCGTCGTGGGCGGCGCGGGGCACGTCGGCGCGCCGCTCGCCATCGTCTTCGCCGACCGGGGCATGCGGACGCTCGTCCTCGACAAGAACGAGGCGGCGATGTCCGAGCTGCGGTCGGGCCGGCTCCCCTTCCTCGAGGAAGGCGGCGAGCCGCCGCTGCGCCGGGCGCTCGCGGCCGGATGCCTGGACACGACGGCGGACCCCTCGCGCGTCCGAGGCGTTCCCATCCTCGTGATCACCATCGGGACGCCCGTCGACGAGTTCCAGAACCCGCGCGTCGACGTGATACGTCGCTGCGTCGACGAGCTCATGCCGTATCTCTCGAGCGAGCAGGCGATCGTGCTGCGGTCGACCGTGTCGCCCGGCGTCACGGAGTACCTGCACCAGTACCTTCGCCGCCACGGCCTCGAGACCGGGGTGGCCTTCTGCCCCGAGCGGGTCGTGCAGGGGAAGGCGATCCTGGAGATCGGCTCGCTCGCGCAGATCGTGAGCGGCACGACCCCCGAGGCGGAGGAGAAGGCGGCCGCGCTGTTCGCGCGCGTCGCGCCGCGGATCGTCCGCATGTCCCCGCGCGAGGCGGAGTACGCGAAGCTCATCAGCAACGCGTACCGCTACATCACGTTCGCCGCCGCGAACCAGTTCTACATGATGGTCCAGGGTGCCGGCCTCGACTACGCGCGCGTCGCCGCCGGGCTCAAGGAGGAGTACCCGCGCATGCGGGACCTCCCCGGGCCCGGCTTCGCCGCGGGGCCGTGCCTCATGAAGGACACCGTCCAGCTCATGGCCTTCGATCAGCTGTCGTTCCCGCTCGGCCGCGCCGCCGTGACGATCAACGAAGGTCTCCCGAACTTCATCGTCGAGGAGATCGCCCGCCGCCGGGATCTCGAGAAGACGCGCGTCGGGATCCTCGGCATGGCGTTCAAGGCGGACATCGACGACACGCGCGAGTCGCTGTCGTACAAGCTGGGAAAGATCCTCCGGTTCCGGGGCGCCACGGTGCTCTATTCGGACGAGTACGCGAAGGACCCCACGTTCGTGCCGAAGGAGGAGCTCGTGCGCGGCTCCGACGTCGTCGTGGTGGGCGTGCCGCACCGCGCCTACCGCACGCTGCGGATCCCCGACGGCGTCGACACGATCGACCTCTGGGGAGCGCTCCCGCGGGGATGAAGGCGATCGTCTCGCCGAACATCCGGGTCCGCCACCCCGAGCTGTTCGAGGTCGGCGAGGACTCGATCGTCGACGACTACTGCTACTTCTCCACGCGCGTTCGCATCGGCCGCTGCTCGCACGTGGCCGCGAGCTGCACGGTCGGCGGTGGCTCGCGCTTCAGCTTCGTGCTCGGCGACCTCTCGAGCCTCTCCTCCGGCGTGCGCATCTGGTGCGCCAGCGACGACTTCGCGCGCGACATCGTCACCGTCATCCCGCGGGGGATCGACGACCCCAAGCGGCACAGCATCGTGGGCGACGTCATCTTCGGCGACCTCACGGCCGTCGGAGCGAACTCGGTGGTGATGCCGGACAACCGGATCCCCGAGGGGACCGTGATCGGGGCGCTCTCCTACGTGCCGCCCCGCACCGCGTTCGAGCCGTGGAGCGTCTACGCGGGGATCCCGGTCCGGCGCGTCGGCGCCCGCGATCGCGAGGCCGTCCTCGCGCAGGCGCGCTCGCTCCGAGCGGCCCTCGGGGCCCAGCGCGCGTGAGCGTCCGCACGCGGATCCCCTGGTGGACGCCAGAGATGACCGGGCGCGAGCTCGAGCTCATCGCCGAGGTCGTGCGCTCCAACTACCTGAACGAGGGCGACGTCACGGAGCGCTTCGAGCGCGCGGTCGCCGACCGCGTCGGCGCGCGCCACGCGGTCGCCGTCACGAGCGGCACGATCGCGATCTTCGCGGCTCTCGTCGCCGCCGGCGTCCGCGAGGGTGACGAGGTCATCGTCCCCGACCTCACGTTCATCGCGACGGCCAACGCCGCGCGTCTCGCCGGGGCGCGCGTGGTCCTCGTCGACGTCGACCCCGAGCGGCTGACCATCGACCCCGAGGCCGTCGAGCGGGCGATCACGGGGCGGACCCGCGCCGTCGTCCCGGTCCACGTCAGCGGCCGGGCCGCCGACATGGAAGCGCTCGCGCGCGTCGCAGCGCGCGGCGAGATCGCGATCGTGGAGGACGCGGCCGAGGCGTTCATCTCGCGGCGCCGGGGCAGGGCGCTCGGCACGATCGGGGTCGCGGGATGCCTCTCGTTCTCGCCCAACAAGACGATCACGACGGGCCAGGGAGGGATGGTGCTGACGGACGACGCCGAGCTCGCCGGCCGCGTGCGGCAGCTGAAGGACCAGGGCCGGCCCTCGCGCGGCACCGGTGGCGACGACCTCCATCCGGCGCTCGGGTTCAACTTCAAGCTGACGAACCTGCAGTCGGCCGTCGGGCTCGCGCAGCTCGAGCACCTCGACGAGCGGCTCGACCGCCAGCGGGCGATCCGGCGGCGCTACGCCGAGCGGCTCGGCCCGGTGCGCGGCCTCCGGCTGCTGCCCTTCGACCTGGACGGCGGCGAGACGCCGCTCTGGACCGACGCGCTCGTCCTGCGGCGCGACGCGCTCGACGCGCACCTCGCCTCGCGCGGGATCGGCTGCCGGCGGTTCTGGCTCCCGATCCACACGCAGGCCCCCTACCGCGCGCCGGGCGCCGGGCTCGAGCGCGCGACGCGCGCTGCCGCCGAGGCGCTGTGGCTCCCCTCCGCCTTCACGCTCGGCGATGCGGATGTCGACGTCGTGTGCGACGAGATCCGCGCGTTCCTCGGCGCATGACGGGCTCATCGGACGACGAGGTCGTCCTCAGCATCCTCCTGCCCGTCCGCAACGAGGGCATCAGCCTCCGCGTGATGGTGAAGATGCTGCGCGGCATGGTCGAGGTGCCGAGCGAGGTCCTCGTCGTCTACGACCGGCCCGACGACACGTCGATACCCGTCGTCGCCGCGATGAGCGGCTCGTACACGAGCCTGCGCGGCGTGCTCAACGAGCGTGGGACGGGCGTGGTGAACGCGATCCGCGCCGGCGTCGATCAGGCGCGCGGCCGCTACGTGCTGCTCTTCGCCGCGGACGAGGTCGGTCCGGTCCTCGCGATCGACGACATGCTCGCGCTCATGGAGGACGGCTGCGACTTCGTGTCGTGCACGCGCTACGCGCACGGGGGCCGGCGCCTCGGCGGGACGGTCGTCGGGGGCTGGCTGTCGCGGCTCGCGAACCGCCTGTTCCACCGCCTCGCGGGCTCGGCGTTCTCGGACTCGACGACCGGCATCAAGATGTTCCGGCGCGAGCTCTTCCCGCGCCTCGACCTGCGCAGCCGCCCGATCGGCTGGGCGGTCGCCTTCGAGATGGCGATGAAGGCGGAGCTGCTCGGCGTGGGGCTCGGCGAGGTCCCCATCGTCTCGATCGACCGCCTCTACGGCGGCGCGTCCACGTTCAAGCTCGGCCCGTGGGTCCTCGAGTACCTGCGCTGGTTCCTGTGGGGATCGGTCCGCCTCCGCCGGCTGCCGGCGCACCGCGTCCGCGTGCCGGAGCGGCCGACGTCGCTCCGCGCGGCGGGAGCGAGCTGATGGGGACGGTCCTCGTCACCGGCGGGACCGGCTTCATCGGCAGCGCTCTCGTGCGCTCCCTCGCGGCGGGCGGTACCCGCGTGCGCGTGCTCGACGACGGCTCGCGCGGCAGCGTGGACCGGCTCGCCGGCGCCACGGGCGAGGTCGAGGTGCTCTTCGGCGACATCCGCGACCCGGCGACCGTGTCCCGCGCGGCCGATGGCGTCGCCTCGATCTGGCACCTCGCCGCGATCAACGGGACGCGCTTCTTCTACGAGATGCCCGAGCGCGTCCTCGAGGTCGGCATCAAGGGGATGCTCAACGTCCTCGACGCGGCGCGGGAGCGCGGCGTCGGGCGGATCCTCGTCGTGTCGAGCTCGGAGGTGTACCAGACCCCGCCGCTCGTCCCGACGGACGAGACGGTGCCGCTCACCGTGCCCGACGTGATGAACCCGAGGTACTCCTACGGGGGCTCGAAGATCGCGACGGAGCTGCTCGCGATCAACTACGGCCGCCGCGCGTTCGAGCGCGTCGTCGTCGTGCGGCCGCACAACGTCTACGGGCCGGACATGGGCTGGGAGCACGTCATCCCCGAGCTCGCGGTGCGGATCAGCGCCCTCGGCCCGCGCGGGTCGTCGGTCCGGCTGCCGATCGAAGGTCGCGGTGACGAGACGCGCGCGTTCTGCTTCGTCGACGACGCCGTCGCCGGGATCCGGCTCGCGTTCGAGCGCGGACAGCACCTCGGCGTGTATCACGTGGGGACGGACGTCGAGACGCGCATCGGGGACCTCGCCGTGGCGATCGGCCGCGCCATCGACCGGACGGTCACGACGGAGCCCGGCCCGGCGAAGCCCGGCGGCACGCCGCGGCGGTGCCCGGACATCTCGCGGCTGCGCGCGCTCGGCTTCGAGCCGCGCGTCGGCCTCGACCTGGGCCTCGCGCGCACCGCTCCCTGGTACGAGGCGCGCGCCGACGCGCGGCCGCGGGCGCCGGCGACGAGATGACGGTCCGTCATGCCGCCGGCACCGGAGGCAGCGTCGTCGTCGAGCGGTGCCAGTCGTGCGACTCGCCGGCGCTCGAGCCGGTGCTGTTCGTCGGCTACCTGCCGCCGGTCAACGCCATGCCGAGGATCGGGACGCGCCCGCGGGAGCAGCCGGCGTACCCGGCGCAGCTGCTCCGCTGCCCGAAGTGCGAGCTCGTGCAGCTCGGCCTGGTCGTGGACCCGGCGATCCTCTTCCCTCCCGAGTACCCCTACACGAGCGGCACCACGAGGATCCTGCGCGAGAACTTCGCGCAGCTGCGCACCGAGGCGAGCGAGCTCCTCGGCCTCCGGGGGGACGACCTCGTCGTCGACATCGGCTCGAACGACGGGACGCTCCTGTCGAACTTCGCCGAGGCCGGCAACCGCGTCCGCGGCATCGAGCCCACGGACACCGGGAAGCTGGCCCAGGCGCGCGGGGTGCCGACGCTCATCGCCTTCTTCGGACCGGACGCGGTCGACCGCGTGCTCGCGGAGGACGGCCAGGCCGCGCTCGTGACGGCGGCGAACGTCTTCGCGCACATCGAGGACGTCCACGCGGTCATCGAGGGGATCCTCCGGCTGCTCCGGCCGGACGGGACCTTCATCTCCGAGTCGCACTACTGGATCTCGCTGCTCGAGACGGTGCAGTACGACACCGTCTACCACGAGCACCTCCGGTACTACTCGCTCACGAGCCTCCGGAACCTCCTCGCCGCGCACGGGCTCGAGGTCTTCCACGCGCGCCGGATCCCAACGCACGGCGGCTCGATCCGCGTGTACGCCGCGAGGACCGGCGCGCGTCCGGTGCGCTCGAGCGTCGGCGAGATCCTGGGGCACGAGCGCGCGGCGCAGGGCCCCGCTGCCCTCGACCGGTTCCGCCGCGGTGTCGTGGCGTCGAAGCTCGGGCTGCACGCGCTGCTCCGCGACGCCAAGGCGGCGGGCGCCCGGGTACACGGGATCGGAGCGCCCTCTCGGGCGAGCACCCTCGTGAGCTACGTCGGCCTCGACGACGGCATCGTCGACTGCGTCGGCGAGATCAGCGGCTCGCACAAGATCGGCCGCTACATGCCGGGCACGCTCATCCCGGTCGTCGACGAGCAGCGCCTCTTCGACGACCAGCCCGAGCGCGCGCTCCTCTTCTCGTGGCACATCGCCGACGAGCTCGTGCCGAAGCTGCGCGCACGAGGCTTCCGCGGCCGGTTCATCGTGCCGCTCCCGGCGCCCCGCGAGGTCGCGTGATCGAGGCGGCCCGCGCCATCGTCGCCCGGCGCGAGCTCGTGCTCGACTTCGCGTGGCGCGACCTGCGGTCGCGCTACAAGGGCTCGCTCCTCGGGTTCGCGTGGAACTTCGTGATCCCGCTGCTCCAGCTCGTCGTGTTCTGGATCCTCTTCGGGGTCCTCCTCGAGACGCGGCCGCTCACCGCGACGGGCGAGAAGCCGTACCCGATCTTCCTGTTCGTCGGCCTCCTCCCGTGGACGTACTTCTCGAACGCGCTCCAGAGCGGTGCCGCCTCGATCGTCGCGAACGCGGCGATCGTGAAGCGGGTGCGCATGCCGGTGCAGCTGCTGCCCGCGTCCGCGCTCGTCTCGGCGCTCGCGAACTTCCTCCTCGGGCTCGTCGTGGTCGCGGCCGTGCTCGCCGTCTTCGGTCCCCGCCACCCGGAGGGGATCGTGTACGTGCCGCTCCTCCTCCTCGTCCAGACGGTGCTCGCGCTCGGCCTCGCGTACGTGCTCGCGGCGGCGAACGTGTTCTTCCGCGACATCGAGCACATCCTCGGCGTGCTCCTCATGGCCTGGTACTTCCTCACGCCGGTGCTCTTCCCGATCAGCGTCGTCGGCGACCGTCCCGCCGCGCGCGCGCTTCTCGAGCTCAACCCCATGACCGGCGTCATCGTGGGCTGGCAGCGGGCGCTCCTCGACGGCCTGCCCCCCGAGCCGGGTCCGCTGCTCTGGTCGCTCGCCGTCGGGACGCTGCTTCTCATCGGCGGGTTCGCCTACTTCACGCGCGCGAAGGACGACTTCGAGGCGGCCCTCTAGGCGACGGTCCCGGTGCACGCAGCCCTAGCCTTGGGCGCGTGAGCGACCACGGGCACGACGACCACGCGCACGGCGAGCACGAGGTCCGGTACCGCGAGGGGGACGCCGCCGCGTGGGAGCGCCCGCTCCGCGAGAGCGAGCTCTACCTCCCGGAGCGCCGCGACATCTTCAACTTCATCGACGAGACGAAGGTGCGCCACCTTCGCCCCCTCCTCCCGCCGGACGGGGTCGCCGCCGAGGTGGGGGCCGGCTCCGGCCGCCTCCTCATCCGCATCGGCCTCGAGCGCCCGGCGTACCGCCTCGTGGCCCTCGACTACGCGCCGTACGCCCTGCGCGCGGTGCGCGAGAACTACGAGCGCGCCGGCCGCCCGGGGCACGCGCTCTTCGGCGACGTGCGCGCGCTCCCGTTCCGCGACGCGTCGCTCGCTGTCGTGCTCTCGGGCGGGCTCCTGGAGCACTTCCGCGACCCCGCGCCCGTGATCCGCGAGATGGCGCGCGCGCTCCGGCCGGGCGGGCTCTTCTACGCCGACATCGTCCCGCGCAAGGTCTCGCTCTATCGCTGGGCGGAGCGTGCGCGGATGGCCCGCGACGAGCACCTCGCCGAGGGCATCTTCGAGAGCGACCTGCCGAAGCGCGCGTGGGCGGACCTCGTGCGCGCGGCCGGCCTGCGGGACGTCCGCATCGTCACCGCGGGCGTCTACCCGCCCTACACCGTGCGCGGCCACGAACGCCTCGTGTGGAAGTACGGCGCGCTCCTCCGGCGCCTCGATGGGACGCCGGTCGCCGACGCTCTCGGCTTCTTCTACATGGTGACGGCGCGGAAATGAGAACTTGCGAAATTCGCATTGTCGGCGGATGATGTGCCCGTGAAGACGACCCGCGCGCCTCGTCGTGCGCCGCGTCGCCGGGCGGGCCCACCTTCCGCGGCCGCGCCCGCCGGCGCGGGCCGCATCGTGACCCTGCGGCCGAACGGTCAGATCACCCTGCCCGCGGAGCTGAGGCAGCGTGTCGGCGCGAAGACGGGAGACGTCTTCGTTGCCGAGGTCAACGACGACGCGGTCGTGCTGCGGCCGAAGCGCCTCATCGATGCGTCGCAGGCCTGGTTCTGGACGCCTGAGTGGCAGAAGATGGAGCGTGAGGCCGACGCCGATATCAAGGCGGGCCGTGTCAAGCGCTTCCGCGATGTCGAGGACCTGATCGCCGACCTCGACGCGTGATACTCGAACGGTCCGACCGCTACTTCCGTTCGTACCGCAAGCTCACCGCGGACGAGAAGGAGCGCGTGCGGAAAGCCCTTCGGCTGCTCGAGAGCGACATGCGACACCCCTCGCTGCGCGTCAAGCGGTTGCAGGGGACGGCAGGCATCTGGTCCGCGCGTGCGAGCAACGAGCTGCGCATCACGTTCGAGCCGATCCCCGGCGGCATCCGCCTGCGCGCGGTGGGGCGCCACGATGCGACGCTGAGGTCCCCGTGAGCGCCGTCGCCGCGGAGCACGTCTCGAAGTCGTACCGCCTGCGCCGCGAGCGCCGGCGGACGCTGAAGGAGGTGGTGCTCCGCCAGTACGCGCCCATCGAGACGGTCGACGCGCTCCGCGACGTGTCGTTCACCGTCGGAGCGGGCGAGGCCTTCGGCGTCATCGGCGCGAACGGATCCGGGAAGTCGACCTTGCTCAAGCTCCTCGCGGGGACCGCGAAGCCGACGAGCGGAAGCCTCGAGGTGAAGGGCCGCGTCGCCGCGCTGCTCGAGATCGGCGCCGGCTTCCACCCGGACTTCACGGGACGCGAGAACGCGCTCCTCAACGCGTCCCTCCTCGGCCTGTCGCGGCGCGAGGCGGAGCGCGCGATGCCCGAGATCGAGGCGTTCGCGGACCTCGGCCGCTTCTTCGACGCGCCCGTGAAGACGTACTCGAGCGGCATGTACACGCGGCTCGGCTTCGCGGTCGCCGTCCACCTCGAGCCCGACGTGCTGCTCGTCGACGAGGTGCTCGCCGTCGGCGACGAGTACTTCCAGCACAAGTGCTTCGCGAAGATGGCCGAGTTCCGAAAGGCGAAGCGCACGATCGTGCTCGTCTCCCACGACCTCGGAGCGGTGCAGCGCCTCTGCGACCGCGCGCTCTGGCTCGAGACCGGGAGCGTCGCGGCGACCGGCGCGGTCCGCGACGTCATCAACGCGTACCACGTGAAGGTCGGCGAGCGCGAGCAGCGTGAGCGCGCGGCGCGCGGGGAGATCGGCGCGCGCTGGGGCTCGAAGGAGGTGGAGATCGTCCGCGCGCGCGTCCTCGGGCCGGACGGCGCGGAGCGCGGCGTTCTCGAGAGCGGTGCGCCCGCGGCGATCGAGATCGCCTACCGCAACCCCGCCGGCGTGGGCGACGCCGTGTTCGGGTTCTACGTGTACCGCGAGGACGGCGTCGGCGTGTACGGGACGAACACGCTCATCGACGGGTGCGCCGTCCCGGCCGCCGCCGAGGGCGTCGCGACGGCCCGGTTCGACGCCCTCGAGCTCCTGGCCGGCGCGTACGACGTGGACATCGGGATCATCGACCCGCAGGACCGGTACTACGACTACCACCAGAAGGGCCTGTCCTTCCGCGTCGTCGGCGGTACCCGCGAGGTCGGCGTGACGCGGCTCACTCACCGGTGGGACCTGTCCACGGAGGGTGTCTCGAAGGGGGAACGATCCGGGCCCTAGGGGGTCCGGCGGGGCGTCCGCGCGGCCACTATCGCGGTCGTGCGCCGCCTCGCCGTCGCGTTCACCGACGTCCTCCTCGTGATGAGCGGGGCGTTCGCGGCGCAGGCGCTCGCGCGGCCGGTCGACGGCTCGAGCGCGGCGCGCACGCTGCTCGACGTGTGGGCGTTCGCGCCGTTCGCGCTCCTGCCGGAGCCGCTCGGCGAGGACCTCCTCGCGCTCGCGCTCGTCGCGGTCGCTCTCGCCGGCGTCGTCGCGGCGATCCTCGCTTTCGGCCCGCCCGAACGGCCCGCGCGCGTCCTCCTCCTCACCGCCGCGGTCGCGTCGCAGCCGTTCGCGTACGACGCGAGGTCGGCGAGCTTCGTCGGCGCCGTCCTCCTCGGCGCGGCGGCCGCCGGCCACGCCGTCATGCATCGCGGGTCCGGCTCGCTCCTCCTCGGCGGCCTGCTCCTCGTGCTCCGGCCGGCGCTCGTCGCCCCGTTCGTCGGCGTGGCCTTCGTCCTCCTCGCCGCACGCCGCCGGGTCCTCGGCATCGCGGCGCTCGCGCTCGGCCTCGCGGCGCCCGTCGCGGCGGCCGTGGCGCTCGACCCGGGCGCGCTCGCGGGGCTCGGCTCCTTCGATCCCCGCGCGCGAGCCTCGCTCCTGCCGTGGTCGGGGCCGGCGGACGGGCCCTCGCTTTCCTGGGCCGTCCCGTTCGCGGTCGCGGCGCTCGCGTGCGCCGCGCTCGCGGTGTGGTGGGCGCCCGCGGACACGCGCCCTCGCGCGGCCCTCGCGGTCTCGCTCGTCGTGTGGCCGTTCGCCCTTCCGCACGACGCGCTCCTCCTCGTGCCGACGCTCGCGGTCGCGGTGCACGCCGCGTCGCGGATCGGCGGGCGCACCTACGCGGTGGCCGCGGCCTCTTCCGCGCTCGTCCTCGTCGTCGGGACGTGGGCCGACGTGCTCACGGGACGCGCGCTGCCGTTCCCGCCCGTCGCCGTGCTGCCGCTCGTCGCGATCGGCCTGCTCGCGGCCGCGTTCGGAGCCGTGAAGTGGTCGTGGCGCCGCGAGCGCGACACCGCTCGGATGCGCCTCCAGGAGCTGATGCGCGCCCGCTGACCCGGGCCGGACGCAAATACCATCTTCGCGTGAGGATCGCCGACGTCTTCCGCACGAGCGGGCCCGTGTTCTCGTTCGAGTTCTTCCCGCCCAAGACCGACCAGGCGGCCGAGGAGCTCCGGGCCACGATCGCCGCCCTCGCCCCCCTGCAGCCCGACTACGTGTCCGTCACCTACGGCGCCGGCGGCAGCACGCGCGAGCGGACGATCGAGCTCGTCACGGAGATCAAGAAGGACACCGGCATCGAGGCGATGGCGCACCTCACCTGCGTCGGCCACACCGCGGAGGAGCTCGCGCAGATCCTCGACCGCCTCGACGCCGCCGGGATCGAGAACGTCCTCGCCCTGCGCGGCGATCCGCCGCGCGGGCAGGCCACGTTCCGGCCGACCGAGGGCGGATTCGCCCACTCGTCCGACCTCGCCGCGTTCATCCGCTCGCGCTGGTCGTTCTGCCTCGGCGGCGCGTGCTACCCCGAAGGCCACCTCGAGTCGCCGGACCTCGAGCACGACCTGGCGAACACGAAGCGCAAGGTGGACGCCGGCATCGAGTTCCTCAACACGCAGCTGTTCTTCGAGGCCGAGGACTACCTCCGGTACGTGCGGCGCGCGCGCGACCTCGGGATCGGCGTGCCGATCGTGCCGGGGATCCTCCCGGTCACGACGGCGGCGCAGCTCTCGCCCAAGGGGTTCATCACGCGGTGCGGAGCGACCGTACCGGACGCCCTCCGCGACCTCGTGGCGCGCGCCGGCGACGACGAGGACGCCGTCACGGCGGTCGGGATCGAGTGGACGACGGTGCAGTGCCTCGCGCTGCTCCGCGCCGGCGCCCCGGGCATCCACTTCTACACGCTCAACCGCTCGCGCTCGGCGCTCGAGGTGTTCAAGCGGCTCACCGCGGAGATCCCGTCCCTCGCCCGCGCCTAGCGCGCGTCGCCCCGCCGGGCCTGTGCCATCCTCCAACGCGGTGACCGATCCCATCGACGAGGTCCTCGCCGAGGCGCGCGAACGCGTCCGGCAGAAGCGCGCGTCGGGCGTGTACGGGCCGGACGTGGACGCCGCGCTGCACGCGCCGCTGCCCGGCGGTCCCGCTCCGCTCGTCGACGACCTCGCCGACCCGCTCACGTCGCTGTCCGGCGTGCTCCTCGAGGACGTCGAGTACGACCCGACGAGCCGCAAGCGCTACGTCGGGCGCGCGATCACGTACGCCCGACGCGGGATCATGGGCCTCATCCGCTGGTGGATCGCGGCGATCACGGAGCGGCAGGAGCGCATCAACAGGCTCGTCGTGGGCGCGCTCCAGGAGCAGGCCGCGCGGCCGTCGCGCGAGTTCGACGCCCGTCTCTTGCGGCTCGAGCGCGAGTGGCGGCAGTTCCGGCGCGACGACGTCGCGGCCGACCTCCACTCCGTGTACTTCCAGGCGCGGTTCGGCGGCGACGAGCCCGTGATCCGCGCCCAGGGCGAGCGCTTCATCGACCACTTCAAGGGGCGGCGGCGCGTGCTCGACGTCGGCAGCGGACGCGGCACCTTCCTGGAGCTCGCGCGCGACCGCGGGATCGGCGCGTACGGCGTGGACCTCGACCCGAAGATGATCGCCGAGGCGCGCTCACGGTCGTTCGAGGTGGTCGAGGCCGACGCGCTCTCGCACCTCGCGTCGCTCGAGCCGGGCGCGATCGACGGGATCTACGCGAGGCACCTCGCCGAGCACATCCTCCCGGGGGAGCTCGTGCGCCTCCTGCGCGAGACGCGCCGCGTCCTCGCGCCCGGCGCGCCGATCGTGCTCGTCACGCCGAACGTCGCGACGCTCACGGTCGGGGCGCACACGTTCTGGATGGACCCGGGCCACCGCCGCCCGATCCCGCCGGAGCTCTTCCGCTTCTACCTCGAGGTCGAAGGGTTCACCTACGTCGACGTGATCACGTTCGAGCCGAGCGGCCAGCGCCTCTCCGAGGCCGGCGTTGACGGCCCGCAGCGCGACAACGTGCGGATCCTGAACGAGGTCCTCTTCGGCCACCGCGACTACGCCGTGACCGGGCGGCAGCCGTGAGCGCGGCGTTCGTCCACCCGACGGCCGACGTCGAGGAAGGGGCGACGGTCGGCGAGGGGACGCGCATCTGGCGGAACGTCCAGATCCGGAAGGGCGCGCGCGTCGGCCGCGAGTGCATCGTCGGGAAGGACGCGTTCATCGACGTCGACGTCGTCGTCGGCGACCGGGTGAAGATCGAGAACGGCGCGCTGCTCTTCATGGGCTCCCGCATCGCCGACGGCGTCTTCATCGGGCCGGGAGCGATCCTCACGAACGACCGGCTGCCGCGCGCCATCACCCCGGAGGGCACGCTGAAGGGGCTCGCCGACTGGCGGGCCGACGGCGTCACGATCGACCGCGGCGCGTCGGTCGGCGCCGGGGCGCTCCTCGTCGCGGGCATCCGCGTCGGCACGTTCGCCCTCGTGGGCGCGGGGGCGGTCGTGACGCGGGACGTGCCCGCCCACGCGCTCGTGGTCGGGAACCCGGCGCGCGTCGCCGGCGGCGCGTGCTGCTGCGGCTCGGTCGCGAAGGGCGCGCGCGACGGCGCCGGCTTCCGTTGCGCCGCCTGCGGACGCGAGCACACCGTCGGCGCCGCCACGTGACGACCGTCCATCAGTTCCATCCCGTCGTCGCGGCGGGGGACGCGATGGGGGACCACATCCTGACGCTCGGTCGCTACCTCCGCGAGTGGGGGCACGACGCCCGCGCCTACGCGGTGGAGGCCGCGGACGGCGAGGTGCTCCCGTACCGCCGGCTCTTCCGCGAGGCGCGGCCGGAGGACGTCGTGATCCTCCACTTCTCGATGGGGCACGAGGTGTTCGACCAGCTCGCGAAGCTCCCCGGGCGGAAGGTGCTCGTCTATCACAACGTGACCCCGCCGGAGTTCTTCGCGGGCATCAACCCGCACGCCGCGGCGCACGCCGCGCTCGGCCGCCGGCAGCTCGCGTCGCTGGCGCCCAAGATCGACCTCGCGATCGGCGTGTCCGAGTACGACCGCGCCGAGCTCGAGGACGCGGGCTTCGCGAGCACGGCGCACGTGCCGATCCTCATCGACTGGTCGAAGTACGACGTGGAGCCCGACCCGGGCGTGCTCGCGTCGCAGACCGGCCCCGGCGCGCGGATCCTGTTCGTGGGACGGATCTCGCCGAACAAGCGGCAGGACCACCTCATCCGGCTGCTCGCGTACTACACGCGCTGCATCGACCCGGACGCGCGCCTCGTGCTCGCGGGCGGCTACCGCGACCAGGCGCGCTACCACGCGCGCTGCCTCGCGCTCGCGCGCGAGCTCGGCCTGCGCGACGCGGTGACGTTCACCGGGAAGGTGCCGCTCCCGGCGCTCGTCGCCTACTACCGCACCGCGTCGGTCTTCGTCTCGCTCTCCGAGCACGAGGGCTTCGGCGTGCCGCTGCTCGAGGCCATGCGCCTGCGCGCGCCGGTGGTCGCGTACTCCGCGGCCGCCGTCCCGGAGACGGTCGACGGCGCCGCGATCCTCCTGGACCGCAAGGACCTGGCCGAGGCCGCGGAGGCCGCGGCGATCGTCGTCGAGCGCGAGGACGTGCGCGCGCGGCTCGTCGCGGCGGGGGAGCGGCGCGTCGCGGACTTCGCGACCGAGCGCGTGGCCGCCGAGACCCGCAGGATCCTCGAGCTCTGATGCGCGGCGCGGCCGCGATCTGACGCGGCGCCGGCGATGACGCGGCGTGAGCTCGCGCTGCTCCTCGCGACGGGCGCGGCCGCGCTCGCCGCCCGCGTCCCGACGCTCGCGCAGCCGCTCGTCGAGGACCACGCGTTCCGGCAGACGCAGACGGCCTACACGGCGCTCCTTTTCCACCAAGGCGGGATCGACCTCCTCCGCCCGAAGCTCCCGACGCTCGCGGCGAGCGGCGACTTCCCGCTCGAGCTCCCGCTCTTCCAGGCGAACGCGGCCCTCGTGATGGGGGCGGGCGTGCCGCCCGACGCCGCGATGCGCCTGACCGCGCTCTTCTGGTGGCTCGTCACGGCCGTGCTCCTCTGGCTCCTCGTGCGGCGGATCGGCGGGACGACGGCCGCGACGGCGGCGTGGCTCGCGTTCATCGCGAGCCCGTTCGGGCTCATCTGGTCGCGCGCCTCGCTCATCGAGTACCTCGCGACCGCGGGCGCCGTCGGCGCGGCGTGGACGGGTATCGCCTGGCGCGCGTCGGGTGCGCGCGCGCACTGGACGGCCTCGGTCGCGCTCGCGACGGTGGCGATGCTCGTGAAGCCCTCGACCGCGCTCTTCTGGCTCGCGCCGCAGCTCCTTCACCGCGGAGAGCGCGAGGGGCCCTGGCTGCGGTCGCGGCTCCGTCCGGCGTCGCTCGCGCTCGCCGCCGTGCCGGCGGCCGCCGCGGTGCCGTGGGTGCTGTACGGCGACGCCGTGCGGCGCGCGGACATCGCGACGGCGTTCACGACGGGCGCGGAGCAGCGCGAGATCCTCTTCGGGACGCTCGCGCAGCGGTTCGACCTCGGCCAGTGGGCGACGGCGCTCACGCCGACGGTCCAGCTCGTCGTCGGCGCGCCGCTCGTCCCATTCGCGATCGCGGGTGCCTGGTACGCGCTCCGCTCGCGCGACCGGCTCGCCTGGCTCGGCGTGCTCGTCGCGGCGCTCGGCCCGCTGGTCGCGTTCTTCGACCTCTACGCGCACCACGAGTACTACCAGGCGGCGATCTCGCCGGCGCTCTCGGCGCTCGTCGGCATGGGCGCGGCGTGGCTCATCGCGCGATGGCCCGCCCGCGCGCGACCGCGCGCGACCGCCCTCCTCGTCACGGCCGGCGCGCTCGCGCTCGTGCTCGCCGCGCCGGCCGTCGCGCGGATCTACGGCGGCGTCGTGGACCCGGAGGGCATCCTGCCGCGCGCGGCGGAGCTCGCGGGCGTCAGCCGCGCCGACGACCGCGTCCTCGTCCTCGGCCGCTCGTACAGCCCGGCGATCCACTACTACGCGCGCCGCCGCGGCCTCGCGCTGCCGCCCGCGCTCGCGGAGCAGGACCGCGTCGACGACCTCGTCGCGCGCGGCTTCGACGTCGTGGCGGCGTGGGATCCGTACCAGGACCCGGTCGTCATCGCGCGCCACTGGCCGTGGACCGGCGCCATCGGCCCGCGCCAGTACGCCGTCGCGGCGGCGCCGGCGGGCCTCCGCGGCGCCCGCGTCCGCGCGACCGACGACGTCGCGGCGTTCGACGCCGCGGCGCGCCGCGGCCGGCCCCTCGCCGGCGTGCCCGCCGCGATCCCGTGCGACGGCCGCACGGTGGCGCTGCCGCCCGCGTCCGCGGCGACGTGGCTGCGCCTCGACGTCTCCGGCCTCGACCCCCGGTCGCTCGTCATCCTCGACGGCGCGCTCGCCCCGCTGCCGGCGCGCACGGTCGTCGCCGCGACCGGCGCGGCCGCCATCGCCTGCACGCGAGGCGGAACGCTCCGGGTCCTGTCCGCCGTGGACGCGTCGCTCGAGTGAGCGCGTCCGGGCAACATGGAGCCCGATGCGCCGGGCAGGGCCGTGACCTCCATCGGACACCGCTGGCGCTTCTATCCGACGAGCCGGGGGCGACGACCCGTCGACGAGTTCATCAAGGACCTGCCGGATCAGGACGTGGCCGAGATCGCGGGCGCCATGGATGAGGTCCGGCGGGAGGGGATGAGCGCCGCGCGCCATCTCCGAGGCGACATATACGAGGTGCGCGCTGACGCGCCTCGGGGGAGCTATCGCGTGCTGTTCTCGGCTGAAGGCAAGAAGGGCCGGATCCTCCTAGCACTGGTCGCGCTCAGTAAGAAGTCCCAGCGCACGCCGCCGGACGCGATCGCGCTCGCCGAGCGCCGCCTACGTGACCGGCGTCTGCGGTAATATCGAATGTGAGATATCGTGATCGATATGGAGGATCCCTGATGGCTCGCTTGCGCCACGTCGACGATCTCGACAGGCTCATCGTTGATCGCACTGCCCGGAATCCGGAGTTCCCTGCGTTGATGGCTGCCGCGCGTGCGCGCCGGGAACTTCTCAGGGGACTCGCCGCAGAGCGTGAGCGCTCAGGTGTGTCCCAGACCGAGATCGCCGCCAAGATGGGCACTTCGCAGTCGGCCGTCGCGCGGCTCGAGCGCGGCGAGAGCGATGCTCGCTTCTCGACGGTCGAGCGCCTCGCGACGGCCCTTGGGAAGCGCGTCGAGTACCGGCTCGTCCCCACCGCGCACCGGGCGCGGCTCGTAGCGGCCGCCCGCAAGCGCTAGGAGTGCGCCTCCGCCGCCTGCACCAGTTCCACCCGACGATCGCGTTCGGCGACGCCGTGGGCAACGAGTGCTTCCAGCTCCAGCACCTCATCTGGCAGCACGGCGCGGCGAGCGACCTCTACGCGCAGGAGGCGCGCGACGAGGTCAAGGCCTTCGTGCGGCCCACCCACGACCTGGTGCACGAGCGCGAGCCCGGGACCGCCGTCCTGATCCACGTCTCCATGGGCAACGCGTCGCTGGACGACGTCGCGACGCTCGAGGCCCCCAAGGCGGTGATCCACCACAACATCACGCCGGCGCGCTTCTTCGAGGGGATCTCCGACCACAACAGGCACTTCGCCGAGCTGGGCCGCGAGCAGCTGCGCCGCCTCGCGCAGGTCGCGGAGCTCGGCATCGGCGACAGCGAGTACAACCGGAAGGAGCTCGAGGAGGCCGGCTTCGCGCGCACCGCGGTCGTGCCGCTCCTCCTCGACTGGCGCGCGTACGACGTGCCGCCGGACGCGCGCGTGCTCGCGGAGCTCGCGGACGAGCGCACCGACATCGTCGCGGTCGGCCAGATCCTCCCGCAGAAGGCCGTCCACGACGTCGTCCTCGCCTTCGCGCGCTACCGCGAGCAGGACCCGACGGCGCGGCTCCACCTCGTGGGATCGCACGCGATGTCCGGCGACTACCTCGAGAGGGTCCAGCGGCTCATCCGCCTGCACGACCTCGGGAGCGCGGTGCGCCTCACCGGCAAGGTCTCGCAGGAGGAGCTCGTCGCCTATTACCGCGGCGCGACGGCGCTCGTGACGCTCTCGGAGCACGAGGGCTTCTGCGCGCCGCTCGTCGAGGCGATGCGGTTCGACCTGCCGATCGTCGCGCACGCGGCGGGCGCGATCCCCGAGACGCTCGGCGACGCCGGGATCCTGCTCGAGGAGCGGACGCCGGATGCCGTCGCCGCCGCGCTCGAGCGGGCCGTGCGCGACCGCGCGCTCCGCGCCGAGCTCATCGCGAAGGGGCGCGCGCGCCTCCACGAATTCTCCCGCGAGCGCGTGGGCCGGCGGCTCCGCGAAGCGCTCGCGCTCGCGGGCTGGGAGCTGCGCGAGCCGCGCCGCCGCCGGCTCGCCGTGATCTCGAGCGACCGGCGCTGCGGCATCCACGACTACTCGGTCGCGCTGTGCGACGGCCTCCGCGCGAACGGCCACCAGGCGACGTTCGTCGGCGTCCGCCACGTCGACACCGCCGACCTCCGGCGCAAGGTCGCGTCGATCCCCGATGCGGTCGACGGCGTCATCGTCGAGCACGAGGCGGGCATCTTCCGGGACGTCCCCTTCGTGCAGGCGCTCCTGTCCTTCTGGCGGCGCCGCATCCCGACGGTGCTCTCGCTCCACGAGGTCGAGCCGGAGAAGTTCCACCACTACCGCGTGCTGACCGCGGCGCTCCACTACCGGCCGCGCCTCCGCTTCCTCCTCGAGGTGGTCCGCGTCCCGTGGGTCACGCTCCGGATCGCGTGGGCGTTCGTCCGCTACCGCACGGTGCTCGGGCTCATGGGCTCGCTCCCGCGCCGCCTCGTCGTGCACTCGGACCGCTCGGGGCACTGGGTGAGCCTCCTCACGCACGAGATGTCGAAGGTGGACCAGATCCCGCTCGTGGTGATGCCGCTCGAGGACACCGCGCTGCCGCCCGACGGCGAGGCGAAGCGCGCGCTCCGGCGCTCGCTCGGGCTCCCGGAGGACCGCTTCGTGTTCGTATCGCCCGGCTTCTTCTTCCGCCGCAAGCGCTTCGTCGAGGTGCTCGCCGCTGCGCCCGAGGACGCGCACGTCGTGCTGTCGGGTACGAAGAGCGACTGGGAGCCCGAGTACTTCGACGAGGTCATGGCCTTCGTCAAGGAGCGCGGGCTCCGCAACGTCACGGTCAACACGGAGTTCGCGACGATGGGGAAGTACGTCGCCGCCGCGGACTGCCTCGTCCTCTACTACGAGGACATCTTCCAGAGCGCGATCGCGACGCAGGGCGTGTGGGCCGGTCTCCCGATGATCCTCTCGGACACCCCGGGCTTCCGCCTCTACCACGGCGCAGGCATCGTGGCCCGCGGGAGCGCCGAGCTCGCACGCGCGATGCGCGACATCCAGGAGCCGACCACCTACGCGCGGCTCGCGTCGCAGGTGCGGATCCTCCGCCGCATGCTCGACCCCGAGCGCCTCGCCGCGCGCTACCTCGTCGGCCTCGACCGATGACGCGCACCACGGACCCCCGCAGGGGTGCGTCGCGCCGCGGCGGTCGGCCGCCGAAGGCGGCCGTGCGCGCGCGCGGAGCCAGCCAGCGGCCGTGGCAGAAGCCGCCGCGGAGCGATGCACCCCGAAAGGCGGGTCCTCGCGCTCGGTTCGCGGCAGAGGTGCGCGCGTGAAGGTGCTCGCGGTCGTGCAGCGGTACGGCAAGGAGGTCGTCGGCGGCAGCGAGGCGCACGCGCGCGCGATGGTCGGGAGGCTCGGTCTGCGGCACGACGTCGAGGTCGCGACGACGACCGCGGTGGACCACTGGACGTGGGCGGAGTGGTACCGCGCGGGCGACGACAGCGTGGACGGCGTGCGGGTCCGCCGGTTCGCGGTCGCGTCGGGGCGCGACGAGGAGTTCAAGGCGTTCGAGCGGAGGGTGCTGTTCGAGGAGCACTCGCTCGAGGATGAGCTCGACTGGCCGCGGCGCCAGGGCCCGCACTCGCCCGCGCTCCTCGAGTTCCTCCACCGCCACGGCGAGGACTACGACGCCGTCCTCTTCTGGACGTACATCTACGAGCCGACGGTCCTCGGCGTTCCGCTCGTCCCGGAGCGCGCCGCGCTCATCCCCACGGCGCACGACGAGCTCCCGATCCGCCTCGCGCCGTACGACGCGCTCTTCCGCCTCCCGCGGGCGTTCGGCTTCCTGACGCCCGAGGAGCGGGACCTCGTGCACGGGCGCTACCGGAACGAGCACATCCCGAACGTCCTCCTCGGGACCGGGCTCGACCCCGCGCCCGAGGCGGACGCCGCCGCGTTCCGCGCGCGGCGCGGCATCAGCGGTCCCCTCGCCGTGTACGTGGGCCAGGTGAGCGAGGCGAAGGGCGTCGACGAGCTCGTCGCGGCGTGGGAGCGCGTGGATCCGGCCGTGACGCTCGTCCTCATCGGCGCCCCCGGCATGGCCATCGCGCCGCGCGAGAACGTGCGCCCGATCGGACGCACCAGCGACGAGGAGAAGTGGGCCGCGCTCCGCGCGGCGGACGTCCTCATCCTGCCGTCTCGCCTCGAGAGCCTCGGGATCGTCCTGCTCGAGGCGTGGCAGGCGGGGACACCCGTGCTCGTCCAGCGGGACAACCCGGTGACGCGCGGCCAGGTCGCGCGGAGCGGCGGCGGCCTCGCCTACGGCGACGACCTTCCGGAGGCGCTCGCGGGCGTCCTCGCCGACGGGCGCGCGATGGGGGAGGCCGGGCGCGCCTGGGTCGAGCGCGAGTGCTCGTGGCCCGCGGTCGACGAGCGCCTCGAGTGGCTCGCGCAGGAGGCGGCGGCGGGTGTCTAGGCGGCCGCGGCTCCAGGTCGTCGTGCAGCGCTACGGCGACGGCGTCTCCGGCGGGGCGGAGGCGCACGCGCGCGAGCTCGTGCGCCACCTTCGCCCGCACCTCGACATCGAGGTGGCGACGACGACCGCGCTCGACTACTGGACCTGGGCGCACGAGCTCGTCCCTGGCGAGGACGAGGTCGATGACGTGCCGGTGCGGCGCTTCCGGCCCGCCTCGGGCCGCGCGCGCGACTTCCGCCGGTACGAGCGCGCGGCCTTCGCGCGCGATCGGTCGCTCGACGACGAGCGCGCCTTCCTCCGCGCGCAGGGGCCCCACTGCCCGGACCTGCTCGAGCACGTCCGCTCGCGCGCGCGAGAGGTCGACCACACGCTCTTCTTCACCTACATCTACGAGCCGACCGCGCTCGGGCTCCCGCTCGCGCCGGACCGCGCCGTCCTCGTCCCGACCGCGCACGACGAGCCCGCCCTCTCGCTGTCGCTGTACAAGCCGCTCTTCCACGCGCCGCGCGCGATCGCGTTCAACACGGAGGAGGAGAAGCGGCTCGTTCACGGGCGCTTCCGGAACTCGCGCGTGCCGCACGACGTCGTGGGCGTCGGGGTCGACGTCCCCGAGGACGTGGACCCCACGCGCTTCCGCGACGCGCACGGGATCGAGGGGCCCTACTTCCTCTACGTCGGCCGGATCGTCGAGAGCAAGGGGATGCCCGACCTCTTCGACGCGTGGGCGCGCTTCCAGGGGACGGGCACCGCGCGCGCAACGCTCGTGCTGATCGGCAACGCGGAGATGCCGGTGCCCGCGCGTGACGACGTCCGCCACCTCGGGCGGCTCGGCGACCGCGACAAGTTCGACGCGTACGCGGGCGCGGTCGCGCTCGTCATGCCGAGCCGGCTCGAGTCGCTCTCGATCGTGACGCTCGAGGCGTGGGCGCTCGGGCTGCCCGCGATCGTGTCCGCGCGATCGCCCGTCCTGTCGAGCATGGGACGGCGCGCGGGCGCGGGACTGCCCTACGCGTCGCACCCCGAGTTCGCCGAGCTGTGCGCGCTCCTCATGGAGCGGCCCGACGTCGCGCGCTCGCTCGGACGCGCGGGCTCGGCGTTCGTCTCGCGCACCTACACCTGGGATCTGGTGGTCGAGAAGTACCTCGACCTGTTCGCCGAGGTGAGCGCGCGCGCGGCCTGACGGTCGCAGTTCGGTAGCGGCGCCCGCCGCCGGTCCGCGAAGGGATGCGCGCACACCCGTGCGTATCGTTCACTTCTTCGAGGATGGAAGGGGCGATCGATCCGCTTCTCGCGCGCGCTCGCGCGGCCGCGCGGATGCGGGCGCTCGTCGGCGTCGACATTCCGGAGCGGCGCGCGATCGACGGCGCGCGCGCCGAGCTCGGCGCGGCGCTTCGGCGAGCGCGCGTCCGGCGCGCGAGCGTCCCGCCCGCGGCGGCGCCGCAGGCGGGACCCATCCGGCGGGGGCTCCCCTGGCGAAGGGCCGCGGTGTCGCTCCTGCCGCTCGTCGCGCTCCTCGCGTTCGCGCTCGTGCCGCCCGCACGGGCCGAGGACCCCGCCGGCGGCGGCATGCCCGCGACGGCCGCGGCCGTCGACCCGGAGCTGAGCGAGACCGGGCTCTCTCGCGGCCGCTCGTACCAGGTGGTCACGTTCGTCGTCGTCGAGTCCACCCCCGAGCCGACGGAGGAGCCGCCGGCCGCGACGTCCGCGCCGGCCGTGGCGCAGGCGCCCGCGGGCTCGAGCGGCTCGGGCGGCGGTAGCGGCGGAGGCTCGGGCACCTCGGTGGGCGCGGGCGGCGGCACCGGCGCGCCGAGCGCGAGCGCGACGCCGCCGCCGACGACCGTCACGCCGACGCCGACGCGCACGCCGAGCGCCACGAGGCGGTCCGGCGAGACGGCGCTCTCCGGACGGGTCATCGACGTGTTCACGGGCCGCGGCGTCCCCGGCGTGTGCGTGATCGTCGGGACGCGCGCGTGCAACGAGCGCGACACGTACACCGACGCGAACGGCCGCTTCACGATCTTCCTCCCGATGAACCGGCTGTGGGACCTCAACTTCGGGAAGTCGACCTACTTCACGACGTACCGCCAGGTGCGCACCGGCTCGCGCACGACGCAGAGCGTCGGCGACGTGCCGCTCACGCCGAAGTAGCGATGACGGGGATCGACGAGCGCACCGCGTCCGAGCTCGACGCGCTCGCGGGCGAGCTCGCGCCGCGCGACGAGGCGTTCGCGACGCTCTTCCGCAGGCTCGCGGAGGCGGTCCGCGCCGGCCGGCACGACGAGGCGCGGGCGTACGCGCAGGTCGTCGACGCCCGGACGGCGGCCGAGCTCCTCGAGTCGAAGCACCGGACGATCTGGGGGGTCCTCGAGCTCCTCCGCAACGTCCTCGTCTTCGCTCCGATCGCCGTGACGTGGTACGGGCTCTCCGCCGCGACCGAGGCGTACGCGCGGCTCCTCGCGCGCCGCCCTGAGCTCGTGAGCCAACCGTTCCTCGCGCTGTGGCAGACGTCGTTCGACGGCGCGCCCGGCGTGTTCACGTTCAGCACGCTCGCGTTCGTCGACGCCGCGCTCATCGCGCTGCTGATCGCGCTCTCGATGGTCGTCCACTTCCGATCCGACGTGTCCGACCCGGCGACGCGGACGCGCGCGCTCCTCCGCGAGTCGCGCATCCGCACGCTCCTCGCGGCGGCCTCGAGCGGCCCGGCGCGGGCCGGCATCGACGCGGCGGCCGACGAGCTGCTCGACCAGCTCGTCGCGGAGGAGCAGCGCATCTACGAGCGCGCCTCCGAGCGGGAGCGCGAGCTCGCGGACCTCGGCAGGGCCGTCGCGGACCTGCGCCGCGCGGCGTCCGACCTCGCGCGCGCGGCCGAGGACCTCCGCGCGCGCGAACGCGTCGAGCCCTGAGCCGTGCTCGGCCTCCCGCGCCGAACGTCCATGGCGCTCGTCGGCTGGCTGTGGGCCGACCTCCTGCTCGGGCTCTTCGCCCTGTTCCTCGCCGCCAACAGCGCGGGGACGCCGATCCGCGCGGCGGAGGGGATCGATCCGACGCCCGTCGAGCTGCGCATCGCGGTCGACGGAGCGGCCCTGCTCGCGGGCGGGCCGGCCGCGGACCGCGAGCAGGCGCGCGTCGCCGGCGAGGCCGAGCGGATGCTCGCGCAGGCGGCCGGCAGCCGGCGCGTCGCGATCGTGCTCGCGTTCGCGCGGCACGCGAGCCCGGGCGAGGGCGACCGGATCGCGACGCTCGCCACGGAGCGCCTTCGCGAGGGGCGGTTCAGCGGGAGCGTCGTGAAGACGTATCACGAGCTCGCGACCGGGGACGCCGGGACGCTCCTCAGCCTCGAGGTCTACCTCTTCCACTAGCCGCCCGACGCGACGTGCGGCCGTATGCTCGGAGCAGGTGAGGGAGGGCCCGCGCGACTGGGGGAACATCGACTGGTCGAACTTCGACCTGTCGACGCTCGGCCGCGGCCGGCGCCGCCAGCGGCCGCCGTCCGGCGCCGGTGTCGTCGTGGCGGTCGTCGTCCTCCTCCTCTTCGTCCTCCCCCTCCTCGTCGGCCCGCTCATCGCGTTCCTGACGGATCTCCTGTGGTTCCGGAGCCTCGGGTTCGAGGACGTCTTCCTCCGCCGGTACTCGGCGGCGTTCGCGGCCTTCGCGGTGTTCTTCCTCGCCTTCTTCCTCTTCGCGATCCCGAACCTCTACCTCGCGCTCCGTCCGCAGGTGCCGCGCGTCGTCATCGACGCGGAGGCGCCGCGGCCCGCGAGCCCCCTCGCGACGACCCTCCGCCTCCTGCCGTTCCTCCTCGTCCCGTCCTTCTTCTTCGGCCTCGTCGGGTCGAGCGTCTGGGACGAGCTCCTGCGGTGGCAGAACGCCGTGCCCTTCGGCGCGACGGACCCGCTGTTCGGGCAGGACATCGGCTTCTACTTCTTCACGCTGCCGATCCTCGAGTTCGCGCGCGGCTGGCTCATCGCGGCGGTGATCGTCGTCGCGCTCGGGGCGCTCGCGATCTACGCCACGCGCGGCGTGGTGAGCGTGGCGACCGCGCCGCTCGCCCGCGGCGACCTCGCGGTCGCCGGCCGCACCGCGCTCGCGCTCGCCGTGCCGGCCCGCGCGCACCTCTCCGTCCTCGCCGGGCTGTTCCTCCTGCTCGTCGCCGCGGGCTACCTCCTCGACCGGTACGAGCTCCTTTTCCGCGACGAGGGCGTGCTCGTCGGCGCGGGGTACACGAGCGTGAACGCCCGGCTCTTCGCGCTCGGCGTCCTGGCCGCCGTCGCGGGGATCGCCGCGCTCGCGACGTTCGCGAACGCGTTCGCGCGCACGCTCTGGCTCCTCGGCGGTGCCGTCGCGGTCTGGATCGTCGCCGGCGTCGTGCTCGGCGGCGTGTACCCCGGCATCGTCGAGACGTTCGTCGTCCGGCCGGACCAGCTGAACAAGGAGCGCCCGTACCTCGAGCGGCACATCGCCGCGACGCGCGCGGCGTACGGCGTCGCCGACTCCGAGGACTCGCTCGTGAACGTCGCGAACGAGCCACCGGCCGCGGAGGCGCGCGCCGAGCTCGCGGACACGCGCTCCGTGCGCGTCTTCGACTGGCGGCCGGTCCTCGACGTGTACCAGCAGCTCCAGGCGCTGCGCCAGTACTACGCGTTCCACGACGTCGACCTCGACCGCTACACCTTCGGCGGCGTCGAGCGGACGGTCATGCTCTCGGCGCGCGAGCTCGACCAGACGAAGCTCCCGCGCGAGGCGCGCACCTGGGTGAACCAGCACCTCTACTACACGCACGGCTTCGGAGCGGTGCTGTCGGAGGCCGGCGGCGTGACGCCGGAGGGCCTGCCGGTCATGCAGGTGCGCGACATCCCGCCGCAAGGCGAGCCGCGCATCACGCAGCCGCGGATCTACTACGGCGAGCTCACGCGGGACTACGTCATCGTCGGCACGACCCAGGACGAGTTCGACTTCGCGCAGGAAGGCCGCGACGCGACGACGCGCTTCTCTGGCGGGGGCGGGATCGCGGTCGGTTCCCTCTGGGACCGCCTCCTGTTCGCGGCGCGCTTCGGCGACCTCAACCTCCTCATCTCGACGCAGATCGGCCCCGACAGCCGCGTGCTCTTCGACCGGCGCATCGCGCAGCGCGCGCAGAAGGTCGCCCCCTTCCTCCGGTACGACCAGGACCCGTACCTCGTGATCGAGGACGGCCGCCTCTACTGGATCCAGGACGCGTACACGACGGGCGACCGGTACCCCTACAGCGAGCCGGTGCTGCGCGACGTGAACTACATCCGCAACAGCGTGAAGGTCGTGACCGACGCGTACGACGGGACGATGACGTTCTACGTCGTCGACCCGAACGAGCCCGTCATCCGCACGCTGCGCGGGATCTACCCGACGCTCTTCTCGAAGACGGTCGAGGACATGCCGGCGGGCCTTCGCGCGCACCTGCGGTACCCGGAGGACCTCTTCGACACCCAGGTCAGCATCATCGCGACGTACCACATGACGAACCCCGACGAGTTCTACAACCGTGGGGACGCGTGGAAGGTCGCGAACGAGATCTTCGAGCAGGGCGGACGCAAGGAGCCGATCGAGCCGTACTACGTGACCGCGCGGCTCCCGGGCAGCCCGCGCAAGGAGTTCCTGCTCTTCGTCCCGATGACGCCGGCGGGCACGGACCGGGACAACATGGTCGGCTGGATCGCGGGCCGCGCGAACGCGCCCGAGTACGGGAAGCTCACGGTCCTGCGCTTCCCGAAGGACCGCGTCATCTACGGCCCGCTGCAGATCGAGGCGCGCATCGAGGCCGACGCGACGATCCGCCAGCAGCTCACGCTCCTCTCGAGCGGCGCCGGCGCGAACGTGAGCCGCGGCAACCTGCTCGTGCTCCCGGTCGGCAACTCCTTCGTGTACATCGAGCCGCTGTTCGTCCAGGCGACGCAGGGACGCATCCCCGAGCTCAAGCGCGTGATCCTCGCGACCCAGGACCGCGTCGTGATGGAGGACACCTTCGAGAAGGCCCTCGCGCGCCTCTTCGAGGCGCCCGTGCAGCCGCCGCCGCCCACGGGCGGCACGCAGCCGACGCCGTCGCCCTCGCCGACCGCTCGCCCGTCGCCGGGCGCGACCGGCGCGCCGGCCGACGTCGCCGCGCTCGTCCGACAGGCGTCGGAGCAGTACGCGCGCGCCCAGGAGGCCCTCCGCGCGGGCGACTTCGAGCGGTACGGGCGGGAGATCAAGGCGCTCGAGGACACGCTCGCGCGGCTGCGGGCGGCGACGGGGCAGTAGCCGTCGGCTGATGCCGGCGCGCCGGCCGACGTTGCCTCCGTCGCGGCCCGCCTCGCTCCTCGGCCCGCCGGCTCGCTCATCGGCGACCATTCGCGCGTGACCGACGGGCCCTTCGTCGCGAGACGGGCCGCTCCTTCGACCTCGGCCGGCGCGCCGCCGTCAACTCCCTCGACCTCGGCCGGCGCGCCAGCGGCGGATCCGTCGGCCTCGTCCCACAGCGAGTACGCGCTCATCGCGATCCTCGCCGGGCTCCTGTGGAGCATCGGCGCGATCGACCTCAACGAGCCGCAGACGGCGCGCGTGCTGCTTCTCGTCGCGGGGTTCGTCGGGGTCGCGCTCCACCTCGCGGGCGCCCGGACGGGCGAGCTCGCCGGCGCGTACGCGGTCGCGATCGCCGCCGCCGAGCGGCTCGCCCGCGCGCCGCTCGAGAACGGGAGCGACGTCGTGCGAGCGACGCGCGAGGCGATCGAGGTGGTGCTCGCGGGCGGCAACCCGTACACGCACGTCATGCAGAGCACCGTCCCGATCGGCTCGCCGTTCGTGTACCCGCCGGGCGAGATCCTCTTCTACCTGCCCGCGTACGTGGTCGCCGGCGACATCACGCGCGTCGAGATCTGGACGGGCATCGCGACGACGGCCGCGATCGCGCTCGCGGGCTTCGCCGTCGGCTGGGCGCGGGCCTCGCTGCCGGCGATGCTCTACGCGACCTGGGGGATCGCCGCGTTCCGCACGGTGGACGGAGGCAACGACGTCGCGGGCGCCTTCCTCGTCGTCGTCGCGCTC
>DASSSF010000046.1:0-17785 GCA_035708565.1 Candidatus Limnocylindria bacterium
CCTTTCCGAGCCCGAGCTGGGTGACCTCGCCGAGCGGATCCGGCTGAAGCCGTTCCGCCGGGCCGAGGTCATCTTCCGGAAGGACGATCCGGGGACGCACCTCTACCTCGTCCTCGACGGAGCCGTGAAGATCTCGCTGCCCGGCGAGTTCGGGCAGGAGGCGCTCGTCGCGATCATGCGCCCGGGGGAGTTCTTCGGCGAGCTCGCGCTCTTCGACCGGGCGCCGCGGTCGGCCACCGCGGTCGCGCTCGAGGACACGCGCGCGGCGCTCCTCGGAGGCGACGAGTTCCTCGCCTTCCTCGAGTCGCACCCCGCGTCGGTGCGCGTGGTCCTCGAGGCGCTGTCGCGCACCGTCCGCCGGCTGTCCGACCGCGTCGAGGACCTCATCTTCCTCGACGTCCCGAGCCGCGTCGCGAAGTACCTCCTTGACCTCGCGCAGCAGCACACGGGCGGACAGACGCCGCTCGAGCTCAACCTCACGCAGGACGAGCTCGCCGCGTTCATCGGAGCGTCCCGCGTGTCGGTGAACCGCGTGCTCGGCGACCTCGAGCGTCGCGAGCTCATCAGCATCCGGCGACGCCGCATCGCGATCCTCGACGCGGAGAAGCTCGCGAGGGAGGTCAGAGTTTGAGACGAGCGAGGAGCGGCTTTGCCGCGACGCGCGCGTCGACGCGCCCGCGGCACGGCACCGGCGGCAGCCCGTGCTCGGACAGCGTCTAGTGGCGGGCCCGCGGCGCCCCCTCGTGCTGATCGTCGAGGACGACCCCGATCTCGGGGAGGCGATCTGCGCGTATCTCAAGGACGAGGGGCTCGAGGCGAAGCTCGCGCGCGACGGCGATCAGGCGATGCGCATGGTGGACGACCTCAGGCCGTCGGTCATGGTCCTCGATCTGATGATGCCGAGACGCGATGGCTTCAGCGTCCTGCGCGAGCTGCGCGCGGACGGACGCATCGCGACGCTGCCGGTGATCGTCGTGACGGCGATCTTCGGCCTCTCCGAGCGCCTCTACGCGACGGAGCTCGGAGCGGCCGACTACGTGACGAAGCCGTTCGAGCTCGACGACCTCCTCGCGCGCGTGCGCGCGTACCTTCCCGCGTCGGAGCGCGCGGAGCAGGCCTAGGCGACGCGCCCCGCCGCGAGCTCGCTCGTGCAGTGCGGGCAGCGCGTGGCGGCACCGTCGATCTTCTCAGCGCAGTACGGGCACGTGCGCGGAGCCTTGACGAGCATCCTCGCGAGCAGATAGACGACGAAGGCGACGATCACGAACGTGATCACGGCATTGATGAAGTTCCCGTAGGCGATCACCGGCGCACCCGCGTCCTGCGCCGCCTTCAGCGAGGGGTATCCCTTACCCGACAGGTCGAGATAGAGGCTGCTGAAGTCGACGCCGCCGAGAACGAGCCCGATCGGCGGCATGAGCACGTCCTTCACGAGGGAGCTCACGACCGCCGCGAGCGCCACGCCGACGACGACCGCGAACGCGAGCGCCAGCACACCCTGCTTGTCGAGCCATGCGAGGAACGCGCCCATCCGCCGACCTCCCGATACGTGTCGGGGGAGAGAGAGCATTGCGCCTGCCAGCCTGGCGTCGCCCAGCTCTCCTTGACCACCGGGCGCAGGCTCGCTAGGCTCATTAGCACTCTCGGGGGTAGAGTGCCAAATGGTCCAAATGCACCAGGAACTGCCGCTCCTCGACGAGCGCCAGTCCGAGATCCTGCGGGCGGTGATCCGCGAGCACATCGCGACGGCGGAGCCGGTCGCGTCCGCGACGCTCGTCCGCCGCTACGGCCTGAGCGTGAGCTCGGCGACCGTCCGGAGCGAGCTCGCCGGGCTCGAGGACGTCGGCCTCCTCACGCACCCGCACACGTCGGCGGGCCGGGTGCCTACCGATCTCGGCTACCGCTACTTCATCGAGATGCTCCTGCCGGCGCCCACGCTCGCCGCGGAGGAGCAGGTGACGGTGAGCCACCAGTTCCAGCAGGGCCTCGCCGACACGGCCGAGTGGCTCGGCCTCGCGGCGTCGACGCTCGCGCGCCTCACGACCGAGGCGTCGATCGTGACGCCGCCGGTCAGCGAGCGGGCCACCCTCCGCCACGTCGAGGCCGTCCCGATCAACGAGCACCGCGCGCTCGTCGTCGTCGTCACCGACGGCGGGGCCGTGCGGCAGCAGCTCATCGAGCTGCGCGAGCCCGTGACGACGGACGAGCTCCGTGCGGTGTCGCGCCGCCTCGCCGAGCTGCTCGCCGGGCAGGGCGCGGAGGGCGTGGCCCGTAGCGTTGCGGCCGAGCGCGGCGTCGCCGCGACCGTCGCCGCGACCGTCGCCCGCACGCTCCAGGAGGAGGACGACGCCGGCGCGACGCACGTGCACCTCGAGGGGATCGGCAACATCCTCGCGAAGCCCGAGTTCGAGGAGACCACGCGCGCTCGGGAGATGCTCGGCATCCTCGAGGACCGGACGCGCCTCTCGGCGATCTTCCCGCAGGCGCTCCGTCAGGGCGAGGTCCTCGTGACCATCGGGAGCGAGCACCCGCTCGGGCCGCTGCGGACGTGCAGCGTCGTGTTCGGCCGCTACGGCGGCCGCGAGGGCGTGACCGGGTACGTCGGCGTCGTCGGGCCGACGCGGATGGACTACGCGCGCACGATCGGCGCCGTGCGCTTCGTCGGCGCGCTGATGAGCGATCTCGTGCGCGTGGTGGAGGGCGACTGATGGACGACACGCGCGCCCGCGCTGAGGCGCTGCTCGAGGAGCGGATGCGCTCCCGCAAGACCACCAACGGCGACGCGGCCGTCGACGCGGGCACGGCCGACGATGAGGCGCCCGAGCCCTCGCGCGGCGACGCCGAAGAGGCGCTGACGAACGACCTCAAGCGCCTCGCCGCCGACTTCTCCAACTACCGCAAGCGGAACGAGGCGGAGCGCGCGGACTTCGCGAAGTACGCGAAGAGCGAGCTCATCCGCAAGCTGCTCGACGTCCTCGACGGCTACGACCGCGCGATCGACGCGGTCCCGGCGGAGCTCCGGGACCAGCCGTGGGTCGAGGGGATGTGGCTCGTCGAGCGCAAGCTCCGGCAGATCCTCGAGCAGGAGGGTCTGTCGCCGATCGAGACGCTCGGCCAGCGCTTCGATCCGTACGTGCACGAGGCCGTCTCCACGGTCCCGTCGGACGAGCCCGAGGGGACCGTCGTCGGAGAGCTGCAAAAGGGTTACCGGCTCCACGATCGCGTGCTCCGGCCCGCGCTCGTGACCGTCTCGCAGGGCCGTGGCGAGACGCGCGGAACGACCATCGAACAGGGAGGCGAATAGACATGCCAAAGGTCATCGGTATCGACCTCGGCACCACCAACTCCGCCATGGCCTACATGGAGGGCGGTGAGCCGACGATCATCCCGAACGCGGAGGGCGGGCGCATCACGCCGTCCGTCGTCGCGCACACGAAGACGGGGGAGCGCCTGGTGGGCCAGGTGGCCAAGCGCCAGGCGATCACGAACCCGGAGAACACGATCTACTCGATCAAGCGCTTCATGGGACGGCGCTTCTCGGACCCGGAGGTCCAGCGCTCCCTGAAGCAGGTGCCGTACAAGGTGCAGCAGGCGTCGAACGGCGGCGTCGAGATCGTCCTCGCGGACGGCAAGAGGCTCTCGCCGCCCGAGGTCTCGGCGATGATCCTCGGCAAGCTCAAGGCGGACGCCGAGGCGTTCCTCGGCGAGAAGATCACGCAGGCGGTCATCACGGTGCCCGCTTACTTCGACGACCAGCAGCGCCAGGCGACGAAGGACGCCGGCAAGATCGCGGGGCTCGAGGTCCTGCGGATCATCAACGAGCCCACGGCCGCATCGCTCGCGTACGGCCTCGACAAGAAGAAGGACGAGATCATCGCGGTCTACGACCTCGGCGGCGGCACGTTCGACATCTCGATCCTCCAGCTCGGCGAGGGCGTCTTCGAGGTGAAGGCGACCAACGGCGACACGCACCTCGGCGGCGACGACTTCGACGTCCGGGTCATCGACTGGCTCATCGAGGAGTTCAAGCGCGACCAGGGCATCGACCTCAAGAGCGACCGCATGGCGCTCCAGCGCCTCAAGGAGGCCGCCGAGAAGGCGAAGATCGAGCTCTCGAGCACGCAGCAGACGGAGATCAACCTGCCGTTCATCACGGCGGACGCCTCCGGCCCGAAGCACATGGTCATCACGCTGACGCGGAGCAAGCTCGAGCAGCTCGTCGGCGACCTCGTGCGGAAGACGGTCGACCCCGTGAAGCGCGCGCTCGCGGACGCGGGCGTGGACGCCGCCAAGATCGACGAGGTCGTCCTCGTCGGCGGCATGACGCGCATGCCGCTCGTGGTCCAGACCGTGAAGGATCTGTTCGGCAAGGAGCCGAACAAGAGCGTCAATCCCGACGAGGTCGTCGCGGTCGGGGCGGCGATCCAGGGCGGCGTGCTCAAGGGCGAGGTCAAGGACGTCCTCCTGCTCGACGTCACGCCGCTGTCGCTCGGCATCGAGACGCTCGGCGGCGTCGCGACGAAGCTCATCGAGCGCAACACGACCATCCCGACCAGCAAGTCGCAGGTCTTCACGACGGCCGCCGACGGCCAGACGCAGGTCGAGATCCACGTCACGCAGGGCGAGCGCGAGCTCGCGAGCGACAACAAGAGCCTCGCGCGGTTCATCCTCGACGGGATCGCGCCGGCGCCGCGGGGCGTGCCGCAGATCGAGGTGTCGTTCGACATCGACGCGAACGGCATCGTCAACGTGAAGGCGCGCGACAAGGCGACCGGCAAGGAGCAGCACGTCACGATCACCGCGTCGAGCGGCCTGTCGAAGGACGAGGTCGAGCGGCTCGTGAAGGACGCCGAGGCGCACGCCGAGGACGACCGCCGCAAGAAGGAGCGGATCGAGGTCCGCAACGAGGCGGACAACCTCGCCTACCAGACCGAGAAGGTCATCCGCGACAACGAGGCGAAGATCCCGGCCGAGATCCGGAGCGAGGTCGAGGAGAAGATCAAGGCGGTCCGCGAGGCGGTCGGCGCCGACGACACCGACCGGATCAGGACGGCGCTCGACGAGCTCCGCCGGTCCGCGTCGAAGATCGGCGAGGCGATGTACAAGGCCGACCAGGCCACGCCGGAGCAGCCGCAGGAGCCCGCGGGCGCGACGGCCGGCCAGAAGTCGGACCCGGACACGATCGAAGGCGAGTTCAAGGAGCAGAGCTAGCGGGCACACGCGATCCGCGGAAGGCCCCGCTCGAGGGTCGCCTCGCGCGGGGCCTGTACGCGGCTGGCCGAGCCTTGAGAGACCGATCCGCTCGCGCCATCGTGCCCGGCCGGAGCGCCGCGCTCAGCTGAAGCGGGCGGCCACCATCGCGAGGATGACCGTGAGCCCGAGCGCGACCTGCGTCGTCGCGAGCCCGCGGAGCCGGCCGCGCATGGCGGCCACCTCGCCCGCCGCCGCGGCGTCACCCGACGCCGCCTTCGGCCCGAGGGCGAGCATGCGCCGCATCAGCGGGACCACCGCGCCGCGCAGGATCCCGTAGATGACGACCGCGAGCACGATCCCGACCGTCATCACGATCGCCCAGCGGGATCCGAGGGGATCCTCGAGGAGCCGCGCGCGGCCGCTCACGAGGAGGTTCGCGACGCCCGTCGCGAGGGTGACCTCGGCCATCCGGAGGACGTAGCGCACCTGCCGCGGCGCGATCTCCGCCATCGCCGGGCCCCGCGCCGCGGGCGCCATCGCCTCGAGCGCCGGCAGGATGACGAGGAGGGCGTACGCGCCGGCGCCGATCCAGAGCACGCCGCTCGCGACGTGCAGCCACTGGACCGCGATCCGCAGCAGGTCGTCCATCTGGGATGATCGTATCCGTGGCGGCGAAGGACTACTACGCGGTGCTCGGCGTTCCCCGGGACGCGACGGACGACCAGGTCCGGAGCGCGTACCGGAAGCTCGCCCGCCAGTACCACCCGGACGTGAACCAGGACCACGACGCCGCCGATCGCTTCAAGGAGATCACCGAGGCGTACGAGGTCCTCTCCGACGCCGACCGGCGCCAGCGATACGACATGTTCGGCGGCGAAGCGACGATCGGCTTCGGCATCGACGACCTCTTCAGCACGTTCTTCGGCGGCGACATGCGCCGCCGCGACCGCGGGCCGACGCGCGGCGCCGACCTCCGCGTGGCGCTCGAGATCGACCTCGAGGAGGCGGTGCGGGGCGCCGAGAAGGAGATCGGCGTCCCGCGGCTCGAGACCTGCGAGCGCTGCGACGGCAGCGGCGCCGAGCCGGGCTCGTCGGTATCGACGTGCTCGACCTGCGGCGGCCGCGGCGAGGTCCGGCAGGTGCAGCAGTCGGTGTTCGGGCGCTTCGTGAACGTGTCGACGTGCCCGCGCTGCGCCGGCTCGGGCCGCACGATCGACAAGGCCTGCGCCCGCTGCGGCGGCGAGGGCCGCGAGCGCACCGAGCGGCGCGTCGAGCTGGTCGTGCCCGCGGGCATCGACGACGGGCAGCAGCTGCGCGTGCAGGGCCAGGGCGAGGCCGGCCTGCGCGGCGGGCCGCACGGCGACCTCTACGTGCTCGTCCGGGTGAAGGAGCATCGCCGCTTCCGTCGCGAGGGCGACGACCTCGTGCACCAGGTGCGCATCAGTCCCGCGCAGGCCGTGCTCGGCGACGAGGTCTCGGTGCCCACGGTCGACGGCGCGACCGCGACCGTGCGCATCCCCGCCGGCTCGCAGCACGGCCACGTCGTCCGCCTGCGCGGCAAGGGCGTGCCGCATCTCGGCGGCGGCGGACGCGGCGACCAGCTCGTCGTCCTCAACATCGCCATCCCGAGGACGCTCTCAAAGGAGGAGCGTCGGGCGTACGAGAAGCTCCGTGACCTCCGCCGCCCGGCGGACGACGACGTGGATCGCGGCATCTTCGACCGGGTGAAGGACGCGCTCGGCGGCGAATGAGCGCCGCGCGGCGCCACGCGTGGATCGAGATCGCGGTGGACGCGGGCGAGGAGGCGGTCGAGGCGGTCAGCGAGATCCTCGACCGCGTCGGCTCGGGGGGCATCGCGGTCGACCTGCCGTCGGGCGACGGGCCGCACGTCGTGAAGGCGTACTTCCGCTACGACCCGAGAGCGCGCGTGCGCGTGCGGCGGGTGCGCGAGGCGCTCGGCCACCTGCAGGCCTTCGACCTCGGGCCGGTGGGGGAGGTCCGCGTGCGGCGGATCGCCGAGGAGGACTGGCTCGCGTCGTGGAAGGCGGCGTTCACGCCGATCCGGATCGGCGCGTTCCACGTCAGGCCGTCGTGGTCCACCGCGCCGGCGGAGGCGGGGTCGATCCCGGTCGTGCTCGATCCAGGCATGGCCTTCGGCACGGGTCTCCACCCGACGACGCAGCAGTGCCTCGAGGCGCTGTCGATGCTCGAGCTCGCGGGCCGGTCGCTCCTCGACGTCGGCACCGGCTCGGGGATCCTCGCGATCGCCGCGGCGAAGCGCGGCGCGCGGCCGGTCGTCGCCGTCGACGACGATCCCATCGCGGTCGAGGCCGCGCGCGAGAACGCGGCGGCGAACGGCGTGGCGGTCGACGTCGGTGCCGGCTCCGCGGCGGACATCCGCGGCTCGTTCGACGTCGTCGTCGCGAACATCGTCGCCGACGTGCTGACGCGCATCGCGCCGGACCTGCGCGCGCGGCTCGCGCCCGGGGGCCGGCTCGTCCTCGGCGGGATCGTCGCGGAGAAGGAGGCGGCGGCGCTCGCCGCGTTCGCGCCGCTCGGCGAGCGCGAGCGCGATCGGCGCGGCGACTGGGTCCGCGTCACGCTCGCATGACGCACCGGTTCGTCGTCGGTCCGGACCTCGCGCTCTCGCGCGAGCAGGCGCGCCAGATCGCGTCGGTGCTGCGGCTCGGCCCTGGGGACGTCGTCACGCTCGTCAGCGACGGAGAGGAGCTCGACTACCGGCTCGACCGCGTCGCTCCCGGCGCCGTCGCGGGCACGGTCGTCGCACGCCGGGCCGGCGCGCCCCCGCCGCGCGTCGCCCTCACGCTCGCGCTGCCGCTCCTCCGTGCCGAGCACACCGAGCTCGTGCTCGAGTCGGCGACGCAGCTCGGCGCCGCGCGGTTCGTGCCGTACACGAGCGCGCGCAGCGTCGCGCGCGATGTCGGCACCGCGAAGCGCGCGCGGTGGGAGCGCATCGTGCGCGAGGCGATCGAGACCTCGCGCCGCGCCCGCGTGCCCGAGATCGCGCCGCTCGCGCGCTGGAGCGAGCTTTTCGGACCGCTTCCGCGCCCCGTGCTCGTCGCCTGGGAGGGCGAGCGCGCGACGTCGCTCCGCGACGCTCTGCCGCGGGAGGGCACGCTCTCGCTCGTCATCGGCCCGGAGGGCGGGATCGCCGACGACGAGATCGCGCTCGCGCGCTCCGCCGGAGCCGTCACGGTCTCGCTCGGAGCCGCGAACCTCCGCGCGGAGACCGCGGCGATCGCCGCGGTCGCGATCGCCCTCGCGGGCTAGAGGCCCTCGAAGAGGTCCACCTCGGTACGCTCGGGCCGCGCGCCGATGAGCGTGTACCGCTCCTCTCCCCAGAGCGCGCGGATCGCGTCCTCGGGCGCCCGAAGGAGGATGTGGTCCTTCATCTGCGTGCGGTGCTCGGCGAGCGCGCGCCGTTTCACCGGGATCTGCGCGCGCACGTCGACGCGCGTCGTCACCGCGGACTCGTCGACCCCGAGCTCGAGGTCGACGTCGGCGCCCGACGGCGCCGCCCACTTCGCGCGCAGGCCCGCGCGCTCGAGCGCGGCGTGGAATGCCGCGACGGCGGACCGGGGGATCACCGAGTGGTACAGCTTGGGAACGCCGACGGACGCGGCCGCGCTCAGCGCGGCGGCGCTCGCGCGTACGTGGTCCGCGTGGCCGTACCCGCCGCGCTCGTCGTGCGTGATCACGACCTGGGGCCGCTCCTCGCGCAGGATCAGCGCGACCCGGTCCGCGACCTCGCGCACGCTCGCGCCCGCGAGCGTCCCGGGCGCGGCGGACGCCGGCAGCCCGGAGTCGCGGAACCCGAGGAGCTCCACGCGCGCCACGCCCAGGACGTCGCAGGCGCGGCGAAGCTCCTCCCGCCTCGCCTCGCCGACGCACGTGACCGACGGATCCGCGGTGTCGCCGGCCTCGCCGCTCGTGCATGTGACCACCAGGACCCGCGCGCCTTCGGCCGCGTACTTCGCGAGCGTGCCGCCGGCGAGGAGGGTCTCGTCGTCCGGGTGCGCGAACACGCCGGCGACCGTCCTCACAGGGGGACCTCCCCGCGCCGCTGGAGCTCGCTGCGGTCGAAGAGCGCGCGGTTCGCCACGACGCGGAGCGGCGGCGCGCCCGTGCGCAGGTCGTCGCGGAGCCCGGCCGTGATCCGGCGCGCGATGACCAGCACGAGCAGGGCGATCCCGAAGCCGACCCGGGAGGTCGCGCCATCCTGCTCAGAGAGCGCGGCGCTCCAGACGGAGAAGGTGAGGAGCGCCGCCACCGGCAGGAGCCTCGTCGGGTGGGGACGCACCGCGGCCCGGAGGAGGACCGCCGCCACGAGCGGTATCGCGGCGACGGCCGACGCGGCGAGGTCGACGGCGAGGAGCGCGGCCCAGCCGGTGGCGTTGCCGCGCCCGCCGTCGAAGCCGTGGAACACCGGCCACATCTGTCCCGCCACGGCGGCGAGCCCACAGGCGAGCGCGACGTCCTCGGGGAGACCGGCGGCGCGCGCGGCGACGATCGCCGCGGGCCCCTTCGCGGCGTCGAGGAGGCCTCCGGCCACGCCCGCCGCGGGTGAGACGGTGCGCGCGAGGTTGCTCCCGCCGAGCTTCCGCGCGCCGGCGTGCCGGAGATCGACGCCCGCGCGGCGCGCGATCCAGTACGGGAAGGAGACGGAGCCTCCGAGATAGGCCACGATGACCGCGACGAGGCCTGTCAGAGCGCCCTCCTCCCCTAAAGATGCGTATCTGGAACGCGTGGTGTTCGGCCACTAAACTGTCGCAGAACGCGCCCACAAGGCGCCCGTGTGCTTTCGCGCGGGCCGAGCGGATCGCCGCGAGACCCGTGCCCCACACAGAAGCGGGGTGATCGACAGGATGTCCGAGGTGATCGTCGGCGAAGGCGAGTCCTTCGAGGCCGCCCTCCGCCGATTCAACAAGAAGATCCAGCAGGCCGGCATCCTCGCTGAGGCCCGCCGCCGGGAGTACTACGAGCGCCCCGCCGCGCGCCGCAAGCGCAAGGAAGCCAAGCGCCGCAAGCGCTAGGGACGGGTAAAGCGGCCACCCTCAAGGCGCGGCTCGAAGAGGACCTCAAGACGGCGATGCGCGGCGGCGACACGCTCCGCCGGGACACGCTCCGGTTCGCCCTGGCCGCGATGCGGACCGAGGAGGTCGCCCGGCTCGGCCGGACGATCGACCGGCTCACCGCCGAGGGCAAGGACGAGAGCGCGCGGGCGGCGGTCATCGCGAAGGAGAAGCCGGACGTCCTCGACGACGCCGGGGTCCTCGAGGTCCTGCAGAAGCAGGCGAAGATGCGCCGCGACTCGATCGACGCGTTCACGAAGGGCGGTCGCGCGGAGCTCGCGGACAAGGAAAAGGCGGAGCTCGCCGTCATCGAGGCCTACCTGCCGACGCAGCTGGCGGAGGACGAGATCCGCGCCATCGCGAAGCGCGCGATCGACGAGACGGGCGCCGCCGGGCCGCGCGACATGGGCAAGGTCATGCCGAAGATCGTCGCGGCGACCAAGGACCGCGCCGACGGCCGGCTCGTGTCGCGCATCGTGGGCGAGCTCCTGAAGGAGCGCGCGTGACCGGGACGCAGATCACGATCCTCATCCCGGACCCGGACGAGATGATGTTCGTCGCCGGCAGGGACGAGACGAACATCGACCGCATGGAGCGCGAGTTCGGCGTGAAGATCGTCTCGCGCGGCGCCGAGCTGCGGATCAGCGGCGAGCCCGCGGCCGTCGCCAAGGTCGGCGACCTCGTCGGCGCGATCCGCTCGGTGAGCGACCGCGACGACAGCCTGCGGAAGCCGGTGCTCGAGCGGCTCATCGGCGAGGCGAAGGTAACGAACGTCGGCACGCCGGAGCAGATCCGGGAGCACGTCGCGACGACCGTGCGCGGCAAGCGGATCTCGCCGCAGTCGGCGAACCAGCGCCGGTACGTCGAGGCGATCCGCACCAATGACCTCGTGTTCGCGACGGGGCCTGCTGGCACGGGCAAGTCGTTCCTCGCCGTCGCAATGGGCGTGAACGCGCTCCGTGACCGCAAGGTAGCGAAGCTGGTGCTCACGCGACCGGCGGTCGAGGCCGGCGAGCGGCTCGGCTTCCTTCCCGGCGACCTGCAGGAGAAGGTCGACCCCTACCTTCGCCCGCTGTACGACGCGCTCTACGAGCTCATGCCGCCCGAGCGCTTCGCGCGGGCGCAGGAGCGCGGCGAGATCGAGGTCGCACCGCTCGCCTACATGCGGGGGAGGACCCTCAACGAGGCCTTCATCATCCTCGACGAGGCGCAGAACACGACCGCGGCGCAGATGAAGATGTTCCTGACGCGCATCGGCTTCGGCTCGCAGGCCGTCGTGACCGGCGACATCACGCAGATCGACCTCGTGCAGGGCGAGCGCTCCGGCCTCGTCGTCGCGCGCGAGATCCTCCGCGAGGTGGAGGGCATCGCGTTCGTCGACTTCGACGACCGCGACGTCGTGCGGCACGAGCTCGTCGCGCGGATCGTGCGGGCCTACGAGAAGCACGAGAAGGGGGACGCGTGATCCGCCTCGCGCGGCCGAGGTCCTTCCCCGGCGTCTGGACGCTCGTCCACGAGGACCCGCGCGCCCGCATCGGCGCGTTCGTCATCGTCTTCGGGCTGCTCACGGCGATCGCGCTGCTGCTCGCGCCGCCCGCGGTGGTCACGTACGAGAGCGGCGTCGTCGCCGACCGCTCGGTGCGCGCGCCGCGGTCCGTCTCGTACCTCTCCGAGGTCCTGACGACGATCGAGCGCGACAAGGCCGCGAGCGCGGTGCCGCGCCAGTTCAGCCGCGACCCGGCGGTCGCCGCGAACGAGACCACGAAGCTCGCGGCGACGGTCGCGGCGGTCACGCGCGTGCGCTCCGACGCGACGGTCCCGCGCGACCAGAAGGTCGTGCAGGTCTCGCGCAACGGCGACACGCAGATATCGACGCTGACCGCGGCCGAGCTCGTCGACATGACGCAGGCGGAGTGGGAAGCCGTCGCGCGCGACGTCGAGCGGCTCCTCGGCGCGATCTACACGACCGGGATCCGCGACGAGCAGCTCGAGACCGCGCGCGCGGAGATCCCGAAGACGCTCCCGGCCGGCTGGACGGACCGGCAGAAGCGCGTCGCGACCGCGCTCGTCGCCGACCACGTGAAGGTGAACGAGACCTTCGACCAGATCGCGACGACGACGCAGCAGTCGAGCGCGCGCGCGAACGTGCAGCCGGTGCAGGTGCAGGTCGCCGCCGGCGAGGTCGTCGTCCGCGAGGGGCAGGTCGTCACGCCGCAGGACGTCGAGAAGCTCCGCGCGCTCGGTCTCGCGAGCGCCGGGCTCGACCTCAAGGGCGTCGTCGGCCTGATCCTCTGGGCGTTCCTCATCGCGGGCGTGCTCGCGCTCTTCGCCGACCGCTACGCGCAGGAGGCATGGTCCGACGACCGCCGCCTCGTGCTCACCGGCATGTCGCTCGTGGTGCTGACGCTCACGGCGCGCGTCCTCATCCCGGGCCAGCTCGCCGTCTACGCCGCGCCGTTCGCGGCGATCGCGATGATGCTCACCATCCTCGTCGGCGGCCGCACCGCGCTCGCGACGCAGATCGCGGGTGCCCTCCACGCGGGGATGATGTCGGGACAGGTCGAGCTCGTCGCCTACGTCCTCGTGCCGGCGCTCCTCGGGATGGCGGCGGTGCGGCGCGCGACGACCGCGCGCGAGTTCGTCGCGGGCGCGCTGTACGTCGTGGGTGGCAACCTCGGCGTGATCGGCGCGTTCCTGCTCGTGGGGCGCGCGACCGACGTCGTTGGCCTCCTGCAGCTCGGTGGCGCGGCGCTGGCGGGCGGGATCGCGTCGGGCGTGTTCGCGTTCGGCGGCATGGTGCTGCTCGGGCACCTCTTCCGGATCACGACCGTCTTCGAGCTCCGCGAGCTCGCGGACCCGAACCACCCGCTCCTGCGCCAGCTGCTGCTCCGCACGCCCGGCACTTACCACCACTCGCTCCTCGTCGCGAACCTCGCGGAGCGCGCGGCCGAGGCCGTCGGCGCGGATCCGCTCGTCGCGCGGGTGGGCGCCTACTACCACGACATCGGGAAGATGCGGAACCCGACCGCCTTCATCGAGAACCAGACGGGCTTCAACCCGCACGACGAGCTCGACCCGGTCGTGTCGGCCGGCATCATCGCCGCCCACGTGCGGGACGGGCTCGCGCTCGCCGAGCGCTACCGCCTCCCCGAGCGCATCCGCGAGATCATCCCCGGCCACCACGGGACGAGCCTCGTCACCTTCTTCTACCGGAAGGCGCAGGACCGCGGCGAGGCACCCGACGAGGCGCGCTTCCGGCACTCGGGGCCGCGTCCGCGCTCGAAGGAGGCGGGCATCGTCATGATGGCCGACGGCGTCGAGGCCTCGGTCCGGTCGCTCGAGGAGAAGACGCCCGACACGATCCGCGTGATGGTGGACAAGATCATCGGCGAGAAGATCGCCGATCACCAGCTCGACGAGTGCGACCTCACGCTCCGCGACGTCCAGCGCATCCGCGACGCGTTCATCGAGCTGCTCGCGGGCGTGTACCACGAGCGCATCCCGTATCCCGAGGACCGCATCGCCCGCTTCCCGCCCGCGGCGAGCGGTTGAGGCTCGCGGTCAGGGGCGAGCCGCCGTGCGACGTGCGGCTCGCGCGGGCCGCGGTGCGTGAAGCGCTCAAGCCGTTCGGGCTCGCCGCGGACGCGCGCGTCGCCCTCGCGTTCGTCGACGACGCCGAGATGCGGCGGCTCAACGCCCGCCATCGCGGCAAGGACCGCACGACCGACGTGCTCTCGTTCGGCCAGCGGCTGCCCGCGGGCGCGAAGGGAGCGGACGCCGCGGCGGCGCTCTCGCGCGACGTGGACGGCGCGCTCGACGTCGGCGACATCCTGGTCAGCGCGAAGGTCGCGGCGCGGCAGGCGAAGCGCCGCGGACATCCGCTCGCCCGCGAGGTCGCGTTCCTCGCCGCCCACGGCGCGCTCCACCTCCTCGGCTTCGAGGACGACACCCGCGCGGGCTACCGCGAGATGCTCGGCCTGGGTGAGGACGCCGTGAGGAGGGCCGCGGGGCACTGACCTCCTCGGCGAGCGGCTCGCGCGCGATCGGCGCCGGCCGCCGTTACACGTCGCCGGCCATCGCGGGACTAGGCGCGGCAGCCCCCGAGGCGGCACCATGACGCCGCGTGGGGGAGGGAACCATGACCGGGAAGGGCCTCGACCTCGAGCTCCTGCCGCCGAAGCGCGCGGCCGAGGTGCTCCACTCGCTCGCGGCGCGTGAAGCCGCCGCCGCCGTCGCCGCGCTCGAGGGTGACGCGCTGCGCCGGGTCATGGCGGCGCTCCCGCGGGACCGAGCGGCGCAGATCATCGCGGCGCTCGAAGGCGAAGCCCGGGAGCGTGTCGTGGCGGCGTTGCCGCGCAGGCTCGCGGCGAGGATCGAGGAGCAGCTGCGCTACCCCGACGACACGGCGGGCGCCCTCATGGACAAGCGGCTCACGTTCTTCCGCTTCGACCTGACCGTCTCGGAGGCCCTCGACCGTATCCGGACGTTCCGGGAGAAGGAGTTCGACCCGATCTACGTCGTCGACGAGCGGCACCGCATCGTCGGCGCGGTCCCGCTCGTCGACATCGTCACCGCGCGTCTCGACGCGCGGCTCGGCGACCTCGTCCGGGGCGGACAGCCGGCGATGGTCATCGTGAGCGCGTCCCGCGACGAGATCGTCGAGTACATGCGGGAGCGGAAGGTGACGGTGCTGCCGGTCGTGGACGGGGATCGCCGCCTCGTCGGCGTGCTGCGGCAGTCGACGCTCATGGACGCGGCCGAGGCCGTCGCGACGGAGAGCGTCCAGACGATGGTCGGCGCCGGCCGGGACGAGCGCGCGCTGTCTCCGGTGACCTACGCCGTGCGGCAGCGGCTGCCGTGGCTCGAGATCAACCTCCTCACGGCGTTCGCGGCGGCGAGCGTCGTCGGCCTCTTCGAGAGCACCATCGCGCAGACGACCGCGCTGGCGGTGCTCCTCCCCGTCGTCGCGGGCCAGTCCGGCAACAGCGGCATGCAGGCGCTCGCGGTGACGATGCGCGGCCTCGCGCTCCGCGAGGTCGGCCTCGCGCAGTGGCCGCGCCTCGTCATGAAGGAGGCGGGCACGGGGATCTTGAACGGCGTCGCGATCGCGATCACGACCGCGGTCGCGGTGCTGATCTGGAGCCGGTCGCCGGGGCTCGCGCTCGTCATCGGGACCGCGATGGTCACCGCGATGGTGATCGCCGGCGTCTCGGGTGCCGCGATCCCGCTCATGCTCAAGGCCCGCGGCATCGATCCGGCGCAGTCGTCGTCGATCGTGCTGACCACGGTCACGGACGTGATGGGGTTCTTCGCGTTCCTCGGCCTCGCGACGCTCTTCAACGCGCTGCTGTAGCGGGCGGCCGGCGGCTAGCGCCACCTCACGAGGATGTTCTCGCGCTGGAACGCGAGGCGCGCGGCGAGGAAGACGGCGACGTCGAGGACGAGCAGCGTTACGGCGGTCCGCACGAACGACACGTCGTCGAGGATGACGCGGCCCGTCACCTGCGCGATCCCGAGGCCCACGACGGGCACCACCACGAGGCCTCCGATCTGCTGCGCCACGCGGATGTCGTTCACCCGCGTCGAGATGAAGATGCCGAGGTTCACCGACAGGAGCGTGAGCAGCGGCACGAGGATGACGATCGCGAGGATCCAGCGCGGCTGCGTCACCGCGGTCACGGCCGCCTTGCTCCCGAGCGAGGCGACGGCGGAGAGGTACACCGCGTACGCGATCCAGGTGACGAGCACCGCCGGCACGGTCGACGCGATGCTCTTCGCGAGGAGCAGCTCGCCGACCCGTGTCGGCGTGGCGAGGAGCGGCTCGAGGGTCCGCGCGGTCTTCTCGCCGATCACGGAGTAGATCGCGACGGTGAGGGGCACGACCGTGGGGATGAGCATGAAGAGGATGAGGAAGTAGGTCGCGATGATCCCCTGCACGGCGTCCTTCGGGTCGAGGCCGCGCATCGCCGGCGCCGCGGAGTAGAGCGCCGCGACGTCCCGCTCGCTCGGCGGGTAGATCGCCGCCGCCCATACGGCGCCGATGCCCGCCGCGAGGATGACCACCGGCGGCAGGAGCGTCATGCCCACGAGGAGCTTGTTGCCGATCGACTCGCGCCACTCGCGGACGCAGATCGCGCGCACGACGGTCGCCCGGTCGGGCGCCATGGCGAGCGTCACTCGCGGCCCTCGACGATGCGGAGGTACACGTCCTCGAGGTGCACGAGGCGCTCCGTCACGAACGCGACCTCCGCGCCCGAGCCGACGAGCGCCCGGACGACGCGCGGGTTCGTGCGCAGCGGGTCGTCGCTCTCCACGATGAGCGAGCCGTTCTCCTGCGCGACGCCGCGCACGCCCTCGACGCGGCGCACGAGCTCGAGGTCCGCCGGGCGCGGCGACGGCACGAGACGGAACTCCGTCGCGTGGCCGTAGAGCTCGCGCCGGAGGTCGGCCGCGCTCCCGATGCGGATCACGCGGTGGCGGAAGAACGCGATCCGATCGCAGAGGCGGTCGGCCTCGTCGAGGTTGTGGGTGCAGAGGAACACGGTGCGGCCCGACGACCGGATCTCGTCGATGAAGCCGCGCACGGTCTTCGCCGCGTCGGGGTCGAGGCCGGTCGTGGGCTCGTCGAGGAAGACGACCGGCGGCTCGTGGAGCGCGGCGCGCGCGATCGCCATCTTCTGCTTCATCCCGCGCGAGAAGTGGACGACCGGCTCGTGCCGCCGCTCCCAGAGGCCCATGAGACGGAGGTAGCGCTCGGCCTGCTCGCGTGCCCTGTACGTCGAGAGGCCGTAGAGCGCCCCGTAGAAGAGGAGGTTCTCCTCAGCCGACTGGCGCTCGTAGAGGCCGGGCTGCTCGGTGAGGATCCCGACCGTCGCGCGGATCCTCTCGTCGTCGCGGCCGAGGCGGAAGCCGCACACCTCCGCCGCACCGGCGGTCGGCGCGATGAGCGCGCAGAGGAGCCGCAGCGTCGTCGTCTTCCCCGCACCGTTCGGCCCGAGGAAGCCGAAGACCTCACCCTCGCGGACCTCGAGGTCGAGGCGGTCCACCGCGACGAGGTCGCCGAACCGCTTCGTGAGCCCCTCGGTCCGGAGCACCACGCCCATACGTCGAGGGTACCGTCGCGGGCGCGCGACCTGGGCATCTAGGGGGTGGCGACCCTAGCATTCGCGGATGACGGCCCTCGACGCTTCCGCGCGCAAGCTCCGCGAGCTCTCCTTCCTCCAGGAGGTCGCCCAGCTCGCCGCATCCACCCGCGACTGGGACGAGATGCTGCGCATCGTCATCGACCGCACGACCGAGGTCATGGGGGCCGAGGTCGCCTCGCTCTACCTCTACGAGCGGCGCGACAACCTGCTCCGGCTGGCCGCGACGAACGGTCTCAATCCGCGCGGCATCGGCCGCGCGACCCTCCGGATGGGCGAGGGCATCACCGGCTGGGTCGCGAACGCGCGCGTGCCGCTCACCGCGCGCGACGTGCGGCTCGACCCGCGCTGGAAGCG
>DASSSF010000047.1:0-8060 GCA_035708565.1 Candidatus Limnocylindria bacterium
GGTGCGTCGAGAGCGCGCTCACGTCGACGCTCTCGCTCGCGAGCCACGTCCGCACGAACCGGCCGTGGCCGTCGTCGCCGACCGCCGAGACGATCTGCGCGCGCACGCCGAGCCGCGCGAGCCCGGTCGCGACGTTCCCCGCGAACCCGCCGACGAACTTCTCGAAGCTTCGGACGTCCTCGAGCTTCGTCTCGAGCTGCTGCGGGTAGAGGTCGACACCGACGCGGCCGAGGACGACGGCGTCGGTCACGCGCCGAAGGCGTCGCGGACGAACGCGCGGCTCGTGCGCGCGTCGCGGGCGGGGTCCGCGCCGGGCGTCACGCCGAGACGCACGTCCTGCTCGACGATGAGCCAGCCCTCGTACGGAGCGAGCGCCCGGGCGAGCTCGCGCAGCGGCAGCGAGCCCTCGCCGAGCGGGGCGAACACGCCGCGGCCGACCGCGTCGCGCAGCTCGCCGCCGCGCCGGTCCGGGCGGAGGTCCTTGAGGTGGACGTGCCGGATGCGCGGCCCGTGCGCGCGCGCGAGGCCGACGATGTCGCCGCCGGCGTAGGCGACGTGCCCCGTGTCGAGGCACAACCCCACGAGGTCCGAGTCCGTGCCCGCGAGGAGCCGGCCGATCTCGTCGGACGACTCGATCTGCGACCCGACGTGCGGGTGGAACGCGGTGAGGAGCCCGAGCGCGCGCGCCCGCCGGGCGACCTCGTTCACGCCTTCGTTGAACTGCCGCCAGAGCCGCTCGGTGAACGTCGTCTCGCGCCCCGCGTCGGCGAGCACGAGGACCGGCGCGCCGAGGGCCGCGAGGAGCCGCGCCGTCTCCTCGGCCTGGCGGATCCCCGCGTCCCGGTCGCGGTGGAGCGTGACCGGGCAGAACGCGCCGGCGAGCGTGAGCCCGCGCGTTCCGAGCGCGCGGCCGAGCGTGGTCGCGTCGTTCGGGAGGTAGCCCCACGGCCCGAGCTCCGTGCCGGAGTACCCGCTCGCGACCATCTCGTCGAGCACGCGCTCCCACGGCAGCTGGTCGCCCCACCGCGGGATCTCGCACGCGCCCCACGAGATCGGCGCCGTGCCCACCTTCGCCATCCCCCGCACGATGGCACACTCGGGCGGCCGTGAAGACCGTGCGTCTCACCATGGCGCAGGCGCTCGTGCGCTTCCTCGCGGCGCAGCGCGTCGAGCGCGACGGCGCGGAGCGTCCGTTCTTCGCCGGCGTGTGGGGGATCTTTGGGCACGGCAACGTCGCGGGCATCGGCCAGGCCCTGTTCGAGCGCCCCGACCTCCTCACGTACTACCAGGCGCGCAACGAGCAGGCGATGGTGCACGCGGCCGCCGCGTACGCGCGCCACAAGGACCGCCTCCAGACGTTCGCGTGCACGTCGTCGATCGGGCCCGGCGCGACGAACATGCTCACCGGCGCGGCAGCCGCCACGGTCAACAGGCTCCCGGTGCTCCTGCTCCCGGGCGACGTGTTCGCCTCGCGCGTCGCGGATCCCGTCCTCCAGCAGCTCGAGGTCCCGTGGCGCGGCGACGTGAGCGTGAACGACGCGTTCCAGGCCGTCTCCCGCTACTGGGACCGGATCGTCCGTCCCGAGCAGCTGATCCCGGCCGCGCTCGCGGCGATGCGCGTCCTCGTGAGCCCAGCCGACACGGGCGCGGTCACGCTCGCGCTCCCGCAGGACGTGCAGGCCGAGGCGTTCGACTGTCCCGAGGCGTTCCTCGAGCCGCGCACGTGGCGTGTCGAGCGGCGCGCGCCGGATCCCGCGCTCGTCGCGAGGGCCGCGGAGGTCGTCGCGTCGGCGCGGCGGCCGCTCATCGTCGCGGGAGGCGGCGTCATCTACTCGGATGCGACCGCGGCGCTCCGGCGCTGGGTCGACGCGAGCGGCATCCCCGTCGCCGTGACGCAGGCGGGTAAGGGCGCGCTCCCGTCGGACCACCCGCTGTGCCTCGGCGCGATCGGCGCGACGGGCACGCTCGCGGCGAACCGGATCGCGCGCGACGCCGACGTGGTCGTCGGCATCGGCACTCGCTGGAGCGACTTCACGACCGCGTCCAAGAGCGCGTTCCAGCATCCGGGGGTGCGCTTCGTGAACGTGAACGTGGCGGACGTCGACGCGCAGAAGCACGCCGGCCTCGCGCTCGTGGGCGACGCGCGCGCCACGATCGACGCGCTCGCGGCGCGCCCGACGCCCGTGAGCGACGCGTACCGGGCCGAGGCCGCGGGCCTCGCGCGCGAGTGGGACCGCGAGGTCGACCGGCTGTACGCGCTCGGCGGCGCGCCGCTGCCGGCGCGCAGCGAGGTCATCGGCGCGGTGAACGAGGCCGCCGGCGAGCGCGGCGTCGTGGTGTGCGCGGCGGGCGCGATGCCCGGCGAGCTCCACAAGCTGTGGCGCGTGCGCGACCCCAAGCAGTACCACGTCGAGTACGGGTACTCGACGATGGGCTACGAGATCGCGGGCGGGCTCGGCGTGAAGCTCGCCGCCCCGGACCGCGACGTGTTCGTGCTCGTGGGCGACGGCTCGTACCTGATGATGGCGACCGAGATCGTCACGGCCGTGCAGGAGCGGGCGCACCTCGTGATCGTGATCGTCGACGACCACGGCTTCGGCTCGATCGGCGGGCTCTCGCGCTCGCTCGGCACCGAGGGCTTCGGCACGCAGTACCGCTACCGCAGCGACGGCTCGCTCGGCCTCGACCGCGAAGGGCCGCAGGGCGACGTACTCCCGATCGACCTCGCCGCGAACGCGGCGTCGCTCGGGGCGGAGGCGCGGCGCGTGCGAACGATCGCCGAGCTCCGCGACGCGCTCGCCGGCGCGAAGCGGGCCGCCGGCACCGTCGCGATCCACGTCGAGGTCGACCGCTACGCGTCGGCGCCCTCGTACGAGTGCTGGTGGGACGTCGCGGTGGCGGAGGTCAGCGAGACCGATGCCGTGCGCGCCGCGCGCGCGGAGCACGACGGGGCCGCGAAGAAGCAGCGCCGGTACGTGCGCCCGTCATGACGCTCGTCGTCCGCGGCGGGCCCGGCGGCGTGCGCGTCACGCCCGAGGACGCCCGCTGGAAGTACGTCGGGTTCGAGGTCGTGCGGCCGGGAACGGGGACGCGGCGCGACCTCGCGGGCCGCGAGGCGTGCGTCGTCCTCCTCGGCGGGAGCGTCACGATCGCCGTGCCGCGCGGCCCCCGCTTCGAGCTGGCCGTCCGCCCCGACCCGTTCGGCGGCCCGCCGCGAGGCGTGTACCTCCCGCCGGGCACGACGTTCGACCTCGAGGGGGACGGCGAGGTCGCGATCGGCACCGCGCCCGCGAAGCGCGGCGCCGCGCTGCGGCCGCTCATGGAGCCGCGCCTCGAGATCCGCGGGAGCGGCGCGATGGAGCGGCGGATCCACCACATCCTCATGGAGGACCAGGAGGCGGAGTCGCTGCTCGTCACGGAGGTCGTCACGCCGGGCGGGCACTGGTCCTCGTATCCGCCGCACAAGCACGACGAGGACGACCCTCCGCGCGAGACCGCGCTCGAGGAGACCTACTACCACCGCCTCCGCGACCCGCGCGGCTTCGCGGTGCAGCGCGTCTACACGGCGGACGGCTTGCTCGACGAGACGGCCGCCGTCCGTGACGGCGATCTCATGCTCGTGCCGCGCGGGTTCCACACCGTCTCGGCGGCGCCGGGCTACGACTCCTACTACCTGAACGTCATGGCAGGGCCGGTGCGGCGCTGGTGCGTTACGTTCGACCGGAGCCACGCGTGGCTCCTCCCGCCGCCGCCGCCGTAGACTCGCGCGAGCACCAAGGAGGGGATGTCGAACATGTCCACACGGCTCGACCGCAGAGATTTCCTCAAGGCCGCCGGCATCGTCGGCGCCGCAGCCGCCTGCGGCGGCGGCGGGACCGGCGCACCCGCGACGTCCGCGCCGACGGGCGCGGCCACCGCGGCCGGGACCCCGCGCCCATCCGGCCGCATCTCGGTGTACTCCGCGCTCAACGAGTCCACGAACAACCAGTTCGTCGCCGCGTTCAAGACCGCGGTCTCCGGCGTCGAGGTCGACCTGCTGCCGCTCGCGGCGGCCGGCGAGCTCCAGACGCGCATCCGCGCCGAGAAGGCGAGCCCGAAGGCCGACATCTTCATCGGCGGCGACTCCTCGTTCCACGACGGCCTCGGCAAGGAGGGCCTGCTCGAGACGTACGAGTCCCCGGCCGCGTCCGCGGTGGCCGCGCAGTCCAAGGACCCCGCGAAGAACTGGACCGGCTGGTACTTCGGCATCTTCGCGATCATCACGAACACCGATCGCTTCAACAAGGAGATCGGCGGCGCGAAGCCGACGTCATGGGACGACCTGCTCGACGCGAAGTACAAGGGGAAGCTCATCCTCGGCAGCCCGATCACGACGGGCGGCGGCTACATCTTCATCGCGACGCAGATCTTCCGCTTCAACAAGGACGAGGCGAAGGCCATGGACTACATGAAGCGGTTCCACGCCAACGTCGCGACCTACCCGGGCACGAGCCCGGGGGCGATCCAGGCCATCTCGCAGGGCCAGTACGTGGCATGCCCGAACTGGGCGCACGACATCCTCACCGAGAAGACGAAGAATCCGGGCGTCGACCTCAGCGTGCCGAAGGGGACCGGCTACGAGATCGGCGCCGTCAGCATCATCAAGGGCAGCAAGAACTTGCCGGCCGCGAAGGCGTTCGTCGACTGGGTGCTCACGAAGGAGGCGGGCGAGCTGAACGTGAAGCTCAGCAACCGCGTCTCAGTGCGCACCGACGTCCCGCCCGCTCCGGGCGCGCCGACACTGCAGTCCGTCGAGATGGTCAACTACGACCGCGACTGGGCCGCGGCGAACAAGGACCGCGTCCTCGCCGACTGGAAGAAGGCGGTCGGGCTCTAGCGGAACGCGCGTGACGGGCCGATGACGAGCCTCAGGCGCGAGCCGTCGCTCGCGCTCGCGCTCGCGGTCGTCATCGGCCTCGTCTTCGCCTTCATCCTCTACCCGCAGCTTCGCGTGATCGCGACGCCCGGACCGAACGGGTACGTCGACTTCCTCCTGGGCGGCAGCTGGACGCTGGCGCTGCGCAACTCGATCGTGATCACGCTCCTCTCGACGACCACCGCGGTGATCCTTGGCTTCATCTATGCGTACGCGATGGTCTACACGGACATGCGCTGGAAGCCGTTCTTCCGGCTCGTGGGGATCCTGCCGCTGCTCTCTCCGCCGTTCGTCGTCGCGGCCGCATACGTGCTGCTCTTCGGGCCGCGCGGGATCATCTCGTACGGCATCTTCGGGCAGTCGCCGAACATCCTCGGCCTCGCCGGACTCTGGGGCGTGCAGACGATCGCGTTCTTCCCGTTCGCGTACCAGCTGATCGCGGACGTCCTTTCGCGCAGCGACGCTCGGCTCGAGCAGGCTGCGCGCAACCTCGGCGCGGGCCCGTGGCAGGTCTTCCGGACGGTCACGCTGCCGCTCACTCGGCCCGGCCTCGGCGCGGCGATCCTCACGACCGCGATCTACGTCCTCGAGGACTTCGGCAATCCCGCGCTCATCGGCGGTCTCTTCATCGTCCTGCCGACGCAGGCGTACTTCAGCATCTCGGGCTTTGGCGACGTCGCGGCCGCTGCGGTCGTCAGCACGATGCTGCTCGTCCTCGCGCTCGGGCTCTACGTCGCCAAAGTGCGACTCGACGGCGGGCGCGCGTACATCACCGTCAGCGGCCGCGCCTCGTCGATACCTCGGCCGCCGGTCCCTCGCGTGGTCTCGCAGGCCGCGTTCGCGGCGTGCTCGGCGCTCGCCATCCTCATCTTCATGGTCTACGGGACGCTCCTCGTGAGCGCCCTCACGGTCGCGTTCCCGAACAACCTCCGCTTCACGCTCACGCACTTCGAGTACATCGGCGCGAACGTGACGCCACTCCGGAACACGCTCGTGTTCGGCCTGATCGCCGCGACCTTCTCCGCGTTCTTCGCCCTGTTCGCGGCGTTCCTCGTGGAGCGCGGCAGGTGGCGCGGCCGGCGCGTGCTCGACTTCCTCCTGATCATGCCGGCCGCCGTGCCCGGCCTGTTCTTCGGTCTTGGCTACGCGACCGCCTTCAACGAGGTGTGGCTCGACTGGCTCGACCGCGGAGCGCTGATCACCATCGCGCTCATCGCCTGGAACATCCCCATCGGGTATCAAGCGGGCGTAGCAGGGCTCCGTCAGATAGACCGGTCGATCGACGAGGCCGCCACGAGCCTCGGGGCGGGCGGTCTCCGGATGTTCCGCGACGTGCTCCTCCCGATGCTCGGCGGCTCGCTCCGGGTCGGCTTCACGACGACGTTCGTGCGTACGGCGACGACCCTGTCGCTCGTGATCCTGCTCTTCACGCCGCAGACGACGACGGCGACGATCGCCATCTTCCAGTTCGTGAACGACATCAACTGGGGCGGCGCGACCGCGTTCACCGTCGCCGACGTCGGCATGGCGATCGTCGCGCTCGTCGTCATGGCCGCGCTGGGTCGCGGCCGCATCGCGCTGGGAGGCGCCCGTGCCTGACGCTCATCTGCGCGTCGACCGGATCACCAAACGCTTCGGCGGCGTGCTCGCCGTCGACGACGTCTCGTTCGAGATCCCGCGGGGCGCGTTCGCGACGCTCCTCGGCCCGTCCGGGTGCGGCAAGACCACGACGCTGCGGATGATCGCCGGCTTCTACGACCCCGACGCCGGCGACATCTCGATCAGCGGCCGTCGCGTGAACAATCTGCCCGCGCACCGGCGCGGCACGGCGATGGTGTTCCAGGACTACGCGCTCTTCCCGCACATGACGGTGAAGGACAACGTCGGGTACGGGCTCCGTCTCGGAGGCGTGTCGAAGGCCGAGCGCGAGCAGCGCGTCACCGAGACGCTCGAGTTCGTCGGCCTCAAGGGCCTCGGCGACCGCTGGCCGAACCAGCTCTCGGGGGGACAGCAGCAGCGCGTCGCCGTCGCGCGCGCGCTCGTCGTGCGGCCGGAGATCCTCCTCCTCGACGAGCCGCTCTCGAACCTCGACGCGAAGCTCCGCGAGCAGCTGCGCTGGGAGATGCGGGCGCTCCAGCAGCGGCTCGGCATGACCTTCGTCTACGTCACGCACGACCAGGACGAGGCCCTCTCGCTCTCCGACTGGATCGGCGTGATGAACCAGGGGCGCCTCGAGCAGGCCGGCACGCCCTGGGACATCTACTACCGGCCGCGCACGAACTTCATCGCCGACTTCGTCGGCGCCGTGAACCTCGTGCCCGCGAAGGTCGCGGAGCTGCGCGACGGGCACGCGGTGCTCGAGGTCGGCGGCGAGCGCGTGCCGGTCCGCGTGCCCGAGGGCGCGAGCCTCAGGGCCGGCGGCGACGCGCGGCTCTGCGTCCGTCCCGAGGCGCTCTGGCTCTCCTCGGCGGGCACCGACGTGTCGGCGACCGGCAGCGTGCCGCTCGCCGGCACGGTGAAGCGGAGGGCGTTCCTCGGCGACCTGATGCGCTACTGGATCGACGTCGCGGGCCGCGAGTGGATCGTCGACCAGCACGACCCGGGCGCCGGGACGGCGTTCGAGGGCCCGGTCACCGTCGTCCTCCGGCCCGAGCGCGCGCACCTCATCGCGGGCTAGCGCTCGAGGACGACGCACCGCCACACGAGATCCTCGGCGTCGTGCACGACGCGCATGCCCGTCGCCGCGCCGAGCACCAGGGCCGCGGAGTGCGCGTACGCGCGGTACGCGCGCCGCCGGAGCGCGAGGACGACGTCGATGGCGCGGATGACCGCGCGGACCCACCAGGTGTCACGCGGGAACGTGAGAGCGAGCGCCCGCCGAGCGGACCGCGCCGACGCGGCCACGAGCGCGGCCGCGTCGGGGTAGCAGCAGACGACCTTGTGCAGCACGACGACGTCCGCCTGGGGGAGCTCCCCGGCCGCTGCGTCGGCGACGCGGCGCTCGACGCGCTCCTCGAGGCGCCGCTCGCGGAGGAGCGCGAGGGCCTCGTCCTCGTACGCCGGCGAGAGCTCGACGTTCACGACGCGTGCCGCGCCGGCGCGGAGGAGCTCGATCCCGAGCGCGCCGACGCCGCCGCCGACCTCG
>DASSSF010000048.1:0-24868 GCA_035708565.1 Candidatus Limnocylindria bacterium
CCGGCCAGCACTCGCCCGCGGTCGTCACCGGCAAGCCGGTCGAGCTCGGCGGGTCGCGCGGCCGTCACGAGGCGACCGGCCGAGGCGTCGCGTTCGTCGCGCTCGAGGTGCTGAAGCGGCAGGGCCGCGCTCCGGGCGAGACCCGCGTCGCCGTGCAGGGCTTCGGCAACGTGGGGAGCATCGCCGCGCTCGCGCTCGCGGAGGCCGGCTGCCGCATCGTCGCGATCTCCGACGTGTCGGGCGGCTACGCGTTCCCCGACGGCGTCGACGTGCGCCGCGCGATCGAGCACGTGCAGCACGAGCCGAAGCGCACGCTCGAGGGGCTCGCGGGCGCGAGCCGGATCTCGAACGCGGAGCTCCTCGCGAGCGACGTCGACGTGCTCATCCCCGCCGCGCTCGAGGGCCAGATCACGCCGGCGAACGCCCACGAGATCCGTGCCCGCGTGATCGTCGAGGGCGCGAACGGTCCGGTCACGGCCGAGGCCGACCGGATGCTCACGGACCGCGGCGTCACGATCGTGCCGGACATCCTCGCGAACGCCGGCGGCGTGGTCGTCTCGTACTTCGAGTGGGTGCAGAGCCGCGCGCAGTTCTACTGGGAGCTCGACGAGGTCGAGCGCCGCCTCGAGATCTACATGCGCCGCGCGATGGAGCTCGTGCTCTCGAAGGCCGAGGCGTACGACTGCACGCTCCGAGAGGCCGCCTTCATCGTCGCGGTGGACCGCGTCGCGCGCGCGATCCAGCAGCGCGGCATCTTCCCCTAGCCGTCTAGGGCCCGCTCTGCCAGGCCGGGCGAGTAGGCTGCGCCGGTGCTGCCGGCTCGGTCAACGAGCGGCCGATGAGCGCAGATGCATAAACATGCAGCAGCCCGCATAATGTTCCGGTGAGCGTGCGCGTCGCGATCGTCGGGGTCACGGGCTACGCCGGGGGCGAGCTCGCCCGGATCCTCCTGCGCCATCCCGAGGCGCGCCTCGTCGCCGCCGTCGCGCGGTCGAAGCAGGGCGAGCCGCTCCGCGACGTCCACCCGCACCTCCACGGCGCGCCCGACTCGCTCCGCGTCGGCGCGGACGTCGGCGACGCCGAGGTCGTGTTCACGGCGCTCCCCGCCGGCGAGGCCGCGAAGCTCGCGCCCGCCTGGCTCAAGGAGGGACGCTCGCTCATCGACATCGGCAGCGACTTCCGCCTGCGCGACGCGCGCGCCTACGACCGCTGGTACGGCTACGCCCATCCGGCGCCCGAGCTCCTCGTCGAGGCCGTGTACGGGCTCACCGAGGTCGCGCGGCCGAGGCTGCGCGGCGCGCGGCTCGTCGCGAATCCCGGGTGCTACCCGACGGCCTCGCTCCTCGCGCTCGCGCCCGCCGCGCGGAACGGGCTCATCGGCGACCAGGTCATCGTCGACGCGAAGTCGGGCGTGTCCGGCGCCGGCCACACGGTCGACGAGGCCTTCCTCTACGGCACCATCGACGGGAGCGTCCGCCCGTACGGCGTGCCGCGCCACCGCCACACGCCGGAGATCGCGCAGGAGCTGGCGGCGCTCGGGACCGAGGCGCGCCTCACGTTCACCCCGCACCTCATCCCGATGACGCGCGGGCTCATCGCCACGTGCTACGCGCCGCTCGAGGACGGCGTGACCGCCGCGCACGTGGCGGAGGCCTACGCGCACGAGTACGCGGAGGAGCCGTTCGTCCGCGTCACGCGCTCGTTCCCGCAGACGAAGGCGACGCTCGGGAGCAACTGGTGCCTCGTGCACGCCGTCGTCGACGAGGAGAACCGCCGGCTCGTGGCGATGGGCGCGCTCGACAACCTCGTGAAGGGCGCCGCCGGCTCGGCGGTGCAGAACCTGAACGCGATGCGGGGCTGGCCCGAGACGCTCGGGCTCGAGGCCCTCCCGCTGTGGCCGTGACGTGCTGATCCGGAAGCACGACGCCGCGCTCGACGACGAGGAGTGGCGGGCGTTCCTCGCGTCGCACGACTTCGGCGAGCTCATCGCGGCCGGGCGCGGCCACGACGTGCCCGTGGTCGTGCCCACGCACTTCCTCTTCGACGGGATGGACCGGATCGCGCTGCATCTCGCGCGGCCGAACCCGGTGTGGGAGCGGATCCGGGAGAACCCGCTCGCGATCGTGTCGGTCTTCGGCGCCTACACGTACATCCCGACGGCCTGGAACGTGGACCCGCCGGTCCCGCCGGAGCAGGGCGTCCCGACGTCCTACTACGCCGCCGTCCAGGCGATCTGCCGCTTCCGGATCGTCGACGACGCCGAGGGGCTCGCCGCGATCCTCCGAGAGCAGCTCGGGCACCTTCAGCCGGAGGGAGGGCACGAGCCGGTGGACGCGTACTCCGGCCGCTACGGCGCGCTCCTTCCCGGGATCCGTGGGCTGCGCGGCGAGGTCGTCGAGGTCCGGGCGAAGTTCAAGTTCGGCGGGAACCGGGAGGTCGAGACCCGCGAGCGGATCGCCGCCGCGCTGGCAGCGCGGGGTGCTCCGCGCGACGATGAGGCGCGCGCCCATCTCGTGCGCCGCCTCGAGCGGACGCGCACGTGACCGGCCGGGGCGTCACCTACGCGGCGGGCTTCACCGCGGGCGCGGCCGCGGCGGGCGTGAAGCACGGCGGCGCGGAGCGGCTCGACGTGGCGCTCATCGTGTCCGACCGTCCCTGCGTGGCCGCAGGGGTCCTCACCACGAACCGCGCGATCGCCGCGCCGTGCGTCGTCACGCGCCGGCACCTCGAGCGCGGATCGCTCCGCGCGATCGTCGCTAACTCCGGCAACGCGAACGCCGCGACGGGACGGCGCGGCGAGCGCGACGCCATGGCGATGGCGCAGGCGGCGGCACGCCACCTCGGCGTCGCGGCCGAGGAGGTCGCGGTCGCGAGCACCGGCGTCATCGGCGTGCCGCTCCCGATCGAGCGGATCGCCGCGGTGATCCCGGGGATCGTCCCGACGGTGGACGGCTGGGAGGACGCCGCGCGGGCGATCATGACGACGGACACGAAGCCGAAGGTCGCCGAGCAGACCGTCGCGCTCTCGGGCGGCGACGTCCGCGTGGGCGGGATCGCGAAGGGCGCCGGGATGATCCACCCGGACATGGCCACGCTTCTCGCGTTCATCACGACGGACGCCGAGGTCGATCCGCGCTTCCTGCGCAAGGCGACGAAGGCCGCGGTGGCGGAGACGTTCAACCGCATCTCGGTCGACGGGGACACGAGCACGAACGACACGGTGATCGTGCTCGCGAACGGCGCGTCGGGTCAGCGCGTCACCCGGCACGACGACGAGGACAAGGTGCGGCAGGCGCTCGTCGACGTCTGCCGGGAGCTGGCCCTCGCGGTGCTCGCCGACGGCGAGGGCGTGACCAAGGTCTTCCGCGTGACGGTGGACGGCGCGAAGAGCGTCGAGGAAGCGGTGCTCGCCGCCCGCACGATCACCGACTCGAACCTCGTGCGCACCGCCGTGCACGGCGCGGATCCGAACTACGGACGCATCCTCGCGGCCGCGGGTCGCTCGGGCGCGGAGCTGGACCTCGCGAAGGCCGGCGTGCGGATCGGGGCGACGCCGGTCTTCCTGCGCGGGGCGCCGTGCCCGTACGACGTGAAGGCGGTGCGCGCGCATCTGGCGCAGGGGCGCGTCGAGCTCGGGATCTACCTCGGCGCCGGGGAGTCGAGCGCCGAGGCGTGGGGGGCCGACCTCTCGGCCGAGTACGTGAGGATCAATGCCGACTACACCACGTAGCGGTGCCGATGTGCCTGCGCCGAAGGCGGGCCACACGTCGGAGACACGATCTAGCGCGGCGGTCGTACTGAAGATCGGCGGCTCCGTCGCCGGCCGCGGCGAGGCGGAGCTCGACGCGGTCGCCGCCCTTCACGGCGGCGGCGAGCCGGTCGTCGTCGTGCACGGCGGCGGGCCGCTCGTGGGTGAGTGGGCCGCGAGCCTCGGTCTCGAGACGCGCTTCGAGCGCGGCCTCCGCGTGACCGACGAGCGCACGCGCGACGTCGCGCTCGCCGTGCTCGCGGGTCTCGCGAACACGCGCGTCGTCGCCGCGCTCGTGGCACGGGGCATCCCCGCCGTCGGGATCTCGGGCGTCGACGCCGGCCTCCTGCGCGCCGACCGCGAGGACCCGGCGCTCGGCCTCGTCGGGCGCGTCACGCTCGTCGAGGCGACGCTCCTCGAGGAGCTCCTCGCCGCGGGCCGCGTGCCGGTGATCGCGCCGGCGGCGCTCGAGAAGGGGACGGACGAGATCCTGAACGTCAACGCCGACACGGCCGCGGGCGCGATCGCGGCGGCGATCGGCGCGCGGCTCCTCGCGTTCGTGACCGATGTGCCCGGCGTTCGCCGGAAGGACGGGAAGCTGATCCCGACCCTCGATCGCGGCGCGGCCCTCTCGCTCGTCGAGGACGGCACCATCGAGGGCGGCATGCTGCCCAAGGTCGAGGCGTGCCTCGTCGCGTCGGAGGCTGGCTGCCGCGCGGCGATCGTGTCGAGCGGCGGCGACGCGGTCGAGCGTCTTCTTCAGGGCGAGCGCGTGGGCACGGTCATCGAGGCCGCGTAGGTGAGCGTGCTGCCCGCGAAGAAGCACCACCGCCAGCAGGCGCTCCTGCGGCTCGTCGCGCAGCGGCGCCTGCACACGCAGGCGGAGCTCGCGCGCGCGCTCCGCGGCGCGGGGTTCCGCGTGACGCAGGCGACCGTGTCGCGCGACATCGTGGAGCTCGGCCTCGTGAAGGTGCCGCGCGACGGCGGGCACGCGTACAGCGCGCCGGGCGCGCTCGCGCCGGGCGCCGGCGCGGAGCGGCTCCGCCGCTTCTGCGAGGACTACCCGGTGGAGGCCGCGGCGGCGGGCGACATCGTCGTGCTGCGCTCGCTGCCCGGCACGGCGAACACGCTCGCGGCGGCGATCGACGCCGCGGGCATCGAAGGGATCGTCGGCACGCTCGCCGGCGATGACACCGTCTTCGTCGCGGCGCGCGCGGGCGCCACCGGGGCGGTCATCGCGCGCCTCGCGCCGTTCGGCATCAGGAGGGGGACCGCACATGGCTGAGCGCTGCGTCCTCGCGTACTCGGGCGGACTCGACACGTCCGTGGCCGTCGCGTGGCTCAAGGAGACGAAGGGCTTCGACGTCATCACGTGCACCGGCGACCTCGGCTCGGTGCGCGATCTCGACGAGATCCAGAGGAAGGCGCTCGCGAGCGGCGCGTCGAAGGCGATCGTGCAGGACGTCCGCGACATCTTCGTGCAGTACTTCGTGTGGCCGGCGCTCCAGGCGGGCGCGCTCTACCAGGGACGCTACCCGCTCGCGACCGCGCTCGGCCGGCCGCTCCTCGCGAAGCTCCTCGTCGACGCGGCGCGCGCGGAGGGCGCGAGGTACGTCGCGCACGGCTGCACCGGCAAGGGCAACGACCAGGTCCGCTTCGACCTCGCCGTCGGCGCGCTCGCGCCGGACCTCACCGTCGTCGCGCCGATGCGCGGCGGCATGAACATGACGCGCGAGGAGGAGATCGACTACGCGAAGGCGCGCGGGATCCCCGTGCCCGTGTCGAAGAAGAGCCCCTACTCGGTGGACGAGAACCTCTGGGGCCGCTCGGTCGAGGCCGGCGTGCTCGAGGATCCCTGGTCCGCGCCGCCGCGCGACGTCTACCAGTGGACGACCGACCCCGACGAGGCGCCCGCGAAGGCGCGCGAGATCACGGTCGCGTTCCGCGAGGGGATCCCCGTGGCGCTCGACGGCGAGGCGTGCGACGGCGTCACGCTGATCGAAAAGCTGAACGCGATCGCCGGGAAGCACGGCGTCGGCCGCATCGACCAGATCGAGGACCGGCTCGTGGGGATCAAGTCGCGCGAGGTGTACGAGGCGCCGGCCGGGGTCGTCCTGCACCTCGCGCACCGCGCGCTCGAGGACATGGTCCTCGCGAAGGAGAGCCTCCGCTTCAAGGAGCGCGTGGCGCAGGAGTACGCCGAGCTCGTCTACAACGGGCTCTGGTTCACCGCCCACCACCAGGACCTCGCGGCGTACGTGAGGAGCACGCAGCGCTTCGTGACCGGCGAGATCCGCGTGCGGCTCCACCGCGGGAACGCGACGATCGTGGGCCGGCGCTCCGAGCACGCGCTCTACTCGCATGCGCTCGCGACGTACGGCAAGGGGGACGCCTTCGACCACAAGGCCGCCGAGGGCTTCATCGGCGTGTTCGGCCTGCCCCTGCGCAACCAGTCGCGCACGCAGGCGCTCTGGGGTCCCGAGAGCGAGGCCCTGCTCGACGTCCCGAAGAAGATCGCGAGCGGCGGACGCGCGAAGAGGCCCGCGAAGAAGAAGGCCGAGCGATAGCGAAGGATCTCTGGTCCGGGCGGCTCGGGAGCGGGCTCGACCCGCGCGTGCGCGCGTTCACGTCGTCGCTCGCGCTCGACCGGCGCATCGCGCTCCACGACGTGCGCGGCAGCATCGCGCACGCGCGGATGCTCGGCGCGCGCGGGATCGTCACGCGGGCCGACGCCGACACGCTCGTCGCGGGCCTCGAGCGGATCAGGGCCGAGCTCGAGAACGGCGAGTTCGTGTGGCCGGCCGACGCCGAGGACGTGCACTCGGCGGTCGAGGCCGTGCTGCGCTCGCGGCTCGGCGACGTCGCGGGCCGCCTCCACACCGCCAGGAGCCGCAACGACCAGGTCGCGCTCGATCTGCGTCTCCTCGTCCTCGAGCTGCACGACGATCTCGACCGCGCGCTGCGTGACCTCGCGCGGGCGCTCGTTGCGCGCGCCGAGGTCGAGGTCGACACGGTCCTCCCGGGGTACACGCACCTCCAGCAGGCGCAGCCCGTGTCGCTCGCGCACCACTTCCTCGCGCACGTCGAGGCGCTCCTGCGCGACCGCGAGCGCGTGAGCCAGGCGCGCGAGCGCGCCGCCGTGTCGCCGCTCGGCGCGGCCGCGCTCGCGGGGACGCCGCACAGGGTCGACCCGCACGCGGTCGCGGTCGAGCTCGGGCTTCCCGCCGTCTTCGCGAACAGCATCGACGCCGTCTCGGACCGCGACTTCGTCGTCGAGCTCGTCTTCGTCGCCGCGCTCGCCGCGGTGCACGCCTCGCGGATCGCCGAGGAGCTCGTGGTGTGGTCGAGCGCGGAGTTCGGCTTCGTCGAGGTCGCCGATGCCCACGCGACGGGGTCGAGCATCATGCCGCAGAAGAAGAACCCCGACGTCGCCGAGCTCGCGCGCGGCCGCGCCGGCCGCGCGATCGGGGACCTCGTCGCCGTCCTCGCGACGCTCAAGGGGCTGCCGCTCGCGTACGGGTCGGACCTCCAGGAGCATCGCGTGCCCCTCTACGACGCGGCCGAGGTCGTTCCCGCGCTGCGGGCGCTCGGGCTCGTGATCTCCGAGATGCGGATCGACCGCGACGCGATGGCCCGCGCGACCGAGCGCGGCATGCTGACCGCGACCGACCTCGCCGACCACCTCGTCCGCCGCGGCGTGCCGTTCCGCGAGGCGCACGAGACCGTCGGCCGGCTCGTCGCGGAGTGCCAGCGGAACCGCGTCGCGCTCCGCGACCTCTCGCTCGACGATCTCCGCCGGCACCACAACGCGTTCGAGCAGAGCGCGATCGACGAGCTCGACGTGCGGCGGTCGCTCGCGGCGCGCTCGTCCCCCGGCGGCACCGCGCCGGACCGTGTGCGGGAGGCGCTCGCGAAGACGAAGCAGCGCCTCGCGTGAACATCCGGCCCGCGCGCGCCCTGGACGTCGACGCGATGCTGGACGTCATCAACGGCTACGCGCGCGAGGACCGCATGCTCGAGCGGAGCCGGCAGTTCCTCATCGAGCGCCTGCGCGACTTCGTCGTCGCCGAGGACGGCGGCCGCTTCCTCGGATGCTGCGCCCTCGCGGTCCTCACGAACGACCTCGCGGAGATCCGCTCGCTCGCGGTCGTGCCCGACGGTGCCGGCCGCGGGGTGGGGAAGGCGCTCGTCGCCGCGTGCGTCGAGGAGGCGCGGCGGCTCGGCCTCCGCCGCGTGTTCGCGCTCACGCTCGTGCCGGAGTTCTTCCAGAAGTGCGGCTTCGTCCTCACGAGCCTCGGCCGGCTCCCCGAGAAGAGCGCCGAGGAGTGCCCGGTCTGTCCGAAGCGCTTCGCCTGCGACGAGCACGCGATGCTCATGCACCTCGACGGGACGGTCCCCGTCCCGCTCGCGCCCGGCGAGCCGGTGGGATACACGCGGCTCTTCCTCGGCCAGGAGCCCGCTCGCTGAGCCAATTCCAGCGGACGCTCGTCGCGACCTTCGACGCGACCGCGATGGCCCTCCTCGCCTTCTTCCTCACCGGCGGGCGCTTCGGCGCCGACGCGACCGCGGACCTCGTCCTCTGGGGATCGGCCGCGGCGGCCGCGGTGGCGGCGATGGTGGTCGCGATCGGCGGCTCCCCGTACATCGGGTGGACCGCGATCGGCTACATCCTCTTCGCCGGACTCCTCGCGCTTGGCCGCCCGCAGCTCGTGGTGCTCTCGCTCGCCGTCGCGCTCATGCCGGTGATGCAGCGGCCGCGCGGGTCGCTCCTCCTCGGGCTCGCGGTCGCCGCTCTCGGAGCCCTCCTGGTCGACTCGGTGCTCGCCGCGATCTGACGCGGCTAGCATCGCGTCTCGTGGCGCACCGTCCCACCGTCCGCGCCGCGAACGGCATGGTCGCGAGCGGGCACCACCTCGCGACGCAGGCGGGCATCGCCGCGCTGCGCGACGGCGGATCCGCCGCGGATGCCGCCATCGCGGCGGCGGCCGTCTGCGCCGTCGTCATGCCGAACGCGACGTCGATCGGCGGCGACTGCTTCGTCCTCTACTACGACGCGCGCACGCGCGAGGTCACCGCGTACAACGGCTCGGGTGCGGCGCCCGGCGCGATCCCGTCGCTCTCCGCGTTCCCGGAGACCGGCGCCGTGCTCGCGACGGTGCCGGGCGCGGTCCACGCGTGGGCCGACCTCCTCGAGGACCACGGCCGCCTCGGGCTCGACCGCGCGCTCCGGGACGCGACCATGTACGCGCTCGAGGGCTTCCCCGTCGGCGACCGCCTCGCGGCGGAGATCGTCGACGCCCGCGCGCGGATCGCGGCCGATCCGGAGGCGGCGCGGACCTACATCCCGCACGGCCGGGTGCCGCGGGTCGGCGAGATCCTCCAGCAGCCTGACCTCGCCGCGACGCTCGACGAGATCGCCAAGACCGGGGCCGACGCCTTCTACCGCGGCGAGCTCGCCGAGCGCATCGCCCAGGGCGTCAGGGGGTCGGACGGGTCCATCACCGCCGAGGACCTCGCCGCGCACCGCACCGACCGGCCCGATCCGCTCGAGGTCGCCTACCGGGGCCTCCGCTTCCTCGGCCAGCCGCCGGTGTCGCAGGGCCACATCCTCATGGAGGAGCTCGCCATCGCCGGCGGCCTCGACCTCGCGAAGCACGCGCCGCTCGATCCCGAGCTCGTCCACGCGATGGTGGAGATCAAGAAGCTGGCCTTCGCGGACCGCGACGGCCATGCGGGCGACCCGCGCCGCACCGGCTTCGACGCGCGGCGCCTTCTCGATCCCGCCTTCGTCGCCGAGCGCCGGCGCCAGATCGGGAGCCGCGCGGCCGACCGCGCGCAGCACGGCGCGCTCGGCGTCCCCGCGCACACGACGTACCTCGCCGCGGCCGACCGCGACGGGAACTGCGTCTCGCTCATCGAGAGCGTCTTCCACGTGTTCGGCGCGGCGGTCGTCGTCCCCGGCACCGGCATCCTGCTCAACAACCGGCTCACGGGCTTCTCGCTCGATCCCGCGTCGCCGAACGTGCTCGCGCCGGGCAAGCGGCCGGTGCACACGCTCAACGCGGTGATCGTCCTCGACGGCTCGCAGCCGCGGCTCGTGTACGGGACACCGGGCGCGCAGGCGCAGGTCCAGACGAGCTTCCAGCTCGCGGTCGCGCTCGTGGACCACGCGATGGCCGTCCAGGACGCCATCGAGCAGCCGCGCTGGTATCACGAGACCGGCAGAACGCTCCGCGTCGAGGCGCGTTTCCCCGAGGGGACGAGGAAGGCGCTCGCGGCGAGGGGCCACGAGATCGCGCTCCTCCGGGAGTGGGATGACGTCACCGGCGGCGCACAGGCGATCGCGATCGACCCGAGCGGCGGGTTCGCCGGCGGCGCCGACCCGCGCCGCGACGGGCATGCGGCGGGCTACTAGGCCGCTACTCTTCCTCTTCCTCGTCGCGAGCGTCCTCTCCGCGTGCCAGGAGCCCGGCCCGCCCTCCCCCGAGCCAACCGCGCGCAAGTACGCGGAGGCGTGGCAGAAGAGCGACTTCCGCGCGATGTGGGACCTCCTCACCGACGCCTCGAAGGAGCGCGTCGGCGAGGCGGGCTTCGTCGAGCGCCTCCCGCGCATCGCGCAGGAGATGACGCTCACGTCGCTCGAGGCGAAGGCCGGCGCCGCGACGCGCCCGCGCGGCGCCGACGGCTCGCCTGACCCGCGCCGCGCGACGGTGGCGCTCGCGGTCACGTTCCGGACGCAGCGGGTCGGCGAGTTCCGGAAGGAGACGCCGCTGCGCCTGGTCCTCGAGGGCGAGAAGGACAAGGCGATCTGGAAGATCGAGTGGACGCCCGAGGCGATCCTCCCGGAGCTCTCGACCGGGCGTCTCGTGCGCATGACGCGTCTCCCGACGACCCGGGGCCGCATCGTCGCGCGCGACGGGAGCGAGCTCGCGACCTTCGTCGACGCGATCTCCGTGGGCGTCATCCCCGGGCAGATCCGCGACGAGGCGGGCTTGCTCGCGAGCCTCGGCTCCGTGATCGGCATGAGCGGCGCCGACATCAAGGCGAAGTACACGCAGTCGTGGGTGCGCGCCGACACGTTCGTCCCGATCAGGACGGTGTTCGACGCGTCGCTCCAGGGGCGCCTCTCGGTGATCGAGGGGGTCTCGACGCGGCCGGTGCGCGCGCGGTCGTACCCGTCGGGCCTCGCGGCCCAGACGATCGGCTACGTGGGCGAGGCGAGCGAGGACGACGCGAAGAAGAGGGCCGGGCGCGGCGTCGAGCCGGGCGACCTCGTGGGCAAGACCGGCCTCGAGGCGGCGCTCGACGACCTCATCGGCGGCACGTACGGCTGGCGCCTCTCGGTCGTCGAGCCGAACGAGACGCCGGTGGTCATGCTCGGCGAGCGCCTCCCGACGCCGGGGCCGGACGCGGTGCTCGCGCTCGATCCCGCGATGCAGCGCGCCGCTGAGGACGCGCTCGGCGCGGAGCGGGGCGCGATCGTCGTGGAGGACCCGTGGTCGGGCGAGATCCTCGCGATCGCGAGCCGGCCGTCCTTCGACCTGAACGCGTTCGTGCGCGGCGACTCCGCCGCGATCGCCCGCTTCAACGCCGACCCGAAGAAGCCCGTCTTCAACCGCGCGACGTTCGGCCAGTACGCGACCGGCTCGACGTTCAAGATGGTCACCGCCGCGGCGGCGCTCCGGAACGGGATCTTCCGGGCCGGCGACCGGCTCGACTGCCCGGTCCGCTGGACGGGCTACGGCCCGCAGTGGGTGCAGGTCAACCACGAGTCCGGCGACCTCGGCTCGATCGACCTGCGGACGGCGCTCGCGCGCTCCTGCAACACCTTCTTCTACGAGCTCGGCAAGCGCCTCAACGACAAGGACCCGAACCTCCTTCCGAACGAGGCGAAGAGCTTCGGGCTCGGGAAGGCGACGGACATCGAGTTCGTGTTCGAGGAGGAGGGCCTCGTGCCGAGCCCGGCGTGGAAGCAGCAGCGGTTCACCTCGCCGGCCGAGCGCGTGTGGAACCCGGGCGACGCGACGAACCTCGCGATCGGCCAGGGCTATCTCCTCGCCACGCCGATCCAGATGGCGAACTACGCCGCGGCGATCGCGAGCGACGGGATCGTCTGGAAGCCGCGCCTCGTCATCCGCCTCCAGGACCGCGAGGGAAAGCCGACGAAGGAGTGGGCGAAGGCCGAGCTCGGCCGCGCGCTCGCGATCCCCACCGAGCTCTCGCTGATCCGCGACGGCATGCGCGCGGTCGTCGCCGATCCCGACGGCACGGTGTACTTCCCGTTCCGCGGCTTCGGCGTCGAGGTCGCGGGGAAGTCCGGAACGGCGGAAACGAGCGAGGCGGGGCGGGTGAACGCGTGGTTCGTCGGCATGGCTCCGTGGACCAGCCCGCAGGTCGCGTTCACCGCCGTGCTCGAGGGCTTCGAGGAGCGGCCGGGCCGTCACGGGTCCCAGGACGCGGCGACCGCGATCAGGAAGGTGCTCGCGGCGAGGTTCGGGACGCCCTAGCCACGCGCGGGGCGCAACGTGAGCGGCGACCCCCTCGCCTAGACTCGCTCCACCGATGAGCGGAGACCTGCCTCTTTCGCGCACCCTCGACAACGGCCTCGTGATCCACGCCCTCGAGGCGCGGCACGCGCCCGTGATCTCGCTGTGGGTCTGGTACCACGTGGGCGGCCGCAACGAGGTCCCGGGCACGACCGGCATGTCTCACTTCCTCGAGCACATGCTCTTCAAGGGAACGCCCGCTCATCCCAAGGGAGATCTCGACAAGCTCCTCGCGCGCTACGGCGCGCAGTGGAACGCGTTCACGAACGAGGACGTCACCTGCTACTTCGAGACCGTCCCGCGGGACCGGTACCAGGTCGCGCTCGAGCTCGAGGCGGACCGCATGCGGAACGCCCTCATCGACGGCGCGGAGACCGAGGCCGAGCGGACGGTGATCGTGAGCGAGCGCGAGGGATACGAGAACGAACCGTCCTTCCTGCTCGGCGAGACCGTGCAGGCGGTCGCGTTCGACCGGCACCCGTACGGGCAGGGCGTCATCGGGAGCAAGGACGACATCAAGCTCATGACGCGCGACGGCCTCTACGACCACTACCGCCGCCACTACGCGCCGAACAACGCGTACGTCGTCGTCGTGGGCGACGACGAGGCCGAGGCGCTCGCCGACGCCGCGGCGCGCGCGTTCCGCTCGGTCGACGCGGCGGTGCCCGTCACCCCGCCGAGGTCGCCCGAGCCGCCGCAGGCGGGCGAGCGGCGCGTGGTGGTCCGCCGCGCGGGCGGCGCGCTCGGCATGGTGCAGCTCGCGTTCAAGTCCCCGCGCGCGACGGACCCCCGCGCACCGGTGCTCTCCGTCCTCGCGACCGCGCTCGCGGGCGCCGGCGGCGGCGCCGAGGCCGCCTCCGGCCGCTCGTCGCGCCTCTACCGCGCGCTCGTCGAGAAGGACCTCGCGACCGAGGTCGACGCGACCTACCAGCTGACGAAGGATCCGTACCTCTTCTTCGTCGAGGTGACGCTCCGCCCGGGGGTCGCGCACGCCGATGCCGAGGCCGCCGCGAGCGCGGAGCTGGAGCGCCTCGCGAGCGAGCCGATCCCCGACGCGGAGATGCTCCGCATCCGGCGGCAGGCCCTCGCCGGCGTCGCCTATCCGGGCGACACGACCACGGGCCGCGCCTTCCGTCTCGGGCAGCTCCTCTCGACGGGCGCGGGAGCCTCGATCGGCGAGTGGTACGACCGCGTCGCCGCGGTCACCGCCGAGGATCTGTGTGACGCGGCCCGCGCGACGTTCGCCGAGCGGTCGCGCACCGTCGGCTGGTTCATCCCGGAGGCCGCCTGACCACGGCGCTCGAGCGGCTGCGCGTCGAGCGGCGGTCCGTCGGGCCGCTGCGCGTCGCCGTGGTGCGGGTCCCGGGGCTGCGCTCCGTCGCGTCGGTGCTCGCGGTCGAGGCCGGGCAGTGGTCGGAGCCCGAGGGCCGTCCGGGCGTCGCGCGCCTCACCGCGCAGGCGATGCTGCGCGGGACGCAGCGGCGCGGCGCGAAGGAGTGGACCGAGGCGCTCGACGCGCTCGGCGCCGTGGGCCGGCTCGACGTCGGCGGACACGGCGCGTTCTTCTCCGGTCAGTGCCTCGCGCCCGATCTCGGCGCGTACCTGCGGCTCGTGGGCGAGGCGACGCTCCACCCGGCGCTGGCGGACGACGAGCTCGAGCTCGTGCGCGCGCAGACGCTCGCGCAGCTCGAGGAGGACGAGCGGGACACCCGCGCCGTCGCGGACCGCACCTGGCGGGAGCTCGCGTATCCGGAGCGGCATCCGTTCCGCACGCGCGCGCTCGGCGACGCGGCGGTCGTGCGCACCGCGACGGCCGACGAGCTCCGCGCGTTCCACTCGCGGTCCGTGCTCGCCGGGCCCGCGCACCTCGTGATCGCCGGATCCGTCGAGCCGGCGGCCGCCTTCGCCGCCGCGACGGAGGCGTTCGGCGAGTGGCCGCAGGCCGGCGAGCGCGCGGGCCGCACGCTGCCGCCGCTCTCGCTGTCGGGCGCGCTGCGCCGCGACGTGGTGGTCCCCGACAAGACGCAGTGCGACGTCGTCCTCGGCTGGCACGGCCTGCCGCGGACGGATCCGCGATTCGTGCCGGCGCGCGTGACGAACATGGTCTTCGCCGCCGACACGTTCGCGAGCCGCGCGGGGTTCGTGATCCGCGACCAGCTCGGGCTCGCGTACTACGTGTTCTCGACGCTCGGCACGAGCCGCGGCCAGGCGCCCTGGGCGGTGCGCATGGGCGTGAACCCGCAGAACGTCGAGCGGGCTATCGGCACCGCGTTCGCCGAGCTGCGGAAGATCCACGAGGGCGACGTCGCCGACGACGACCTCGCGCTCGCGAAGGACAAGCTCGTGGGCGAGCTCGACGTCGCGCTCGAGAGCCCCGGCGGCGTCGCGCAGCTGGTGCTCGAGGCGGAGCTGTTCGACCTCGGCGCCGAGCACTTCATCCGCTATCCCGGCGAGCTCCGCGCCGTCACGAAGGAGCAGGTCGTGGAGACGGCGCGCTCCTTCCTCGGGCTCGAGCGCTACGCCCTCGCGGTCGCGGGACCGCCGCTCGGATGAGCGACAGCGTCGCGCGGCTCGACCGTGCCAAGGAGGTGCAGGTCGAGGTCACGACGGCGAAGGGGCGGAAGATCGGCGTTCCCATCTGGGTCGTCGTCATCGACGGCGTGCCGTACATCGCGTCCGTGAAGGGCGAAGGCGGGCAGTGGTATCGCGCGCTCCGCGCGAGCGGGAAGGGCGCGCTCGTCGCCGGCCGGACGCGGATCCCCGTGAAGGTGAAGCACGTCGACACGCCTTCGCTGCGGAAGGCCGTCTCGGACGCGTACGCGGCCAAGTACCCGGCGAGCAGGGCCTCGGTGCGCGCGATGCAGAGGCCCGAGGTGCTCGCGACGATCCTGCGCGTCGAGGTCTAGGAGGGGAGGCGGGTCCGCCGTCCGGCGCGCTCCACGAGCCCGTCCGTCTCGAGGGCGGCGACGAGCCTCGGCACGCGCTCGTCGCCGATCGCGCGCGCGAGGCGCCGGACCGTCAGCCCCTCGGGCGCGTCGCGCAGCGCGGCGACGATCGCTCCGCGCACGCGGCGGTCGCTCGGCCCGAACGCCGCCTGGCGCGGCCGCTCGGCGGCGGGGACCGCGCCGCGCGATCGCGCGACGCAGACGGGCGCGATGGGGCAGCGGCCACAGCGAGGTGACCGCGCGACGCAGACGGTCGCGCCCAGGTCCATGAGCGCGTGGTGCCACCGCGCGGGGTCGCGCGCGGGCATCGCGGCGCGGTCGAGCTCGGCCGCTTCGCGCTCCCGCGCGTCGCGGCCGAGGAGCGCCCTCCCGAGGACGCGGCGGATGTTGGTGTCGGCGAACGGCTCGGCGTGGCCATAGGCGAAGCAGGCCACGGCCCCGGCTGTGTACGGGCCCACCCCCGGCAGGGCGTCGAGGGCCTCGCGGGTCCTCGGAAGCCCGTTACGCGCGGCCCTTGCGGCGCGGTGCAGATCCCGAGCGCGCCGGTTGTAGCCGAGCCCGGCCCAGGCGCGGAGGACGTCGGCGAGCGGCGCGCTGGCGAGACGGTCGAGCGTGGGGTAACGCGCGAGGAACGCCGTGTACGCCGGCACGACGCGGCCGGCTTGCGTCTGCTGGAGCATGACCTCGGAGACGAGCACCGCGTACGGGTCGCGTGTCCGGCGCCACGGAAGGTCCCGTCCGGCGCCGCCGTACCAGGTGAGGAGCCGCCGCCGTAGGGAGGCGTACACTATCGCTCACATACTCGGCCACAGAAGGTGCTGAGGGGGTCGGGCCCCTCGGGCCTTTTTGTTTTGGGAGGACACGTGAACGAGAAGCCTGTGCCCGTGACGGCCGACGGCCTCCGGAAGATGGAAGCGGAGCTCGAGGAGCTCAAGAGCGTGAAGCGCCGCGAGGTCGCGGAGCGGATCCACGCCGCGATGCAGTTCGGGGACTTCTCCGAGAACTCGGAGCTGGAGCAGGCGAAGAACGACCAGGCCTTCCTCGAGGGCCGCATCCTCCAGCTCGAGCAGACCATCAAGCACGCGGTCATCATCGAGCAGAACGGGCACAGCGACGTCGTCGAGGTCGGGAGCACGGTGAAGCTCCAGAGCGACGGCGAGACGGTGGAGTACGTGATCGTGGGCTCGGCCGAGGCGAAGCCGGCCGAAGGGCGCATCAGCAACGAGAGCCCGGTGGGCAAGGCCCTGCTCGGGCACAAGAAGGGCGACACCATCCGGGTCGCCGCGCCGGCGGGCGCGGTCGAGATGAAGATCCTGGCGGTGAGCTGACCACGCACGACCCGGTCCCCGGGATCCATCGCTCGGCCGACGGTGCGCGTGCCGCGGCCGAGCGCGAGGCCGATGTGTTCTGGGCCGACGCCGAGGCCCGCCTGCTCAGCCCCGGCGTCCCTCACGTCATCCGGGACTCGAAGACGCCGTCCGGCGCCGTGCCGATCTCGGGGCTGCGCGGGCCGATCATCACCGACGCGCTCTACCGCACCTTCAAGGCGCACGGCCTTCGCGTGCGCTACGTCTTCACGATCGACGACTACGACCCGATGGACTCGCAGTCGATGCGCGAGCAGGCGGGGATGGCCGCGCACATGGGCAAGCCGCTCTGTCGCATTCCGTCGCCGGATCCCGGCGCGGCGACCGACTACGCGCGATACCACGCGGGCCGCTACCTCGACCTGTTCAACGACCTCGGGATCCACCCCGAGGAGATCCACTGGATGCGCGACCTCTATTCGAGCGGCGCGCTCGACCGGCAGATCGACCTCGTGCTGCGGAGCGCCGAGACGATCCGCGCGATCCACCAGCGGATCGCGGGTGTGGAGCATCCCGCGGGATGGCTGCCGCTCTCGGTGATCTGCGAGCGCTGCGGACGCATCGGCACGACGCTCGCGCGCGACTACGACGGGAAGACCGTCGCCTACGAGTGCCTCCCGGCGTACGTCGAGTGGGCCGAGGGCTGCGGCCACAGCGGGCGCATCTCGCCGTTCAAGGGGAACGCGAAGCTCCTCTGGAACGAGCAGTGGTGCGCCGACTGGGACCACTTCGGGGTGACGTACGAGGAGGCGGGGAAGGACCTCCTCACCGCGGGCGGGTCGCGCGAGCGCTCGAACGCGATCTACCGCGAGGTCTGGAGGAAGGAGCCGCCCGTCGGCCTCATGCACGAGTTCCTCCTCATCGGCGGCAAGAAGATGTCGACGTCGAAGGGCCTCGGCGCGTCGGCGGTGGACCTCGTCACGGTGTATCCCGGCGAGCTCGTCCGGTTCCTCATGATCCGCACGCATCCGAAGCGCCACATCGAGTTCGATCCCGCCGGCACGGCGCTCCCGCGCCTCGTGGACGAGTACGACCGCGCGGCCGACGCGTACATCGCGGAGCCCGCGAGCGACCTCGGCAGGGTCTGGGCGCTGAGCCAGCTCAGCGAGGACGTAGAGCCGATCCCGTTCCGCGTGCGCTTCTCGATCGTCGCGGACTGGCTCCAGATCCCGAGCATCGATCCGCTCGCCGAGGCGGCGCGGCGCAAGGGGAGCGCGCTCACGGAGCGCGAGGAGCGCGACCTGCGCCGCCGCATCGACCTCGCGCGCGCGTGGCTCGAGCGCTGGGCGCCCGACGACGCGAAGTACGGGATCGCGGGGACCCTGCCGCAGCTCGCGCTCTCGGCGGAACAGAAGCGCTACCTCTCCGAGGTCGCGAGGATCGCGTTCGGCGCCGTGGATCCCGAGGCGATGCAGGCCGAGCTGTACGAGGCCGCCAAGCGGGTGTGGGACGGGAGGGCGCCGCGCGACGCCTTCGCCGCGCTCTACAGTGCGTTCATCGGAAAGCCGAACGGCCCCCGAGCGGGCTGGCTGCTCGTGACCCTCGTGCGCGACGACCCTGAATTCGTGCGGAAGAGGCTGGAAGAAGCGGCCCGATGAAGGGGAAGCTCCCCGTCGCGATCATCTGGCACATGCACCAGCCGTATTACAAGCATCCGCAGACGAGCGAGTTCGTGCTGCCGTGGGTGCGCCTCCACGCCTCCAAGGACTACCTCCACATGGCGCGGCTCCTCCAGGAGTTCCCCGGCGTGAAGGCGAGCTTCACGATGGTGCCGTCGCTGCGCGAGCAGCTCGACGACTACGCGCGGGGAGCGGACGACGAGGACATCCGCCTCACGATGCGGACCGTCGAGGCGACGCTGGAGCCCGACGAGCGGCGCCACATGCTCCGCCGGTTCTTCTCGATCCACCACGGGAACGTCATCCACCAGCACGACGAGTACCGCCGGCTCCTCACGATCGCGATGGCGGCCGGCGGCCGCGAGGAGCTCTTGAGCGACGAGTACTTCATCGACCTCGCGCTCTGGTTCAACCTCGCGTGGATCGATCCCGACGACGTGAGGTCCGACGCGCGGCTCGACGCGCTCCGCGCGAAGGGGAAGCGCTACACGCGCGAGGACGTGCGCTACGTCATCAACCGCCAGCGCTTCATGGCGTCCGGCGTCCCGCACCTCTACCACCGCCTCGAGCGCGACGGGCAGGCCGAGATCCTCACGACGCCCTACTACCACCCGATCCTGCCGCTCCTCATCGACACCGACGTCGCGCGCCGCAGCGACGAGCACGCGATGCTCCCCGAGCCCGCGTTCAAGTTCTACGAGGACGCGGCGTACCAGCTCGAGGAGGCCGTCGCGTCGCACAAGCGCGCGTTCGGGTCGCGCCCGCGCGGGGTGTGGCCGTCGGAGGGCGCGGTGTCGCCGGAGGTCGCGGACGCGATCGCGGCCGCGGGCCTCGACTGGTTCGCGTCCGACGAGGGCGTGCTCTCGCGCACGATCGGTGTCGGGTTCGGCCGCGACGACTCGGGCGCGCTCACCGAGCCGCAGCACCTCTACCGGCCGTACCGGCTCAAGCATGGTGGCGCGGTCATCTTCCGCGACCACGTGCTCTCCGACCGCATCGGCTTCGCGTATGGCCAGATGCACCCGAACAACGCGGTCGCGGACTTCCTCTGGCGGCTCGGCGCCGCGCGCGAGCGCCTGCCGGAGGACGGCGGCCCCTATCTCGCGTCGGTCATCCTCGACGGCGAGAACGCCTGGGAGGGCTACCCGAACAATGGGAACGACTTCCTCCGGCGCCTCTACGGCGCGCTCGAGGCCGACGACCGCTTCGAGACCGTCCGCGTGAGCGAGTTCCTCGACCAGAACCCGCCGACCGTCGAGCTGCCGCAGCTCCACTCGGGCTCGTGGATCGACGCGAGCTACCGCGTGTGGATCGGCGAGCAGTCGCACCTGCGCGCCTGGAACGCGCTCGAGCGGACGCGCCGCTTCGCGCAGCGGCAGTGGGGGGGCGTGCGCGACATGCCCGCGAGCGTGCGCAAGCCGCTGCTCGTCGCGGAGGGCAGCGACTGGTTCTGGTGGTACTCGTCGCGCAACTCGAGCCCCGAGGACGCCGTCTTCGACCAGCTCTTCCGCGCGAACCTCGAGGTCATCTGGTGGTTCGCCGGGAGCGAGCCGCCGGACGATGTCCGCGCGCCGCTCATGGACCCCGCGCGCCTCGCGGGCCAGGTCGCCGCGCGCGGCGGCGCGATGCTGCCGGCGGAGGAGCGCTCCTCCTAGGGGGACCGCGTCGGGCGCGGGATGAAGTACGTGATCACGCCCTGCCAGTACCAGGCGGCGCCGTCCGGCACGAGGATGAGGTCCGCCTCTCGATCGGGCTGACCCGGCTCGCGCCACGTCGACTCCGCGACGAACGCGCCGGGCGACCACTGGGCGAGCGGCCTCGTACGTACCGTGACGGTCAGTCCCCGCGCGAAGCGCTCGCGGAGCATCTCGACGTATGGCTCACGTGGTCGCGCGCTCGCGCCGCCCTGCGCCGCGCCCTGCGTCACGCAGCCGGTGAGCATCCGCTCGAGCGCCGCCGGGTCCTTCCGCGAGAAGGCGTCGGCGAGGAGATCGGCGAGCTGCTCGGCCGAGCGCGCGGGTGAGGCCGGCGGCGTCGGCGCGGGCGCGACGGCGGCGGGCTCGAGGCGGAACGACGCGACGATCGTGTCGAGCTCGGGCGCGCGGGTCGAACCGACCTTCGCCACGCGCGTGACCTGATACATGACGTCGCCCTGCGCGACGAACACGGCCACGGCGTCGGTGCCCGGGCTGAAGTCGCTCTCGAGCCGTCCGGTCACGGCGGGCCGGCCCGCGAACGTGACGTCCGTGAGGAACACGACCCGCCGGCGCTCGGCCCAGCCCCGCGGCGAGAGCCGCTCGGGGTTCCGCTCGACGAAGACCGTGACGTGATCGATGGCGAGGCCGCCGACGTCCCACGCCTCGTACTCGCGCTCCGGCACACCGATGAAGGTGTCGTGGCCGCGCGGCGGGCCACCGCCGGACGTGTCCGGTCCCCACGTCCCGCACGCGCTTCTGTGCCAGAGCGGCGGCGGCAACGCGAGCGAGTAGCGGAGCGCGGCGTTGACGAAGCGGTCCTGCGCCGGTGAGGCGGTCGCGCCCCGCGAAGGCGACGGCGTCGCGCTCGGGCTCGTCGCCGCGGTCGGGGTCGCGGCCGCGACCGTCGGCGACGGTGACGCCGCCGGTGGCGCGCCGTCGCGGCCCGCGAGGACGGCGACCACGACGAGCGAAAGGGCGAGGGCGACCGCCGCGATCAGGGCGTTGCGCACGGACCGGGGCTCCCGCATTCCCGCGCCTAGCGGCCCAGGCGGGCCGCCGCCTCCCAGGCCGCCTCGTAGGCCGGCAGGATGTTCGGCCACGCGAAGCGCGCCGCGGTCGCGCGCCCTTCCGCGCGCATGCGGCGCGCGAGCGCCGGATCGCCGCGCAGCGTCGCCATGTGCGCCTCGAGCTCGCGCGGGTCGTCGGACTGGACGACGATCGCGTTGCCGTACGGGATCGCGTAGTCCTCGCCGGTCCGGCCGACGTACGGGATCCCGCTCGATGCCATCACCTCGAGGCCGACGAGCCCGAAGGGCTCCTTCTCGGAGTTCGCGAGCACGCCGTCGGCCGCCGCGTAGAGCCCGCGGAGGACGTCCTCGGCGATGAAGAAGTCGAGGAAGAGCACCTCGGCCGCGTTCGAGCGGACCGCCGCGGCGACGTCGCGCGCCGGCGCCTCGGCCGGGAGCGCGAGGCGGTGTACGCCGAGGCCGCGCGCCGCGATGCGCTCGCCCACGGCGTCGGCATAGGCGGTCCTGCTGCCACGCATCAGCAGACGGGGCCGGAGCCCGCGGTCGCGGAGGTGCGCGACCGCGTCGATCGCCCAGAGCCACCGCTTGTCGGGGTCGAAGCGCGCGACCTTCACGAACGTCGGCCGGTCGCCGAACGCGTCGCGCAGCACGGCGGGTCCTTCCGCTCCGAGCGGGCGCAGGTAGCGCGTGGCGAGCCCGTTCGGGAGCACCTCGGGGTCGACGCCCTCGCGCGCGAGCTCCGCCCGCATGAAGCGGGACACCGTGGCGATCACGGCGACCTGGCCGAGCGTGGGGAAGTCGACGTTCCCGAAGCCGTAGGTGTTGTTCGCCGTCCAGAAGAGCGACGCCGCCTGGCGCAGGCCCCGCACCTCGAGGCGCAGGTGCGTCTGCACCGCGATGTCGGCGGTCTGCCAGTCCTCGAACATCACCACCGCCCGGCGGCCCCGCCGCCGCGCATCGGCGACGAGGTCGGCGAGATGCGGCGGCAGCGAGACGGCCATGTCGCGGCGCTTCCCGTCCTCGCCGTCATAGCAGTCGCGCGGGTGGTGCGCGCTGATCCACTGCGCCCATCGCTCGAGGAGCACGCCTCCGCGCTCCTCGACGTGCGGCGCGTTCGGGTCGCCGACGAAGATGTGGCGCACGCGCGATCCGCGCGCCGCGAGCGCCTCCGCGAGGTCGTTCATGCGTGTCGCGAGGCCGCCGACGAAGGAGTAGCGGTCGGGTCCCTCGAACGCGACGAGGATCACGTCGTGCGCCGCGCTCATCCACGAGAGGGTACGATCGCTCGCCGATGCGACCCATCGACAGAGTGCGCGGCGATCCCGAGGAAGTGAAGCGCTCCGTGCGGCTGCGCGGGTACACGAGGCCGGACGTGGACGCGCTCGTCGCGCTCGACGCGAGAGTGCGCGGCCTCAAGGCCGAGGCCGAGCGGCTCCAGGCCGAGCGGAACGCCGCGAGCAGGGGCGGCCCGCCCGACGACGCCACGAAGCGGCGCATGCGCGAGGTCGGCGACCAGATCAAGGCGATCCGGGACGACCTCGTCCCGCTCGAGCGCGAGCTCGAGGACGAGGTCCTCTGGATCCCGAACGTCATCGATCCGAAGGTGCCGGTGGGCGAGAGCGACAAGGACAACGTCATCGTCCGCAAGGACGAGCCGCGGAAGATGGACTTCGCCGCGCGGCCGCACTGGGAGGTCGGCGAGTCGCTCGGCATCCTCGACATCCCGCGCGGCACGAAGCTCGCGGGCTCGCGCTTCTACGTGCTCCGCGGCGCCGGCGCCGCGCTCCAGCGCGCGCTCATCACCTGGATGATCGACCTCAAGCTCGAGGCGGGCTTCACCGAGATCTATCCGCCGTTCGTGACGAAGGCGGAGACGCTCCGCGCGACCGGGCAGCTCCCGCACTTCGACGAGAACCTGTACCGCGACGGGGACGACGACATCTGGCTCGTGCCGACCGCGGAGCCGCAGCTCGTCGGCCTGCACCGGGACGAGATCATCCCCGCGGAGCGGCTCCCGCTCCGGTACGTCGCGTACACCGCGTGTTTCCGCCGCGAGAAGATGAGCGCGGGCCGCGACGTGCGCGGCATCAAGCGGGGCCACGAGTTCGACAAGGTCGAGATGGTCGTGTTCTGCCTGCCCGAGGACTCGCCCGCGTGGCTCGAGCGCATGACGCAGCTCGCGGTGGACGTCCTCGAGAGGCTCGAGCTGCCGGTCCGGCTCCACGAGCGGTGCACCGCGGACCTCGGCTTCAACCCGTGGCGCGGCTTCGACGTCGACACCTGGGGGCCGGGCGCGAACGAGTGGCTCGAGGTGTCGTCGGCGAGCGACTGCGGGCCGTTCCAGGCCGAGCGCGCGGGCATCCGCTTCCGGCGCGAGCTGGGCGCGAAGCCCGAGCACCCGCACATCCTCAACGCTTCGGGGCTCGCGCTCCCGCGGCTCATGATCGCCATCCTCGAGAGCTACCAGCGGGCGGACGGCTCGCTCGAGATCCCGGCGGTGCTGCGTCCGTACATGCGCGGCCGCGAGCGGATCGCGCCCGGCGAGTTCTCCCTGTAGCGGCGGCGTAGCGTAGGGCCGACCGATGGGCTCCGCGGCTCGCGCGGGTCGACGGTCAGTGGAGGTGACGCATGAACCTCAACAGCGTTCTGATCGGGTCCGAGGACCCGAAGCGTCTGACCGAGTACTACACGAAGGTCTTCGGCAAGCCGGGCATGGAGGACAGCGGCTACGCCGGCTGGAAGATCGGCGACGGCTGGATCACCGTCGGTCCGCACACCGAGGTGAAGGGCAAGAACACCCAGCCCGGGCGGATCCTCCTCAACATCGAGAGCTCGGACGTGAAGGGCGACTTCGCCAAGCTCGCCGCAGCGGGGGCGCGGGTCGTGCGCGAGCCCTACCGGATGGACGACTGGCCGGAGGACACCTGGGTCGCGACGCTCGCCGACCCGGATGACAACTACTTCCAGCTCGTCAGCCCGATGTAGCGGCGATCCTTCCCGGCTAGCCCGCGCTCGCCGCGCTCGCGCCGTCCGCGCCCGCCTCGAACGCGCGCTCGATCCGCGCGCGCGCCGCGGGAAGGTCGAGGCGCAGCGCCTGCTCGAGGCCGTCGGAGCGGTGCGCGCGCGCGGCCTCCGCGTCGCCCGACGCGAGCGCGACGGAGACGAGCGTCGCCGCGATGTCGGCGCCGCAGCGGCGGCAGGCGTGCTCGCGGCGCGCCGCGTCGGCCGCCGCGGCGTGATGGCCCGCGCCGGCGACGTCGCCGTCGGCGAGCGCGACGCGCGCGAGGTCCGCCGCGACGAGCGCCTGGAGGTGTCGCGCCCGCGGCGACGAGGGGATGAGGAGGCGAGCCTCCTCGAGCGACGACCGCGCGGCGCGGCGGTCCCCGCGGTCGAGCGCGGCCTCGGCGACGAGCCGGAGCGTGGCCGCGGGATCCGCCGGGAGCGGGCCGTCGGCGTTGCGCGGGCCGGCGAGCGCGAGCGCGCGCTCGAGCGCGCGGCCGGCCTCGTCGGGACGCGACATGCGGAGCTGCGCCTCGGCGAGCGCGCGGAGCGCGTCGGCCTGGCCGGCGGCGTCGCCGAGCCGGGACTGGTCGGCGAGGAGCTCGAGCGCGATGCGTTCGGCCTCGGCGGGATCGTCGCGGTCGAGCGCGGCCCGCGCCTGCGAGTGGAGCGCGCGCGCGAGCGCGGCGAGGTCGCCGGCCGCCGACGCGAGCTCGGCCGAGCGCTCCCGCGCGCGGCGCGCCTCGTCGCGGGCGCCGGCCGCCGACGCGGAGCGCGCGACGGCCTCTTCGGCGTCGAGCGCCAGCGCGAGGTCCGACGCCGCGCGCGCCTCGCGCGCGGCCGCTCGCGCGATCGACAGCGCCTCCGTGTGGCGCTCGTCGGCCGCGGCGAGGTGCGCCTTCGCGAGCGTGAGCTCGG
>DASSSF010000049.1:0-2022 GCA_035708565.1 Candidatus Limnocylindria bacterium
GATCGAGGACGCGGTCGCGGACATCCGCGACGGGAAGATGGTCATCGTCCTCGACGACGAGGACCGCGAGAACGAGGGCGACCTCGTGATGGCCGCCGAGGCGTGCACCGCGGACCACGTCGCGTTCATCCGGCGGCACGCGAGCGGCGTGATCTGCGTGCCGATGATCCCCGAGCGGCTCGAGGAGCTCGACCTGCCGCAGATGGTGTCGCACAACGAGGCGCGGCTCGGCACCGCGTTCACCGTGAGCGTGGACGCGCGCGAGGGGATCTCGACCGGCATCAGCGCCGCCGACCGCGCGCGGACGATCGCCGTCCTCGCCGATCCGCGCGCGAGCGCGCGCGACCTCGTGAAGCCGGGCCACATCTTCCCGCTCCGAGCCCGCGAGGGCGGCGTCCTCGTGCGGGCGGGCCAGACCGAGGCGGCGGTCGACCTGGCGCGCCTCGCCGGCATGCAGCCCGTCGGCGTGATCTGCGAGATCACGAACGAGGACGGCTCGATGGCGCGCCTGCCGGAGCTCGCGAAGTTCGCGAAGAAGCACGGGCTCCGGATGATCACCGTGAAGGACCTCATCGCGTACCGAATGGAGCGCGAGAGCCTCGTCGAGCGCATCGCGACGGCGCGCCTGCCCGCGGCGCACGGCGAGTTCACCGTCCACGGCTACCACGCGCGGTACGGCAACGTTGACGCCGAGCACGTGGCGCTCACGATGGGCGACGTCGCCGACGGCGAGCCCGTCCTCGTGCGCGTCCACTCCGAGTGCCTCACCGGCGACGTCTTCGGGTCGTACCGCTGCGACTGCGGCGACCAGATCGACCAGGCGCTCGAGAAGATCGCCGCCGACGGACGCGGCGCGCTCGTCTACCTCCGGCAGGAGGGCCGCGGCATCGGTCTCATGAACAAGCTGCGCGCGTACGAGCTCCAGGACGGCGGCCTCGACACGGTAGAGGCCAACGTGAAGCTCGGGTTCAAGGCCGACCAGCGCGAGTACGGCATCGGCGTGCAGATCCTGCGCGACCTCGGCGTGCGCCGCGTGCGGATCCTCACGAACAACCCGCACAAGCTCGTCTCGCTGTACGGGCTCGAGGTCGTGGAGCGCGTGCCGCTCGAGACCGCGCCGCGCGACTCCAACCGCTCGTACCTGCGCACGAAGCGCTCGAAGATGGGCCACCTCCTGTCGGTCATCGACGGAGAGCGGCCGTAGCGGGCAAGGGCCGGCCCGAGCCGGCCAAGCTCCACGCGAAGGCGCACATCGCGATGGTCGTCGCGCGGTGGAACTACGAGATCACGGAGGCGCTCGCGCGCGGCGCGGAGAAGGTCGCGAGGGACTCCGGGCTCGGTGTTGAGCGCTTCGGGGTCGCGGGCTCGTTCGAGCTCCCGGCCGCCGTCGCCCTGCTCGCCGAGACCGGACGGTTCGACGCGGTCGTCCCGATCGGCGCGCTCATCCGCGGGGAGACGCCGCACTTCGAGGTGCTCTCGCGCGCGGTCGCCGACGGCCTCATGCAGGTCTCGCTCACCTACCCGGTCGCCGTGCCGTTCGGGCTCCTCACCTGCGACACGATCGAGCAGGCCGAGGCGCGCGCGGGCGGACGCGAAGGGAACAAGGGCGCCGAGGCGATGGAGGCCGTGCTCGACCTCCTCGCCCTCCGTCACGCGATCGCGGCCAGGGCGGCCTCCGCCGAGGCGAGCCGCTCGACCGCCGCCGCCGGGTCCACCGCGAAGAAGCGCAAGGGCTCGCCCGGCAAGCGCTGAGCGACCGCGCCGAGGTCGGCGGTCGCGACGGTCGCGACCACCGGGTAGCCGCCGGTCGTCTGGTGATCAGGTCCGAGCACGATGGGTGACCCGCCGCGCGGCACCTGCACGGCGCCTGCGACGACGCCGCAGGTGATGAGCTCGGCGCCGGCGCCGGCGAGCGGCGGCCCCTCGAGGCGCGTCCCCATCCGGTCGCTCGCCTCGGACACGCGCCACTCGGCCCCGAAGAAGGCCTCCGCGTCCGGGAAGTGCGCCGCGTGCGGACCCGGG
>DASSSF010000050.1:0-53111 GCA_035708565.1 Candidatus Limnocylindria bacterium
CGACGACTTCGGGTTGTACTTCATCGTGCACGAGCCGAGCGGGTAGAAGCCCGTGTCCACCGAGTAGTTGAGCTGCGAGAGGTGCGTGAAGTGGCGGACCACCTGCGGCTCGGTCAGCTCGGGGAGGGCGAGCGGCGCGACGCGCCTGAACGCGACCGGGATCGCGCCGTCCGCCGCCGCGTCGGCGACGTGCCGGCCGGTGCGTCCGGCGCGGTGGAGCTCGAAGAGGAGCGGCTCGAGCGCCGGGCCGTCGGTGACCGCGCCGGAGGGCGGGATGACCTGCGTGCGGACGGCCGCGCCGGTCATGCGGGCACCGGCTGGCGCGCGCCGGACACGGCGCGCGAGAGCGACGACGCGAACGCGTCGACGTCCGCTTCCGTCGTCAGCTCCGTGCACTGCGCGACGAGCCCGTCGTCCGAACGCCCGACGACGATGCCGTCGGCGAGGAGCGCGTCCACGGCGGCGGCGCTCTCGGGGACGCCGATCGCGAAGCGGTCGAAGAAGGGTTCTTCGGGGACGCGGCATCCGGGGATCCTCGCGACGCGCCCCGCGAGGGCGTGCGCCGCGGCGACGCCGCGGGCCGCGGCCGCTCGCAGGCCGCGCGGCCCGAGGAGCGCGAGGTAGATCGCCGCCGTGATCGCCGCGATCGCCTCGTTCGTGCAGATGTTGCTCGTCGCCTTCTCGCGCCGGATGTGCTGCTCGCGCGTCTGGAGCGTGTTCACGAAGCCCCGCACGCCGTTCGCGTCGACCGTACGTCCCACGATGCGCCCCGGCATCTGACGGACGAGCGCCTCGCGGCAGGAGATGATCCCGAGGTGCGGGCCGCCGAACGAGATCGGGATCCCGAGCGGCTGGCCCTCCGCGACCGCGATATCCGCGCCGAGCGCGCCGGGCGGCTCGAGGAGCGCGCAGGCGTGCGGCTCGGTGACCTGCACGAGCAGCGCTCCCGCCGCGTGAGCGGCGTCGGCGATGGCGCGCACGTCGACGAGGGCGCCGCGGGCGTCCGGGTGCTGGACCACGAGGCACGACGCGCCCTCGGCGCGCGACGCGAGCTCGGCCGCGGGCACCTCGACGATCTCGATCTCCGGTCCGCGGGCGTACGTGTGCACGGTCTCGCGGAACTGGTGGAAGACCTCGCGCGCGATCACGACCTTCCGCCGCCCGGTGAGCCGTACGGCCATGAGGGCCGCCTCGGCGAGCGCGGTGCCGCCCTCGTACATCGAGGCGTTCGCGACGTCGAGCGCGAAGAGCTCGCAGATGAGCGACTGGAACTCCCAGATCGATTGCAGCGTCCCCTGGCTCACCTCGGGCTGGTACGGCGTGTACGCGGTGAGGAACTCGCCGCGGTACGCGAGCGCCGGTACGGCCGCCGGGATGTAGCGGCGCTGGACCGGCCCGCCGAGGAAGAACGGGCCCGCGCCGGCAGGCCGGCTCTCGGACGCGATCTCGGTGAGCGCACGGGTGAGCTCCGCCTCGGAGAGCGCGGACGGCAGCCCGTAGCCTGTGATCCGCGCGTCCGCGGGGATCGCGCCGAGCAGGTCGTCGACGCTCTTCGCGCCGATCGCCCGGAGCATCTCCGCGCGGTCCTCGTCGGTGTGCGGCGAGTACGGGTTCCGGGACGTCATTCGCCGATGTGGCCCTTGTAGTCGCCGGCCGAGAGGAGGCCGCCGAGCTCACTCCTGTCGCTGAGGCGCACCCTCAGGAGCCAGCCCTCCGCGTACGGCGCCTTGTTGACGAGCTCGGGGCTCTCGATGACCTTCACGTTGCGCTCGACGACCTCGCCCGACACCGGCGCGTACACGTCGGAGGCGGCCTTCACCGACTCGACGACGCCGAAGGACGAGTGCTGCCGCACGCTCGCGCCCTTCTCGGGAAGCTCGACGAATACCACGTCGCCGAGCTGGTCCTGCGCGTAGTGCGTGATGCCGACGGTCGCGACGTCGCCGTCGACGCGGACCCACTCGTGCTCCTTCGTGTACTTGAGGTCCTGCGGCACATCGGTCACTTCACGTTCTCCTGTAAGACGGGCCCGCTTCGCGTTCCCGCTGTACGTGGAGGTCCACTACGTGGACCTCCGGTAGAAGGGCGTCCTCACCACGGTAGCCGGTACGTCCCTGTCTCGGATGCGCACCGCGAGCGCGGTCCCGACCTTCGACAGCGCGGTCGGCACGTACGCGAGCGCGATGTTCTTCTCGACCGTCGGACCGAACGTCCCGGAGGTCACGGCGCCCACGACCTCGCCCTTCGAGACGACCGGGAAGCCGTGCCGGGCGACGCCGCCCTCGACCACGAGGCCGACGATGCGGCGCGACGGCCCCGCCTGCTTCTTCGCGAGGATCGCGTCCCGGCCGACGAAGTCCTTGTCGAGATGGCAGGTCCACGCGAGCCCGGCCTCGATCGGATCGGTGGTCTCGTCGATCTCGTTGCCGTAGAGGGAGAAGCGCGCCTCGAGCCGCAGCGTGTCGCGTGCGCCGAGCCCGATCGGACGGATGGCGGCGCTCGCGCCGGCCGCGAGGAGGCGGCTCCACGGCCCGGCGGCGCGCTCCCACGGCACGAAGACCTCGAACCCGTCCTCTCCCGTGTAGCCGGTGCGCGCGACGGTCGCGCGGACGCCGCCGACGCGCCCGCTCGTCACGCCGAACCCCGGGAGCCGCTCGATGGACGCGTCGCGGTCCTCGAGGTCGGTGACCGTCGAGAGGACGACGGCCGCACGCGGGCCCTGGACGGCGATGAGGGCCGTCTCGCCCGACGCGTCCTCGAGCTCGACGCCCGGCCCCAGGTGCGCCGTCACGTGCGCGACGTCCTTCTCGCGGTTCGACGCGTTCACGACCATGAGCACCTCGTGCGGCGCGGTGCGGTACGAGATGACGTCGTCGACGATCGTGCCGCGCTCGTTCGTGAGGAGGCCGTACCGCGCCTGGCCGACCTCGAGCCCCGCGATGTCGCTCGAGACGAGCCGGTCCACCGCCGCCAGCGCGCCGTCGCCGCGGAACCAGAGCTCGCCCATGTGCGAGAGGTCGAAGACGCCGACGGCGCCCCTGACCGTGCGGTGCTCGGCGACGATGCCGGTCGGGTACTGGATGGGCATCTCCCACCCGGCGAACGGGACCATCTTCCCGCCGAGCGCGACGTGCTCGTCGTAGAGCGGCGTCCGCAGGAGGTCGCTCACGCGGCGCGCTCGTCGAGCGCGCGGTCCAGCACCTCGCGGTAGGTGTCGAACGACAGCATCCGGCGCGCCTCTTCGACGGGGACCCAGCGCACCTCGTCGTACTCGTGATCGTGGAGCGACACGTCGCCGCCGGTCGCCTCCATCAGGTAGAAGTGGACCGCCTTGTGGATCCGGCGCCCGGCGGACGAGAACCAGTACTCGACCGTCCCGAGCGGACGGACGAGGCGCACCTCGAGCCCGGTCTCCTCGCGGACCTCGCGCGCGGCGGTCTCCTCGAGCGACTCGCCGTGGTCCGGCGTGCCCTTCGGGAACACCCAGGTGCCGTCGCTGTGGCGGCCCGTGAGCGCGACCTCGGGACCGCCGTCGCCCTGCCGCATGACGACGCCGCCGGCGGCGATCGCCTGCTCGGCACGGCGCCGCTCAGCGCGGCGCGCACGGGTCGTCGCCATCGGGGCGGCCCTCCTCGGGTGGCGTATGAAGACCCCAAGCGTAAGGGACCAGGCGAGGGAGGCGTTGCGCGACCGAAGCCGCGAGGCCCCGGAGCGAGACCCGCTCAATGAGCGATGCGAGCGTGACGACCGAAGCAGCGAACAGCTGCGACGGGAGAAGGGACGATCAGAGGAGCCGCGTCCCGTTGATGAGGAGCGCGAAGTGGCAGCGGAGGAACTCGGCCGCGCGGCGGCACAGCATCATGCGCGGCAGGAAGATCTCGAAGTACTCCATGATCGGCGCGACGTCGGTGTCGATCTCCAGATCGAGGCTGATGAGCTTCTCCTTGCGGCTGACCTTGATCTCCGACGCCGTCGCCGCGTAGTTGACGCGGTCGTGGATGTCGAACGCCGTCGTCTGCGGGTTCCGCACGCGGCTGCGGTGCACGTCGCTCTTGTCCGCGATGATGACCGCCGCCGACACCGCGCTCACCGGCAGCCCGCCCTCGGACTCCTCGTGGTTGGCGATCGCGCCCATGACCTGCGCGATCTCCTCCGTGCCGAAGCCGAGGCTCTCGAGGATGTCCTTCGAGAGGAGCGCGCCGGTCTGCCCGTGGCGGTCGCGCGTGATGGCGTTACCGAGGTCGTGGAGGTACCCCGCGACCGCGGCGAGCTCGCAGCGCCGCGTCTCGTGGCCGAGCGACCGGAGGATGAAGCGCGCGCCGTCCGCGCTCGTGTTCGCGTGGCGCTCGCCGTGCTCCGTGTAGCCGATCGCGCCGGTCTGCTGGTTCGCGGCGTGGATGTACACGCGCACGCGCTCGTCGCGGCGGACGTCGTCGAGCGTCGGCCCCTGCCGCTTCGCCTCGACCGGCGTCTTCGTCTTCGTCTCCGCCCGGTGGACCTTCTTGCGCTCGTCCGCCGGCTGCGGCTCGGGCCCCGGACGCGGCGCCCGAACGGCGTCTGCCATCGCCCAGACTCTAGAGAAGATGGCCATCGAGTGGGGCACCCGCGAGCCGCCGCCGCCCGGTCCGAGCGCGCAGGCGGTGATCGCGCTCGTCTTCGTCGCGCTCCTCGCCGCGCTCCCTACGCTCGGTCCGCGCCGGCCCGAGCCGCCGCCGAACGCGATCACCGCGACGCTCCAGGACGAGCTGCAGCAGCACCTCGAGGTCCACTACCAGACGCTCCGCGCGGGCGACCGCGCGGGGTTCCTCCTCACGGTCGATCCGTTCCGCGGCGACCTGCGGCGGTGCCTCGGGGAGCGCTTCGACCTCGTCGCCGAGGCCGGCGTGCGGCCCGAAGCGCCACGGATCCTCCGCATCGAGCAGTTCCGGAGCACGTACATCCGCGCGTACGTGCGCGAGGGCGACGGCGTCGCGCGGATGTACTTCCGCCGCGCCGGCGCCCTCTACAACATCGCGCGGCCGCCGTTCGAGATCTGGCGCGAGGTCTGGCGCTGGTACGTGAGCGAGCCCGTCGCGGCGGAGCTCGGGCCGGAGCGCCGGCGAGAGGTCGGCGGGGTGCCGGTCGTGTATCGCGCGATCGACGAGGGGATCGTCGACGCGGTCGGCGACGCCGCTTCGGCGGCGCGCGCGTTCGCGCTCCTCAAGCGCTCCGTCGAAGCGCCGCGCCCCTTCAGCGTGCGCATCGTCCCTACGCGCGAGCTCGCGCGCGACGCGCGCTGCCAGCTCACCGGCGGGACGCTCGAGCGGCCGGACGGCGGCGTGGACGTGGTCGTCTTCGAGACGCGCTTCAGCTCCGATCTCGCGAGCGCGGCGGGCTCCACCCGCGAGACGCTCCGCCACGAAGCGCTCCACTGGCTCCAGCACGAGGTCGTCCGCGACCTCGAGGTCGGGGAGGCGGACTGGTGGCTGATCGAGGGCTACGCCCACAAGGAGAGCGGCACCGACCGCGGACGCTTCCCGCGCGACGGCTGCGCCGCCACGCCGCCGTACTCGGAGATGGCGGCCGGCCCGGGCTCGGTGCTGCCGGTGAACCAGCGCGCGAGCGACCTCTACGCGTACGCGGCGCGGATGATCGACTTCCTGTACGAGCGCCATGGGACGGAGGCGTACTGGTCGCTCCTCGCGCGCTCGGCCTCGCCGCCGCCCGAAGGCGTGGTCAGGGCGGTGCTCGGGGTCGACGCCGAGCGATTCCGCTCGGACTTCGCGGCATGGGCGCGCGCGAGGTACTGCCGCTAGCCGCGCGCCTCGCGGTACCCATGCTGGAGGCGCTCCGCGACCTGCTGGAGCCAGCGCAGCTCGGTGAGGCCCGCGCGCGCGATCACGAGGCCGCGCGTGAACGCGAGCCACGGCTTGAGCGTCCCGCCGAGCAGGCCGAGCCACGTCGCGCTCGTGGCGTCGACGCGCGGCCCATGCTTCTCCTTCGGGTCGACCGCCCGCGCCGAGAGCCTCCCCTGCCCCGCCTCGAACGCGAACGCGAAGGGCGCGTCGGTGAAGCGGAGCGTCGCCTTCCCCGCCGGCACGTCCCTCAGCGCCTCGCCCACCTCCGGCGTCGCCGACGCGGCCGTGAGGATCCGCGCGAGCAGCGCCGCGACCTCCTCGGACGGCGCGCCTCCCGCGGCCGCGCGCGCGCCCGCCTCGTCGAGCGCCGCGACGAGCGCCTCCCGCGTCACGCGAGCGGCATCGACGAGCGCACCTGCGCCGGGATCTCGCCGGTCCGGTGGCGGAGCGAGAAGAAGGCCGCCGCGCCGATCATCGCGCCGTTGTCCGTGCAGAGGCGCGGCGGCGGCACGCGCAGGGGGAGGCTCGTGCGGCGCGCGATCTCCGCGCGGAGCGCCGAGTTCGCGGCGACGCCGCCCCCGAGCATGACGGTGCGCACCGAGTGCTCGGCCGCGGCGCGCGCGACCTTCTCCGCCATCGCGTCGACGACCGCCTTCTGGAACGACGCCGCGACGTCGGCCACCGGGACCGGCCCCTTCGCTTCGAGCGTGCGCACGAGCCGGAGGACCGCGGTCTTGAGGCCCGAGAACGACAGGTCGTAGCGATCCGGCAGCCACGCCTTCGGGAGCGGGAACGCGCTCGGATCGCCCTCCTTCGCCGCGCGCTCGATCTCCGGACCGCCCGGGAAGCCGAGGCCGAGCAGGCGCGCGACCTTGTCGAACGCCTCTCCCGACGCGTCGTCGATCGTCCGGCCGAGGAGCCGGAAGCGGCGGTGGCCCTCCATGAGGACGAGGTCCGAGTGCGCGCCGGACACGACGAGGACGACCGCGGGGAGCTCGGGCTCGGGGGGCGCGTCCTCGGTCTCATAGAGCCAGTTCGCGTAGACGTGGCCCTCGAGGTGGTTCACGCCGACGAAGGGCAGGCCCGCGGCGAGCGCGAGGCCCCGCGCGTAGTTCGCGCCCACGAGGAGCGCGCCGATGAGGCCGGGTCCGACGGTCGCGGCGATCGCGTCGACCTCGCGCAGCGCCATCCCCGCGTCGCGGAGCGCCTGCTGCGCGACGCCGTCGAGCGCTCGCAAGTGCTCGCGCGCGGCGACCTCCGGCACGATCCCGCCCGTCCGCTGGTGCGCCGCCTGCGAGGCGACGACGTTGGCGCGGATGCGCCGTCCGTCCTCGACGACCGCGACGGCGGTCTCGTCGCAGGACGTCTCGACGGCGAGGATCCTCAATCCAGCTCCTTCTTGAGCTTCTCGAGGCGGTCCTTCACCGACCGATCGCGGATGCGCTCGGTCCACATGATGAGCGCGTCCTCGTTGTTGTCGGAGTAGTAGCGGCGCCGCACGCCCGCGCGGCGGAAGCCGTACTTCTCGTAGAGGCGCTGCGCGGGGAGGTTCGACGCGCGGACCTCGAGCGTGAGCCACTCCGCCCCGATCGCGTAGGCCATCTCGAACAGGCGCTGGAGGAGGCGCTCGCCGATGCGCTGCCGCCGCGCGTCGGGGTGGACCGCGAACGTCGTGATGTGCGCCTCGTCGACCATCAGCCAGATGCCCGCGTACGCGACGATGCGGTCGCCCTCCCGCGCGACGACGTAGCGGGCGTTCTTGTTCTGCGTGAGCTCGTGGCGGAACGCGTTCGCCGGCCACGGCACGCTGAAGGAGGCGCGCTCCACGACCTGGACGCCGGGGATGTCGTCGAGCGTCATCTCGCTGATGACGACCGGGGCGACCGAGACCATCCTGCTCAAGCGCCTCGGCTCCGCCGGGAGCCACGCTCAGGGCTGGTCGGCTCGCTCCTCGCGGCGGAGCCGCTCGTCGATCGACGGCTCATGACGCCCTCTTCGGCAGGCCGAGCGCCACGTCGTCCTGAGGCGGGGGCGCGAAGGGCTGCTGGAACGACCCGCCGATCCTGGGCTGGCGGACGTAGATCGGCTCGATCTCGCCGAGCGCGGACTGCGTCGTGCGCTCGAGCTCGCGCCAGCCGAGCTCCGCGAGGTAGCCCGCGCGGCGCACCCGCGACGCGGGCGCGGCGAAGAGCGCGCGCGGCCCGAGGAGCGCGCGGAGGGTCGCCTCGACCTCTTCGTCCATCTCGCCGACGAACAGCGTGTGCGTCCCGATCTGCCGCGCGAGCTCCTCGAGCGGCCCGACCATGAACGGCGAGCGGCGCTTCCACACGCGGTTCCGCTCCTGGTAGATCGCCGCGTAGTGGTCGTGCTTGCCGGCGGGCAGGATCGAGCAGGTCCTCACCTTCGTCGAGGCGTGCGGGTAGGCGAGCACGTCGAGGGTGGAGATGCCGACGAGCGCGGCGTCCGTACCGCGCGCGATCCCCTGCGCCGACGCGATCGCGACGCGCAGGCCGGTGAACGAGCCGGGACCCGTCGCGACGGCGACCTTGTCGACCGACGCGAGGGTCGTCCCGCTCTTCGAGAGGACGCGCTCGATCGTGGGAAAGAGCTCCTCGCCGTGCCGCCGCTGCGCGTGCCAGGTCTCCTCGGCGAGCACGACGCGGCCGTCGAACACTGCGACCGACGCCCAGTCGGTCGAGGTGTCAAGCGCCAAGAGCATCGCGGACACCGTTCAGGAGCTCGCGGGAGCGCGGGCCGGTCGCGCGCAGCGTGACGCCGCGTTTCGACTCGGCGATGTGCTCGAGGCGCACGTCGAGGCGGTCCTCGGGAAGGAGGCCCGCGGCGCGGTCGGGCCATTCGATGACGGTCACGCCACCGGCGTCGAGGCACTCCTCCCAGCCCGTCGAGCCGAGGTCCGCGCCCTCGAGACGATAGAGGTCGAGGTGGAAGAGCGCGAGGCGCCCGCCCGGATGCTCGTGGAGGATGATGAACGTCGGGCTCGTGACCGTCTCCGGGTCGATGTCGAGGCCCGCCGCGATCCCCCGCGCGAGCACCGTCTTCCCCGACCCGAGCTCGCCCTCGAGCGCGATGACGTCGTTCGGCCGCGCCGCGCGACCGAGGCGCTCGCCGAGCCGTTCCGTGTGGAGCGAGGAGTGGCTCACGAGTTCGATCGCGTCGGGATCAGCGCTTCGCGCGTTCGATCGAGCGACGCTCACGGACGATACGGATGGTAAGTCCGATGAACGCGCCGAGGACGCCCGCCGTGACGAAGAGATAGAGGTCGCTCGGTACGGAGCACGGACCCTCCGTGCGCCCGCCGCAGCCGAACAAGAGGCCGATCGGGATGAGGCCGATCAGCATCACCACGAGCAGCGCGCGCTGGAGCGAGCGGATGAGCCGCTCCTTCTCGCGCTGCGCGCCGCCGCGCCGCTTGCGCCGCGGCATCAGCGGCGCACGTCGAACGCGATCACGTTCGCGACGGGGACGGGCGCGCCGTCCGCGAGGATCGCGTCGGCGATCACCTCGCTCGGGAACACCTGCGGCCCGAGCACCGCGGCATCGCCCGTGAGCGGGCGGATCCCACCGTGGTCGTCCGCGAGCACGAGCGCGGGCGCGGCTCCGGCGACCGCGTCGTGCGGCGGCGCGAACACGAAGAGGCGGGCCGACGCGGTGTGGACCGCCGCGCGCTTCCCGGAGAAGGCGACGAAGGGCCGGAAGACCTCGTCCGGCAGCGCCGCGGTGCCGAAGCCCATGAGGCAGAGGACGGTCGGCCGGTCGTCGCGCGTCGCGAGGCCGTCCGCACCGACGTCCTCTCCGTACACCGCGCGCAGCCCGCCCGCGGGCATCGCCCCCGCGACGCACGCCGCGACGCCGCAGGCGTACGCCCGCGTGATCGCCTCGGCCGCGACGCGCGCTCCGCCGACGAGGATCGCGCCTCGCGAGCGGACGTCGATGCGCTGCGGCTGGAGCTCGTCGACCGGGGCGTCCACCGCGAGGACGAGCGCGCCGACGGCGTCCGGGCCGTACGCCGCGACGCCCTCGAGGCACCACGCGTCGCCCTCGACGACGACCGACGCGTCGTCCGATCGCGCGACGACGCCGTCGATCGCCGAGCGCACCTCCCAGCGGCCGAGGACCGGCGCGAGCCACAGGCGACCGTCCGCCTCGCGGTGCACGAGCAGGCCGTCGATCGGCGCGGTGAGCGGACGGCCGAAGCGGCCGCCGCGGCGCGCGATCGGCGTCCCGCGCCGTACCTCGGCGCCCACGGAGACGCGGAGCTCGTCCGGAGGGCCCGCGAGGCGCACCGGCGTGCCGAGCTGGCCGCCGCGGGCGACCACGTCGCCCGCCGAGACGCGGTCGCCGGCGGCGAGGTGGTCGGACGCGCCGAACGGTACGGCGTGCTCGACCGACCAGCGGCCGTAGCGCCAGCTCACGGCGACATCCGGGGGAGCGCGCCGAGCGCGTCGTACCACGAGCGCACGAGCGGCACGCGCTCGGCGTCGCGGGGCGGGAGCTCGAGCGGCCGGCGCGCGTCGAGCACGAGACCGAGCGGGCCCGCGACGCCGCTGCCCCGGAGCGGCGCGCCCGCCGCCTCCAGCTCGACCGTCCCCTTCGCGTCGATCACCGTGAGCGCCCCACGCGGGACCCGCTCCTCCCGCGCGCCCGCCTCGGTGCGGATGCGCACGGTCGGCCGGGGCGCGTCGAGCGGCGCCACGAGGGCGATGGCCTTGTGACGCGCCTCCACTTCCACGGCGATCGCCGCCGCGGGATCGGCGTCGCGCGCGCGCGAGGACAGCGCGCCGAGGGCGACGAGCGCGTCGCTGCCGTCGCGGAGGACCGAGCAGAGCGTGGCGGGGACGATCGCGTCGAGCGCCAGGAGGAGCGTCTGCGCGGGGCGCGGGAGGATCGCGGGCCGGCCGCAGAGGACGACGAGCGGCGCGTCGCGGAAGGGCGCGCTCGGGATGCCGGCCGCGTCCGCGGTCTCGAGCGCGTGCGCGATCGCCTCGTGGGCGAGGGCGATCTCGAGGACGAGCGCGCTGACGCCGGCCGGCACCGCGTCCGGCCAGCGGGCCCGGTTGAAGACGCGCTCGAGGAGGGACGGGCCGTCGACCGGCCACGGGACCCACCGGCGCACGCGGTCGAGGCCCGCGCGGGCCACCACGAGGTCCGCGCCGCGGCCGACGCCGATGCCGGACGCGTGCACGGCGGCGACGCGGCCCCCCGGATCCGCGCGGACGACCGAGGTGAGGTCCCCCGTGACGTCCACCGCGACGGCGGCCGCGCCCGCGATGCGCGCCAGCGCGCGCGCGAGCGCGGCGAGCGCCTCGTCGCGCAGCACGAGCCCCTCGTCGGCGCCGCGGCGGAGCTCGCGGCACCGCCCGACGATCGCGGCGTGCCCGTCGTCGCGGCGCGGATCGGAAAGGACCTCGACCGCGAGCTCGTCCAGCACGCGGTGGAGCCGCAGCGTCGTTCGCGGCTCGCCCGCGACGAGCACGCCGGGTGCCGGCTGCTGGCGCCCGCATCCCGCGCGGAGCGCTTCGGCCAGGTCGGTGGCGCCCTCGGCCCCGCGCCCGTCGGTCGCGAGGAGGAGCGCGAGATCGGGACGCGCCGCGCGGAGCGCGGCCGCGCGCTCAGAGAGCGTCCCGCGGTCGCCCGCGCGCAGCGTCGCAACGAGCTGCGCGCCGCCCGCGAGGAGCGCGGCGCGCGCGCCTGCCTCCGCCCGGTCGTCGCCGGCGACGAGGAGCGCGACGCGGACGGCCCGCCCGGAGCCGACGGCGAGGCCGCCGTCGCGGCGCGCGGCGTCCTCGGGACGCACGAGCTCGGCGGCCTCGAGCGTGAAGCGGCCGTCCTCCCGGTAGGTCCAGCGCCGGGCCCAGGCCTCGTGCCCGACGTCGATGGTCGCGGGCGCCGTCGCGCCCGCCGTCACCGGCTCGCGACCGGCTCGCGCGCCGCCGCGACGAACGCGTCGAAGATCCGCAGCGCGGCGGGGTCCACCTCGGCGGTGCGCTCGGGATGCCACTGCACGCCGAGGACGAAGCGGTGCTCGGTCGACTCGAGCGCCTCGACCAGCTCGCCGACGCACGCGGACGCGCAGACGTTCGGCGCGAGCTCTCGGTCCGTGACCGCCTGGTGGTGCCGCGAGTTCACCGTGAAGGGCGCGGTCCCCGAGATCTCCGCGAGGAGCGTGTGGGGCCGCGCGACGATCTCGTGCTTGGCGTCGGCCGTCGCCTCGTGCCCCTCCACGTGCTGCACGAGCGCGCCGCCGAGCGCGACGTTCAGCACCTGCAGGCCGCGGCAGATCCCGAGCACCGGCACGTCCGCCGCGAGGGCCGCCGTCACGAGCGCGAGCTCGGTCGCGTCGCGCGCGGCGTCCACCGCGCCGAGGCGCGGATGCGGCTCCGCGCCGTAGCGCGCGGGCTCCACGTCCTCGCCGCCGGCGAGGCACAGCCCGTCGAACGCGGCCGGCGCCGGGCCGCCCGGCTCGACCGGGATGACCTCCGCGCCGGCCGCCTCGAGCGCGGCGACGTAGCGCGCGCGGGCCGCGGTCCGTTCGGGCGTGTCGGGACGCGAGAGCGTGAGCGCGATGCGCGGCCTCATCCCTCTCCAGTATGCGGAGCGCGGAGGGTCGCCCGGTCGAGGAGCTCGACGAGGACGCCGCCCGAGGCCCGCGGGTGGAGGAACGCGACGTCGCCGAGCGCGCCGCGGCGCGGCGCGGCGTCCACGAGCTCGACACCGGCCGCCGCGAGCTCCCGCAGGCGCGACGCGAGGTCGTCCACGACGTAGCAGACGTGGTGGAGCGTGCCGCGGCCGCGCTCGGCGACGAACCGCCCCACGCCGGAGCCCGGGTCCGTCGGCTCGATGAGCTCGAGGAGCGCGCCCGCTGCGCCGACGAACACGGCGCGCACGCCCTGCTCCGTGAGGTCGTGCACCGGCCCGGCCGCGAGACCGAGCGTGCGGGTGTAGAAGGGAAGGGCGTCGTCGAGGGACGGGACGGCCACGGCGACGTGGTGCAGCGCGCCGGCCTTCACCGCCGCGCGGGCGCGTGTACGCCGAACACGCCGCGCAGGTCCTCGCAGATCTCGCCGAGCGTCACGTCCCCCTTCACCGCGGCGAGCACCCCGGGCATGAGGTTCCGGTCGGACCGCGCGGCCGCGACGAGCTCCGCGCGGAGCCGCGACGCGGCGGCGGCGTCGCGGCGCGCGCGGACCCGCGCGAGCCGGTCCCGCTGCCGCGCGAGCACCGCGTCGTCGACCCGGAGCGTCTCCGGCACGGCGCCGCCGTCGGTGACGAAGGCGTTCACGCCGACGACGAGCCGCTCCTTCGCCTCGACCGCGCGCTGCGCCTCGTACGCCGAGTCCTCGATCCTCTTCTGCTGGTAGCCACGCTCGAGCGCGGCGAGCGCGCCGCCCTGCGCGTCGATCCTCGCGATCTCCTCGAATGCGCGCCGCTCGATCTCCGCGGTGAGGTGCTCGACGGCGTACGCGCCGCCGAGCGGGTCGATCGTGTCCGCTGCCCCTGACTCCTCCGCGATGATCTGCTGCGTGCGGAGCGCGATCCGCGCGGACTCCTCGCTCGGGAGCGCGAGCGCCTCGTCGTACGCGTTCGCGTGGAGGGACTGGGTCCCGCCGAGGACCGCGGCGAGGGCCTCGATCGTCGTGCGCACGAGGTTGTTGAGCGGCTGCTGCGCCGTGAGCGTCGAGCCCATCGTTTGGGTGTGGAAGCGGAGCGTGGTCGCCGCGGGATCCGTGACGCCATAGCGCTCGCGCATGATCCGCTCCCAGATCCGCCGCGCGGCGCGGTACTTCGCCACCTCCTCGATGAGCGTCGAGTGGGCGGCGAAGAAGAACGAGAGCTGGCCCGCGAACCTCGCCACCTCGAGCCCCGCCTGGATGGCCGCGTCGAGGTAGGCGATCGCGTCGGCGAACGTGAACGCCAGCTCCTGCACCGCGTCCGCTCCCGCCTCGCGGATGTGGTAGCCGGAGATCGAGATCGTGTTCCAGCGCGGCGTGTGCTCGGCGCACCACGCGAACATGTCCGTGACGATCCGCATCGACTGCCGCGGCGGGAAGATGTACGTGCCGCGCGCGATGTACTCCTTCAGGATGTCGTTCTGGACGGTGCCGCGGAGGACGTTCGGCGAGAGGCCCTGCCGCTCGCCGGCGGCGACGTACATCGCGAGGAGGATCGCGGCGGTCGCGTTGATCGTCATCGACGTCGTCACGTCCGCGAGCGGGATCGCGTCGAAGAGCTCGACCATGTCGTCGAGCGTGGAGATCGAGACCCCGACCTTCCCGACCTCCGCGGCGACGCGCGGATCGTCGGCGTCGTAGCCCATCTGCGTCGGCAGGTCGAACGCGACGGAGAGACCGGTCTGGCCGTGCGCGAGCAGGTAGCGGTAGCGGGCGTTCGACTCCGCCGCGCCCGCGTAGCCGGCGTACTGGCGCATCGTCCAGAGCCGGCCGCGGTACATCGTGGGCTGGACGCCGCGCGTGTACGGCGGCTCGCCCGGATGGCCGAGCGAGGCCGTAGCCTCCTCGTACGCCGCGTCCGGCACGTGCACGGCGGGCACCTCGGCACCGTAGGTGGTCTTGAAGGTCCCGCGCTCGGGGAGCCGCTTCGTCGCCTCCGCGTGCGTCGTCCGCTCCCACTCGCCGACGTCGCGGCTGCGGCGTGGCTCTGCCATCCTCCGGATGGTATGGAACGCGCGGCGCGGCGCGTCCGTTCCAGCATCGTGAGGCTCCTGCTCACGCTGCTGGTCGCGCTGATGCTCCTGCCGCTCTCGACCGGTGCCGCTGCCTGCTCCTGCTCCGCCGAGACGCAGGTCCAGCACGCGGCACGGGCGGACGCCGTGTTCGTGGGGCGGCTCGCCGAGGTCGACCGGCTCCCCGACGCGCTCACCTTCTCGAGCATCGATCCGGTGACCTACCGCTTCGCCGTCGAGCGCGTGCTGAAGGGCGCCGTCCCCCTCAACGCGGCCGTGCGGTCCGTCGTCAGCGGTGCAAGCTGCGGACTCGAGGGAATGCGCGTGGGCGAGCGATACACGGTGTTCGCGGAGGCTGTCGACGGCTCGCTCCGCGCCGGCCTGTGCGGCGGCACGCATCCGGGCGACGCGGGCGCGCTCGACCTGGCCGGCGGGACGCTCCTCGCTCCGGTGCCCGATGCGCCTACGTGGGCGCTCGCCGCGGCCGCGCTCGCCGCGGCGCTGTCGGCGTTCGCCGGCTCGCGGCGGTCAGTGCGCGCGTAGGACGAGCCGGCCCTCCGGATCGGCGACGCGCTCGCGCGACAGCGGCATCGGCTTGAGGCGGCCCTCGAGCCAGAGGCGAGTCTGGTCGCCCCAGTGCCCCGAGAGCGGCAGGCCGGACTGGCCGAGCGGGAGCACCGAGAGCGCGCCCTCGACGTCGGCGAAGTCCACGATCGTCCGCAGCGAGGTGTGGTTCTTCATCGCGTAGGGAGCGAGCAGGTCGTACGGCGCGTCGTTCGGCGTGTCGTCGTCACCCGGCCGATCGAACGGGCCGACGTTGAGGAACGGCAGCACCGAGCCGAGCGGGTGCGCGAACGTGATCCGGTGGAGGGCGCCCCAGCGCCACTTCGACGGGTCGCCGCCGAGCCGTGACGCGAGGTCCTTCGCGGCGTCCTCGAGGGCGAGCGCGGCGATCGCGTCGCGCCCGCGCGCGCCCGAGCCAAGATCCGTGAACCACGGATCGTCGGGCCGCTCGGCGAGCCGGTGGAGCGCGACGAACGGCCGCCCGTGCGACACCCACTCGCCGTACACGGCGTCGCCGAGCCGGTCCTTGAAGGTGCGCTCGACCATCCGGAGGAGCCAGGCCTCGTAGACCGCCGCGCCGGCGGAGTCCGCGCCGAGCACGCCGTCCCAGTCGCGCGCGATCCGCTGCGCCGCCGACGCGAGCGCGCTCGAGGGCTGTGCCGCGCTCAGCGCCTCGCGAAGCCGGCGCGCCGGCACCGACGCGACGTCGGTCTGGAGGACGCGCGAGGACTCGGCCGACACTCTCTCGGCCGCGCGCAGCGTCTCGACGACGCGCGCCGCGCGGAAGCCGCCGTCCCACTCGTCGCGCGACCCCGCGTTCCAGCGGTACGGGAACTGGAGGTGATTCGCCGACATCGCGAAGCCGTCGGGCGGATCGAAGGCGAACGGGAGCTCGCGCGGGTCGAGCGATCCCTGCCACTCGTGCGCGCCGTCCCAGCCCGGCAGCGGGAGGCGGCCGTCGTCGGCGCCGGCGCGGAGCGGCATGCGTCCCGCGAGCGACCACCCCACGTGCCCGTCCGCGTCGGCGTAGCAGAGGACCAGGGCGGGGCCCTCGAGCATGCCGAGCGCCGCGCGGAAGCTGTCCCAGTCGCGCGAGCGGTCGAGCGCGAGGATCGCGTCGAGGTTCCGGCCGCCGTCGAGCGCGGTCCAGCGCAGCGCGAAGCTCGCGATCTGCCCCTTGAGCACGGGCGTGACGATCGGGCCGTGCCTCGTGGCGACGACGTCGAGCGGGACCGTGTCGGCGCGCCCGCGCACGCGGATCTGGTGCCGGGTCACCAGCGCCGGCTCGCTCGCGCCGCGGAACATGAACCGCCCGGGCTCGCGCGGGTCCGGCTGCTCGAGGTAGAGGTCCTGCTGGTCGACGTACGCGACGGTGAGGCTCCAGGCGACGCGCTCGTTGTGGCCGAGGATCACGCCCGGCACGCCCGGGATGGTGAAGCCCACGACCTTGTAGCCCGCGCCTTCGAGGCCGACCTCGTACCAGATCGACGGGTTGCGGATGCCGAGGTGCGGGTCGCCCGCGAAGAGGGCGCGGCCCGAGGCGCTCTTGCGCGGGGCGACCGCCCAGCAGTTCGAGCCCGCGCCGCCGGTGCCGTCGCCGACGAGCGCGCGAAGCGCGTCCACGCCCACGACGCCGGCGCCGGCGCCGACGAAGCCGCCGATGGCGCGCCACGCGGGCGCGTCGTCGCGCGTCGCGCCGTCGGCGGACGGGAAGAGCGCGGAGAGCGCCGCGGGCCCGAGGCGCGCGGCCGCGGCCATGCGGACGAGCTCGGTCTGGAGGTTCACGGCCTGGTCCCAGGTCTGGAGCTTCACGATCGCCGCCGAGTCCACCGCCGTCCACGGCTCCGGCTTGTACCCGAGGAGGAGGAACTCGAACGGCAGCGACTCGCCGTGCTGCTCGAGGAACTTGTTCACGCCCTCGGCGAACGCGTCGGCCGCGGCGCGGGCCTCCGGCGACATGAGCGCGACGTCGCGCTCGGCGGCTCGCGCGAGGGTGAGCGTGCGCATCAGCTTGTCCGCGGGCAGCGTGACCTCGCCGAGCACCTCCGAGAGGCGGCCGTGCGCGGCGCGCCGGTAGAGGTCCATCTGGAAGAGGCGGTCCTGCGCGAGGACGTAGCCCTGCATGTAGAAGAGGTCGTGCGCGTTGCGCGCGAAGATGCGCGGCACGCCGTAGCGGTCGCGCACGATCTCGCCGCGCTCGTGCATGCCGAGGAGCCGGATGTCGCCGTCGATCGCCGGGTGCGGCCGGTAGAACAGGATGAGGACGGCGACGACCACGGTGAGCACCAGGACGAGCGCGGACGAGAGCGCGAGGCGCCGGATCACTCGGCGGCCACGACGACGAGGAGCGCGCCGCCCTCGACCTTCGTCCCCGCGGCGACGGCGACGCGGGTGACGCGGCCCCGGCCGGCGGCGGCGAGCTCGTTCTCCATCTTCATCGCCTCGAGCGTGACGAGCGGCGTGCCGCGCTCCACGACGTCGCCCTCGGAGACGTGCACCGCCTTGAGGAGGCCGGGCATCGGCGCGCGGACCTCCTGGCGCGCCGCGCCGGCGGCGCCCCCGGCGCGCGCGGCCGCGAGCTCGCGCTCGTCGGCGACCGCGACCGCGACCTCGAGGCCGTCGACCTGGAGCCGCAGCGGCGACCGCGAGAGCACCGCGACCTCGTGCGAGGTCCCGTCGGCGACGACGACCCACCGGTCGCGCCCCGCGGGCCGCACGTCCGCCGCGACGACGTGCTCGTCGATGAGCCACCGGCCGTCCGGCGTGGTCTCCACCGTGGCCGACGATGCGCCCGCGGTCACCTGGTATCTCAGCGCAGCGCCTCCTCGCGGGCAGCGCGCGACCACGCGCCATCGTCGTCCACGCGGGGCGCGGGAGCGGCGCGCCGCGCCAGGGTCGCGACGAGCGCGGCCGCGGCGAGCGCGGAGCCCTGGAGCGCCGGCTCGGGCGGCGGCCAGTGGGTCGCGACGTACGAGGTGTCGTAGCGCCCGGCGACGAAGTCGGGCTCGCCAAGCACGTGGAGGTGGAACGGCTGCGTCGTGGGGATGCCGCCGATCGTCGTCTCGCGGATCGCGCGGCGCGCGCGGGCGACCGCCTCGCCGCGCGTCGCGCCCCACGCGACGATCTTGGCGAGGAGCGGATCGTACTCGGACGGCACGACGGAGCCCGGCTCGAGCGCGCCGTCGACGCGGACCCCCGGGCCGCTCGGCTCCCGGAGGATCGTCACGCGTCCGGCCTGCGGCACGAAGCCGGCGTAGGCGTCCTCCGCGGTGATCCGGCATTCGATCGCCGCGCCGCGCGGCCGGACGTCGGCCTGCGCGAAGGGCAGTCGCCCGCCGGCCGCGACGAGCAGCTGGAGCGCGACGAGGTCGGCGCCCGTGACCATCTCCGTGACCGGGTGCTCGACCTGGAGGCGCGTGTTCACCTCGAGGAACGCGACCCTGCCGTCGCGGCCGACGAGGAACTCCGCCGTGCCGGCGCTCTCGTAGCGCGCCGCCCTCGCGATCTTCGTCGCCGCGTCGAAGAGCCGCGCGCGCAAGGTCCCGTCGACGGACGGGCCGGGCGTCTCCTCGACGAGCTTCTGGTGGCGGCGCTGGATCGAGCAGTCGCGCTCGCCGAGCGCCACGACGGAGCCGTGCCGGTCGGCGATGAGCTGCACCTCGACGTGGCGGGCGCCCTCGAGGTAGCGCTCGACGAGGATCCCGGCCGTGCCGAACGCGCCGAGCGCCTCGCCGGTCGCGCCGCGCCACGCCGCCGCGAGCTCCGCGGCCGACCGCACGACGCGCATGCCCTTTCCGCCGCCGCCGCCCGCGGGCTTGAGGAGCACCGGGTAGCCGACGCGGTCCGCCGCCACGCGGGCGTCCCGCTCGTCGGTCACCGGCTCCATCGTCCCCTCGGCGACCGGCACGCCGAGCGACGTCGCGAGGCGGCGCGCCGCGGTCTTCTCGCCGAGCGCGCGCTGCACGCTCGCGGGCGGCCCCACGAACGCGATCCCCGCGTCGGCGACGGCCTGCGCGAAGTCCGCGTTCTCCGAGAGGAAGCCGTACCCGGGATGGACCGCGTCGGCGCGGGCGCGCTTCGCGACCTCCAGGATCCGGTCGATCCGCAGGTACGAGTCGCGCGCCGCCGCGGTGCCGATCGCGTACGCCTCGTCGGCGAGGCGCACGTGCGGCGCGGTCCGGTCGGCGTCGCTGTGCACGGCGACCGTGGCGAGGCCGAGCTCGCGGCACGTGCGGATCACGCGGACCGCGATCTCGCCGCGATTGGCGATGAGGACCTTTCGGAGGGGGGATCCGTCCCGCGTCAGGAGCGAGCTCTCACAGCGGGATGTTCCCGTGCTTCTTCTTCGGATTCGCGGCGCGCTTGCCCGCGAGCGCGCGGAGAGCCGCGATGAGGCGCGGGCGCGTCTCGTGCGGCTCGATGACGTCGTCGACGTAGCCGCGCGCGGCCGCGATGTAGGGGTGGGCGTACCGCTCGGTGTACTCGCGCACGAGCTCGGCGCGGCGCGCGTCGGGATCGGTCGCCGCAGCGAGCTCGTCCCGGTAGAGGATGTTCACCGCGCCCTCGGGTCCCATGACCGCGATCTCGGCGCTGGGCCAGGCGAGGTTCACGTCGCCGCCGATGTGCTTGCTCGACATGACGTCGTACGCGCCGCCGTAGGCCTTGCGCGTGATGACCGTGAGCTTCGGCACGGTGGCCTCCGCGAACGCGTACAGGAGCTTCGCGCCGTTGCGGATGATCCCGCCGTGCTCCTGGGCCACGCCCGGCAGGAACCCGGGCACGTCCACGAACGTGACGAGCGGGATGTTGAACGCGTCGCAGAACCGCACGAACCGCGCCCCCTTCGTCGATGCGTCGATGTCGAGCACGCCGGCGAGCACCATCGGCTGCTGCGCGACGATGCCGACCGTCCCGCCGTCGAGCCGCGCGAACGCGCAGATGAGGTTCCGCGCCCAGCCCTCGTGCACCTCGAGGAACGCGCCGTCGTCGACGATCCGCCGGACGACGTCGCGCATGTCGTACGGCTTCGTCGGCTGCTCCGGCACGACGGCGTCCAGCTCGCGGTCCTCGCGGCCGGCCGGGTCCTCCGTGGGCACGACCGGCACGGGGTCGAGGTTGTTCGACGGCAGGTAGCCGACGATCCGGCGAAGGAGCGCGAGGCACGCGACCTCGTCGTCGGTCTCGAAGTGCGCGACACCGCTCCTCTGCGCGTGCACGTCCGCGCCGCCGAGGTCCTCCTGCGTCACTTCCTCGTGCGTGACCGCTCGGACGACGTTCGGCCCGGTCACGAACATGTAGGCCGTACCGCGCACCATCACGACGAGGTCGGTGATCGCGGGCGAGTACACCGCGCCGCCCGCGCACGGACCCATGATCGCGGAGAGCTGCGGGATGACGCCGCTCGCCCAGACGTTCCGCTGGAAGATGTCGGCGTAGCCGCCGAGGGAGACGACGCCCTCCTGGATGCGCGCGCCGCCCGAGTCGTTGAGGCCGATGATCGGCGCGCCGCTGCGCGTCGCGAGGTCCATGACCTTCACGATCTTCGCGGCGTGCGCCTCGCCCAGCGAGCCGCCGTAGACCGTGAAGTCCTGCGAGAACACGTACACGAGCCGGCCGTCGATCCGGCCGAAGCCGGTCACGACGCCGTCGCCGAGGAAGCGCTCGTCGCCCGGCGAGCCCTCGTTCGGCCGTGAGCGCGCGAACCGGTCGATCTCGTTGAACGAGCCTTCGTCGAGGAGGAGGTCGAGGCGCTCGCGCGCGGTCAGCTTGCCCTTCGCGTGCTGCTGGTCGATGCGCTCCTGCCCGCCGCCCTGCGCCGTCTCCGCTCGCAGCCGCTCGAGGCGGTCCTGGGGCTTCACCTCGCGCGCAGAATACGGGCGCCGCATGTTCGCGGCGGGAGGGGAGCGATGACCAAGGAGCTGCGCGTCTCGCTGCCGGACCGGCCGGGGTCGCTCGCGAAGCTGGCGGAGGCGCTCGGGTCCGCCGGCGTGAACATCGAGTCGCTCGCGGCGAGCACGGCGGGGGGCTCGGGAGACATCCGCGTCATCACCGCCGAGCCGGACAAGGCGAAGGCGGCGCTCGACCAGGCGGGCATCGCCGTGTCCGGCGAGCGCGAGGTCGTCACGCTCGACCTCGAGCACCGGCCGGGGTCGCTCGCGACCGCGGCGCGGAAGCTCGCCGACGCCGGCGTGAACATCGACGCCGTGTACGTCGTGGGCGAGACGTCGGGCAAGAAGCGGCTCGCGCTCGGCGTCGCCGACGCTGCGAAGGCGAAGAAGGCGCTCGGCCTCTGACGGTCGCCCTGCACCGCGGCCCCTCGCCGGCCTAGCGGTACGACGCGGGAGCGCGACGCCAGCGCTCCCACTGCGTCGTGTCGTGGCTCGGGAACGCGCGGTCGAGGTCGTCCGAGACGAGCGAGCGGATGAGCGCGAGCGAGGCGTCGCCCGCGGCGGCGTCCGGCTGCGCGCTCACGCCGCGCTCGAGGTTCTCGCGCGTGTACGCGGCGTCGCCGCAGAGCACGACACGGCCGCTCTCGGAGAGATCGACGACGAGCGACTGATGGCCGGGCGCGTGCCCCGGCGTGGGGACGACCTCCACGCCCTTCGCGACGCGCATGCGCCCCTCCGCCGGCACGAACCGGAGCGCCGGGTCGGCCCAGTACACGCCCGGGAAGTCCGGCTTCCCCTTCGCGTGCGCGAGGTGCTCGCGCTGCACGACGAACGTCGCGTTCGGGAACGCGCGGTCGTTCCCCGCATGGTCGAAGTGGAGATGGCTGTTCACGACCACGTCGACGGCGCCCGGCGTGACGCCGAGCGAGCCGAGCCGCGAGAGGATCGCGTCCGCGTCCGCCATGACGACGCGCATGCCGGTGCGCGGGCCGAACGTCGCCTCGGGACGCGAGATGTGGACGGGGTGGAGCCCGGTGTCGAAGAGGATGTTCCCCTCAGGCGTGCGCAGGAGCGCGCTCCACACCGGCTGGTACGTCATGACGGCGCCCTCCTCCGGCGGCAGCCACGGCGCGAACGCGGAGCGGACGATCTCGACGCCGCCGGTCCGGAAGAGCGTGAGCTCGATCAGAGCGCGACCTCCATGCCGTCGCGCGCGACCTCGAACGCGGCCTCGCGCTCGCGGGCCAGCGCCGCCGGGCCGAGGTGGGTGACGACGACGCGGCGCGCGCGCAGGCGCGCGCGGTTCGCGACGAGGGTGGCGTGGTCGAGGTGCTTCGGGATCGCCCGGTCCCAGCCGTAGCACTCCGCGATGAGGAGGTCCGCGCCTTCCGCGACCTCCTCGACCGCGTCGCACCACGCGGTGTCGCCCGTGTACGCGATGGTGCGCCCGCCCGCGCTCACCCGCAGCGCGTGCGCCGCCGTGCCCGGCGTGTGGTCCACGGCAACGTAGGCGACCGTGAGCCCGAGGGCACGGACCTCGATGCCCGGCGCGGCCTCGCGGTACTCGACCTCGTAGGCCGGCGTGGCGCGCGAGCCGGGGAAGAGCGCCTCCTGCGCCCGGCCCACGGCGTCCCGCACGCCCGGCGGGCCGACGACGAGGAGCCGCTCCCGCTTCGAGAAGAACTGCGCGTCGAGCAGGAAGAACGGGAGCCCGCCGAAGTGGTCGCCGTGGAAGTGGCTCACGAGGATCGCGTCGATGCGCGCCGGATCGATGCCGAGGCGCTTCAGCCCGACGAGCGACGAGGCACCGCAGTCGATGAGGAAGCGGACGTCGCCGGCGTCGACGAAGATCGCCGCCTGGAGCCGGCCGCCGCTCCCGAAGGCGTCGCCGCTCCCGACGAACCGGACGGTGACCGTCACCGGCCCCGGAGGAGCGCCTCGACGGCCGCGTACGGGTCGAGCTCGCGCGCCGCGACGCGCGCGACCGCCTCCTCGACCGCGGCCTGGCCGGCGCGATCCTCGAGCTCGCGCAGGAGCGTCTCGCGGAGCAGCGTCGCCACCTCCGCGCGGGCGGCGTCGCGCCTGCGCACCTCGAGCTCGCCGCTCGCCGTGGCCCACTCGCGGTGCCGCGCGATGGCGCGCACGAGCTCGGGCACGCCCTCGCCCGTCGACGCCGACGTCCGCACGATCGGCGGCTTCCAGTCCGTGCGCGGGGCGCCGAGCGTCAGCATCTGCGCGAGGTCGCGCGCGGTCTCGTCGGCACCCGGCCGGTCGGCCTTGTTCACGACGAGCACGTCCGCGATCTCCAGCACGCCGGCCTTGATCGCCTGGATGTCGTCGCCGAGGCCCGGCACGGTGACGAGGCAGACGGTGTCCGCGACGCGGACGACGTCGACCTCCTCCTGCCCCACCCCGACGGTCTCGACGAGGATCACCTCCGTGCCGAGGCCGTCGAGCACGTTCACGACCCGCCGCGTCGCGCGCGACAGCCCGCCCTGGCTCCCGCGGCTCGCCATGCTCCGGATGAAGAGGCCCTGGTCGAGGAAGCGGTCGCGCATGCGGATGCGGTCGCCGAGGATCGCGCCGCCGCTGAAGGGGCTCGACGGGTCCACCGCGACGACCGCGACGCGCGCGACGGTCTCGCGGTACGCGCCGGCGAGGCGCGACACGAGCGTGCTCTTGCCGCCGCCCGGCGGACCGGTGACGCCGATGACCTGCGCGCGTCCCGTCGCCGGGTACAGCGCCCGCATGATCTCCGCGGCGCCGGGCTCGTCGTTCTCGACGACCGTGAGGAGCCGCGCCGTGGCGCGCTTGTCCCCGTCTCTCGCGCGGGCGAGGAGGTCCGGCGCGGCGATGGTCACCCGGGGAGCAGCGACCGCGCGATGACGATCCGCTGGATCTCGCTCGTGCCCTCGCCGATCTCCATCAGCCGCACGTCGCGGTAGATGCGCTCGACCGGGTGGTCGGCGAGGTAGCCGTACCCGCCGAGCACCTGGATCGCCTCGCTCGCGGTGCGCGTCGCCGCCTCGCTCGCGTAGAGCTTGGCCATCGACGCGGCCCGCGCGAACGGCTCGCCGGCGTCGGCCATCGCGGCGGCGCGATGGACGAGGAGCCGCGCCGCCTCGACCTCCGTGCGCATCCGCGCGATCTTCCAGCGGATCGCCTGGAAGTCCCCGATGGCGCGACCGAACTGGCGGCGCTCCTTCGCGTAGCGCGTCGCGGTCTCGAGCGCCGCTCGCGCGAGGCCGACGGCGAGGGCGCCGATGCCGATGCGGCCCTTGTCGAGCACCTGCTTCACGTCCGCGAACGCATTCCCCTCGACGCCGATGCGGTCCGCCTCCGGCACGCGGCAGCCCTCGAGGATGAGCTGCGCCGTGTCCGACGCGTGGAGCCCCATCTTCTCCTCGCGCCTGCCCACGCGAAGCCCCGGCGCGCCGCGCGGGACGCCGAACGCCGTGAGCTTCCGCTCGGCGCTCGCGGCGACCACGACGGTGAAGCCGGCGAGCGAGCCGTTCGTGATGAACTGCTTCTCGCCGTCGAGGACGTACGCGCCGTCCTCGCGGCGTGCCCGCGTCCGGGCCGCGGCAGCGTCCGACCCCGATCCGGGCTCGGTGAGGGCCCACGCGCCGAGGTGCTCGCCGCGCGCGAGCGGCGGCAGCCAGCGCTCCTTCTGCTCGTCGCTCGCCGCGACGAGGAGGTGGCCGATGCACAGCGAGTTGTGCGCCGCGAGCGTGAGCGCCACGGACCCGTCCGCGGCGCCGAGCTCCTCCATCACGAGGGCGACGCCGAGCGTGTCGAGGCCCGCGCCGCCGTGCTCGGCCGGCACGGCGAGGCCGGTGAGGCCGAGCGCGGCGCACTCGCGCACGAGCTCGGGCGGGAAGCCTCCGGCCTCGCTCCACGCGCGCGCGTTCGGCACGATCCGCTCCCGCGCGAAGGCGCGGACGGCGTCGCGCACGAGCAGGCGCTCCGCGGAGTGGCGAAGGTCCATCCCTACGGCGTGGGATAGACGGAGCGGATGCCCGGGTCGAGCGTCGGGAGGATCTCGTCGACCAGCTTCTGGTCGCGCTCGAGGACGTCCCGGTCCACCTCCCACGCCTTCTTGCGGGCCTCCGCGACCGGCTGCCGCTGCTCGGGCGGGAGCTGCCCGAAGGCGATCAAGCGCGCGCGCGTGAGGCGCTTGCGCTCCGCGTCGTCGGCGATGCGCACGAGCTCGCGGAGCGTCGGCGTCAGCGCGCCGACGCGCGCCACCTCCTGTGGGACCGCCGCGATGAGGCGCAGCCGCTCCTTCCACCACTCGATCGCGGTCGCCTCGTCCTTCCCGTGCAGCGACGCGACGCCGACGTCGACGGGACGCTCATCCGGCTTTGCCATGTGCCATACCCCTCTTCCGCGCGACCGCGTCGCGCAAGTACTTCGTGATGTCCTCGAGCGAGGCCCCCGGAGGGAAGATCCGCTCGACGCCGACGCCCTTGAGGCGCTCGGCGTCGTCTTCCGGGATGATCCCGCCGCCGAAGAGCAGGACGTCGTCCATGCCCTTCTCGCGCATGAGCTCGGAGATCCTCGGGAAGATGTAGTTGTGCGCGCCCGAGAGGAGCGACACGCCGACGGCGTCGGCGTCCTCCTGGAGCGCGGTCTCGACGACCTGCTCGGGCGTCTGGTGCACCCCCGTGTAGATGACCTCCATCCCGGCGTCGCGCAGCGCGCGCGCCACGACCTTCGCGCCGCGGTCATGCCCATCGAGCCCGGCCTTCGCGACGACGACGCGGATCGGCCGCTTCATCCGCTCGCCTGCCGCTCGGGGCGCGGAGCGGCCCCGAGGAAGTCCGCGAGGTGCTCCTCCCAGTGACGCCAGGCGAAGAACGTCGTCGGCCCGCCCGCCGCGGCGACCTCCGCGTCCGTGAGCCGTCCGAGCTCGTCGACGAGCAGACGGTACGTCGTGTCGAGCTCGTCGAGGAGCGCCTCCGGTCCCATCAGGCGCCGGTCGGAGACCGAGCGCTCGTTGAACGCGTCGACCCCTTCCCTCGTCCAGTCCGTGCGGTATTGCCGCGCGCGGAGCTCGCGCACGGCCTGCTGCATCCAGCCGATGATGTGCGCGACCTCGTCCTGGTAGCGCCACTCGCCGCGGAGGCGGGACGCGAGCCCGGCGCGGCCGAGGTCGCGGATCGCGGCCCGCAGCACCCGCCAGATCTCGTCGTTCCGCGCGAGGACGTCGGCGACCGTCCGGAGCGCCCCGGCCTCGATCTCCGGCCGGTGGGCCCGGAAGTGCGCGTACGTCTCGCCCGCGACCGCACGCACGGCGAGGAACGGCACCTCCTCGGGCAGCGCCTTCACGCGCTCGACGACGGCGCCGAACGCGCGGTCGAGCCGCTCGAGCACCTCGTGCGACGTCCGCGCGTCCGCGTCGGCCGCGGCGCGGGCGTTCGCGGCGTCGACGTCCTCGGGCGCGCTCCGCCGGCCCGCGAGGCGCACCTCGATCTCGGGGAGGAGCGCCTCGAGCCAGTACGTCGCGTGCCCGACGAGCGCCTTGTACGTCCAGCCCGCGGGCGTGGCGTCCGCGAGGTGCCGGTCGCCGATCCTGCCGAGCCCGATGCGGAAGGGACGCCACTCCTCGCGCATCGCTTCGCTGAGCGCGGCGGGCGTCTTCGGCGTGGCGGCCAGCAGCTCCGGCAGGTGCTCGGCGTAGTGGTCGAACGTGTTCGCCGCGACGACCGCGGCCGCCCAGCCCTCATGCGCCGCGACCGCGGCGTCGTCGAGCGTGCCGATCTCGGAGACGAGCGCGGCGTGCGCCGCGGCCAGCTCCGCGAGGATCTCCGCGGCGGTCCGCGCACCGGCCTCGCGCGCGACGAGCGCGTTCAGGTCGTCCTCGTGGCCGGGCGGCGGCTGCGGCGCGCCGCTCTCGCGGAAGCGCTCGAGCCTCGCCGCGGTGATCCGCTCCCAGGCGGCGATGTGCGCGACGATCTCCTTGTACGTCCAGCCCGCGGGCGCCTGGGCCTCGAGGACCGACGTCGCGAGCGACCATGCGGCGGGGACGAGCTCGGCGAACCCGCCGTCCGCCCGCTCGAGGAGGTCCTTCGTTCGGACCGCCCCGGCTACGCCGGCGCGGTCCGTGCCCCCATCAGAAGTAGCCGGGGTCGTGGTACTCGCCATAGACCTCCTTCAGCACCCGCACCTGCTCGCCGACGGTCGCGTACGCGCGCGCGCACTCGAGGAACGCCGGCATGAGCTCGCCGTGCGCCTTCGCCGCCTCGCGGAGCCGCTCGATCGACTCGCGCCAGCGCCCGGCGTCGCGCCTCGCGCGGACCTCGTCCAGGCGCTCGATCTGCCGGCGCTCGACCTCGGGATCGATGCGGAGCGTCGGGATCGGCGGCTCCTCCTCGACCGCGTACTTGTTGATGCCCACGATCGTCCTCTCGCCGGCGTCGACCTGCTGCTGGAAGCGGAACGAGGCCTCGGTGATCTCGCGCTGCGGGTAGCCGCGCTCCACCGCCTCGACCATGCCGCCCATCGACTCGATCTCGCGGAGGTACCGGTCGAAGCCCTCCTCCATCCGGTCGGTGAGCGCCTCGACGTAGTAGGAGCCGCCGAGGGGGTCGACCGTGTCCGCGACGCCGGACTCGTGGGCGATGATCTGCTGGGTCCGGAGGGCGAGCGTCACCGCCTCCTCGGTGGGGAGCGCGTACGTCTCGTCGAGCGAGTTCGTGTGCAGCGAGTTCGTCCCGCCGAGGACCGCCGCGAGCGCCTGGAGGGTCACGCGGACGACGTTGTTGTACGGCTGCTGCGCCGTGAGCGAGACGCCCGCGGTCTGCGCGTGCGTGCGCATGAGGAGCGCGCGCTCGTTCGTCGGCGCGTAGCGCTTCTGGATCTCGCGCGCCCAGATCCGGCGCGCGGCGCGGAACTTCGCGATCTCCTCGAAGAGGTCGTTGTGCACGTCGAAGAAGAAAGAGATGCGCGGGACGAAGTCGTTCGGGTCGAGCCCGGCCTCGACGCCCCACTTCACGTACTCGAGCCCGTCGATGAGCGTGAAGGCGAGCTCCTGGAGCGCCGTCGCCCCGGCCTCGCGGATGTGGTAGCCGGAGACGGAGATCGTGTTCCACTTGGGCACGTCGCGCGAGCCGAAGCGGAACGTGTCCACGACGAGCTCCATCGCCGGGCGGACGGGAACGATCCACTCGCGCTGCGCGATGTACTCCTTCAGGGCGTCGTTCTGGATGGTCCCGCCGAGCGCGCCGAGGGGCACGCCGCGCTTCTCCGCGGCGGCGAGGTAGAAGGCCCAGACGATCGACGCCGGCCCGTTGATCGTCATGGAGGTCGTGACCTCGCCGACCGGGATCTTGTCGAAGATGATCTCCATGTCCGCGAGCGACGAGCACGCGACGCCCTCGCGCCCGACCTCGCCGCGGGAGAGCGGATCGTCCGCGTCGCGTCCCATGAGCGTCGGCATGTCGAAGGCCGTCGAGAGGCCGCTGACGCCGTGCTCGAGGAGGTAGTGGAAGCGGCGGTTCGTGTCCTCCGGACCGCCGAACCCGGCGAACTGGCGCATGGTCCAGAGCCGCCCGCGGTACATGGACGGGTGCACGCCGCGCGTGTACGGGAACTCCCCGGGGAAGCCGAGCCGCAGGTCGAGGCCCGGCGCGAGATCCTCCGCGGTGTAGAGCGGCTCGATCGGCTCGTCGGAGATCGTCGTGAAGCGCGGCCTTCGCTCCGGGACCTTCGCGACGGCCTTGCCGTACGCGCCGTCGAGCCACCGCCGCTTCTCGCCCGTGGTCCCGCTCGCCCTCGGGGTCCCTTCCCCTCGGTCTCGCGGTCCGCGCGGTGAGGAGGCGGCCGGCACCGTCCTCATGCGGCCTCCCCGAGCAGCGAACGCGCGATCACGAGACGCTGGATCTCGCTCGTGCCCTCATAGATGGTGGTCGCCCGCGCGTCGCGCGCCTGGCGCTCGACGCCGAACGCCCGCACGTAGCCGTACCCACCCAGCGCTTGTACCGCGAAATGGCAGATCCTGTTCGCGGCCTCGCTCGCGAACAGCTTGGCCTCGGACGCCTCGCGCGTGTGCGGGCGTCCCGCGTCGCGGAGCGCCGCGGCGCGCAGCACGAGGAGCCGGGCCGCCTCGAGGTCCGTGCGCGCCTGCGCGAACGCGAAGCGCATCGACTCGAACGACGCGATCGGCCGCCCGAACTGCCGCCGCTCCTTCGCGTACGCGGCCGCGCGGTCGAGCGCGCCCCGCGCGATCCCGACCGCCTGCGCCGCGATGCCGATCCGCCCGCCGTCGAGCCCGGCCATCGCGACCTGGGAGAACCCGCGGCCGACCTCGCCGAGGACCGCGTCCTGCCCCACGCGCACGCCCTCGAGGATCACCGACGAGGTGTCCGACGCGAGGAGCCCGAGCTTCTTCTCGCCGGGACCCACCGTGAGGCCGGGCGCGCCGGCCGGCACGACGAACGCGGTGATGCCCGCGTGCGCGCGGCTCACGTCGCGCTCGCCGACGCGGGCGAGGACGATGAAGAGCGGCGCGTACCGCGCGTTCGTGATGAAGAGCTTCGTGCCGTCGATCACGTAGCCGTCGCCGTCGGGGCGCGCGGTCGCGCGGAGCGACGCCGCGTCGCTCCCGGACGACGGCTCGGTGAGGCAGAACGCGCCCAGGCCCCTCCCGTCCATCAGGCGGGGCAGCCACGCCGCTCGCTGCGCCGGCGTGCCGAGGGCGACGATCGACCGCGCGACGATCCCGCTGTTCACCGAGACCGCGACCGAGAGCGCGGGCCACGCGGCCGCGAGCTCCTCGAGCGCGAGCGCGAACGCCGCGGTCGACGCGCCGAGGCCGCCGTCGCGCTCGGGCACGGTGATGCCGAGGAGCCCGAGGCGGGCGAGGCCGGCGATGACCTCGGGCGGGATGCTGCCGGCGGCCTCGGCGCGCGGGACCGTCTCGCCGAGCCCGGCCGCGAACTCGCGGACGGACGAGGCGATCCGCCGCTCGGTGTCGCCGACGGCGAGCCTCACGTATTCGCTCCCCGCGGCGGGACCTTACGCACCCTTCTTCACCTTCTTCAGCTCCTCCGTGAACGCCGGGACGAACTCGAAGAGGTCTCCGACCACGCCGTAGTCCGCGATCTTGAAGATGTCGGCGTCCGGGTCCTTGTTGACCGCCACGATGACCTTGCTGCCGGACATGCCCGCGAGGTGCTGGATCGCTCCCGAGATCCCGAGCGCGACGTAGAGGTCCGGTGTCACGGTCTTGCCGGTCTGGCCGACCTGCTCCTCGTTCGGGCGCCAGCCGGCGTCGGTCACCGCGCGCGACGCGCCGATCGCCGCGCCGAGCACATCGGCGAGCTCCTCGATCATCTTCCAGTTCTCCGGGCCCTTGAGCCCGCGGCCCGCCGACACGATGGCGCGCGCCTCCGTGAGCGGGACCCGCCCGCCGCTCTCCTTCGCGGCCTCGAACCGGACGAACTCGACGCCCTTCTGCGCGCCGCCGGCGTGGACGGTCTCCGTCTTCGGCGGAGCGCCGCCCTCGGGGAGCGGGAACGCGTTCGCGCGCACGCTGGCGACGGCCGGGAGCGGCAGGCGCACGGTCGCGCGGACCTTCCCCGCGTACATCGTCCGGACCGCGACGAGGCCGTCGCCCTCCGCCTCGAGGTCCGCGACCTCCGATGCGTAGACGCGGCCGAGCGCCGCGGCGAGGCGCGCGGCGAGGTCGCGGCCGAACGGCGTCGCGCCGACGAGCACGAGGTCCGCGGCCTTCGCGCGCTCCGCGAGCGCCGACGCCGCGGCTCCGGGGTCGAGGCGGTCGCCCCCGACGTCGACCGCGGTGACGGTGCCGAGCTCCTCCGCCTTCGCGGCGATCTCCAGCGAGACGCGCCGCGGCTCGCCGTCCTTCTTCTCGACGATGACGAGAACGTTCATAGGACCTTCGCCTCGTCGCGAAGCGCCTTCGCGATCGCCGCGGCGTGCTGCTTCACGTCGCCCTCCTTGAAGATCTTCCCGCCGCCGCGCGCCGGCGGCGGCTCCATCGCGACCACGGACGGCGAAGGCGCCGCGCCGCCGTCGAGCGACGCGAGGTCCTTCTCGGGGATCTCCTTCTTCTTCGCCTTCATGATCCCGGGGAGCGACGGGTAGCGCGGCTCCTTCTCGCTTCGCTGCACGGAGAGGACGGCCGGCCCCGTCGCCTTCCACACCTCGTGCCCGCCCTCGGTCGCGCGCCAGATCTCGTCGCCCGTCCACCGCTCGACGTTCGTGAGGAGCGGCCAGCCGAGCGCGTGCGCGAGCGCGGCGCCGACGAGGCCCTGCTCATCGTCGGACGCCTGCCGCCCGACGAGCACGACGTCCGGGCCGATCTCCCGCACGACCGTCGCGAGCGCGCTTCCGAGCGCGATGCCGCCCGCCGCCTCGGCGGCGGCTCCGGTCACGAGCGTGGCGTCATCCGCGCCCATCGCGAGGGCCTGCCGCAGCGCGTCGCGAGAGCGCGACGGCCCGACGGTCACGACGCTCACGACGGTCGACGGATCGGCGTCCTTCCGCTCGAGCGCGAGCTCCATCGCGTACTCGTCGTACGGCGAGATCGCCCAGGTGATGCCGTCGGTCGCGACGCTCTTGCCGTCGGCGCCGACCTTCACGCGGACGGTCGAGTCGGGGACCTGCTTGATGCAGACGAGGATCCTCATGCGTCTTTCCTCTCAAGTCGTGATGCGACGAGCTCGAGCACGTCGACGGGCTTCACCTGCTCGTGTACGCCCTTCGCCCCGACGCCTTCCTCGAGCATGATCAGGCAGAACGGGCAGCCGCTCGCGACCTTCGATGCCTTCTTGTCGATGGCGAGGAGCTGGTCGACGCGCCGGTGGTTGACGCGCTGGCCGACCTTCTCCTCCATCCACATACGGCCGCCGCCGGCGCCGCAGCAGAAACCGCGCTCGCGGTGGTGCGGCTCGATCTCGACCCGCTCGACGCCGCTCATCCTGTCCAGCACCGACCGCGGCTCGTCGTAGATCTTGTTGTGCCGGCCGAGGTAGCAGGGGTCGTGATACGCGACCGTCTCGGTCGCCGCGCCGGCGCCGTCCAGGCGGAGCCGCCCGTCGGCGATGAGCCGGTCGACGAGCGAGAGCGCGTGGACGACCTCGTACCTGCCGCCGAGCTGCGGGTACTCGTGCGCGATCGTGTTGAAGCAGTGCGGGCACGAGGCGACGACCTTCTTCACCCCGGCGGCAGCCATCGCGGCGATGTTGGCCTGCGCCTGCATCTGCCAGAGGTACTCGTTGCCGATGCGGCGGGCGGGGTCGCCGTTGCACGTCTCGTCCTTGCCGAGGATCGCGAACGACACGCCGGCCGCGCGCAGCACCTGCACGAGCGCGCGCGCGACCTTCTGGTTGCGGCGGTCGTACGACGCCGCGCACCCGACGAAGTAGAGGTACTCCGCGTCGGGCGCCTCCGCGAACGTCGGGACGCCGAGGTCCTTCGCCCAGTCGGCGCGCGCGTCGCGCGGCTCGCCCCACGGGTTGCCGGCACGCTCGATGTTCGTCATCGCGCGCTGCGCCTCCGGCGGGACGTCGCCCTCCTGCATCGCGAGGTAGCGCCGCATGTCGACGATCTTGTCGATGTGCTCGATCGTCACCGGGCACGCCTCGACGCATCCCGCGCACGTCGTGCACGCCCACAGTTCCTCGGGTTTCGTCGCGGTCTGGCGCGCCGGCGGCGTCCCGGTCGCGGCCGGGTCGGCGAGGAGGCGCTGGCCCTCGGCGAGGAGGAGGTCGCGCAGGTCGAGGACGATCTTCTGCGGGTCGAGCGGCTTGCCGGTCGCGAGGGCCGGGCACTGGTCCGAGCACCGGCCGCACTCCGTGCAGGTGTAGCCGTCGAGGTGCTGCTTCCACGAGAGATCGCGCAGCGTCGCCGCGCCGAAGGTCTCGCGCTCCTCGATGTCCTCGACGAGGCGCAGCGCGCCGCGAGGGCGCTGGCTCCGGAAGAGCACGTTCGGCAGTGTGGTGACGATGTGGAGGTGCTTCGTGCGCGGCAGGTAGGCCGCGAACGCGAGGACCGTGAGCACGTGCACCCACCACGCGCCCGCGTACACGGCGCTCGCGTACGGTCCGCGGACGAGCGGGGCGAAGAGCCCGGCGATCGGCGGCGGCGTGAACCCCCGCTCGACGAGCTCCGCCGCGACCCCGGCGGTCTCGAAGACGAGGAGCGACAGCATCAGGACCGCGATGAGGGCGAGGATCACGTAGCCGTCGCGCGCCACGTGCATCCGCGGCGGCGGGAAGAACGCCCGGCGCAGGACCGCGAGGACGATCGACGCGAGGACGACGACGGCGAAGATGTCGATGCTCCAGGCGAAGAGGCCGCTGTCGGTGAACGGCGGATGGATCCCGAGGATCCCGCTGAGCAAGAGGTCCACCGTGCCGACCGTGATGACGAGGAAGCCCCAGAAGATGAACGCGTGCGCGATGCCGCGCGCGTAGTACGGGCGCTTCACGAGCTTGCGCTGCCCGAGGTAGATGACGAGCTCGTCCCGGAGCCGCTTCGCCCAGTGGTCGGTCCGGTCCTCGTTCCAGCCGAGGCGCAGGTACCGGTAGAGGGTCCACGCGCGAAGGAAGAACGCCCCGAAGAAGAAGAGCGTGAACGCGGCGAGGACGAGGGCGAAGATGCCCTCCGTCGGCGGCCTCATCCTCCGAGCGTGTCCTCCGCGATGACGTGCTTCATGATCTCGCTCGTCCCCTCGTAGATCTCGGTGATCTTCGCGTCGCGGTAGTGGCGCTCGGCGGGAAAGTCGGCGAGGTAGCCGTAGCCTCCGAAGATCTGCACGCAGTCGCGCGCGGCCTTCATCGCGACGTCCGACGCAAGGAGCTTGGCCATCGCCGCCTCGGCGCGGTACGGCTCGCCCGCGTCCTTGAGCGACGCCGCCCGCCACGTGAGCAGCCGCGCCGCGTCGATCCCGGTCGCCATGTCCGCCAGCATCCACTGGATCGCCTGGAACTCGGCGATGGGCCGGCCGAACGCGTGCCGCTCCTTCGCGTACGCGACCGAGTCCTCGAGACACGCCCGCGCGATGCCGATCGCCTGCGCGGCGATCGAGACCCGGCCCCCATCGAGCGTGGCGAGCGCGACGCGGAAGCCGTCGCCGGCCTCGCCGAGCACGTTCCCGTCGGGGACGAGGCACTCCTCGAAGTGGAGCTGCGCGGTATCGCTCCCGCGGATGCCCAGCTTCTTCTCGAGCTTGCCGACGGTGAAGCCCTTCGTTCCCTTCTCGACGACGAGCGCGACGATGCCGTGGTGCCGCTTCTCGGGGTCGGACTGCGCGAACACGACGGCGATGTCGGCGCGCGCGCCGTTCGTGATGAAGTTCTTGGTCCCCGAGAGCACCCACCCGCCCTCGACGCGCTTCGCGCTCGTCCGCATGGACGCCGCGTCGCTGCCGCTCGCCGGCTCCGACAGCGCGAAGCAGCCGAGCTTCTCACCAGACGCGAGCGGCTGGAGGAAGCGCTCCTTCTGCGCGTCGGTGCCGTAGCGGAGCAGCGGGTCGACGGCGAGCGAGACGTGCGACGACATGAGCACTCCCGTGGACGCGCACGCGCGGTTGATCTCCTCGAGGGCGAGCACGTACGAGACCATGTCGAGCCCCGCGCCGCCCCAGCGCTCCGGCGCGTAGATGCCGAGGAAGCCGAGCGAGGCGAGCTCCCGGACGACCTCGTCGGGGATCCTCCCCTGCTCGTCGATCTCGGCGGCGAGCGGCAGGAGCCTCTCCCGCGCGAAGTCGCGCGCGGTGCGCTGCACGAGCTCCTGCTCCTCCGTCAGGGAGAGGTCGAAGCCGGACAGGGGCTCAGTGGTCGTGGTCATGCCCGTGCTCCTCGTAGACGCCGACGTAGCGGCCGTCGGGATCCCGCGCGAAGAAGTGGTCGCCGCGGAACTCGCCGACGGTCGCTCCGGCCTTGCGCGCGCGCTCCCAGGTCTCGTCCAGGTGCGCGACGCCGAACCAGACGACGAACCCGGGTGCTCGGGAGACCTCGCGCGGCGTCTGCGTGTCCTCGCGCGCGTGGACGACGACATCGGCGTTCGAGGTCTCGAGCCACGCGGCGTCGTGGTCGCTCGACCTGACGGCAAGCCCGACGACGTCGCGGTAGAACGTCTCCACATCGGCCCGCTTCGCGGTGAACGCGAACACCGGGCCGACCTTGGGGCCGTGGCCTTCCTCTCCCATCAGTACTGGAAGAAGCCACGGCCGCTCTTGCGGCCGAGGCGCCCCGCCTGGACGTACTGGCGGAGGAGCGGCGGCGGGCGGTGCTTCTCGCCGAGCTCGCGGTGGAGGACCTCCATGATCCCGAGGCAGACGTCGAGGCCGATGAGGTCGGCGAGCGCGAGCGGGCCCATCGGGAAGTTGAGGCCCTTCATCATCGTGTCGATGTCCTCGGGGCTCGCCACGCCGTCGGACAGGGCGGTGACGGCCTCGTTGATCATCGGCATGAGCACGCGGTTCGCGATGAATCCCGGGACGTCGCGCGACTCGACGGTCCGCTTTCCCACCCGCTCCGCGAGCGCCTTCGCCGCCGCGACGGTCTCGTCGCTCGTGTCGAGCCCGCGGATCAGCTCGACGACCCCCATGAGCGGCACGGGGTTCATGAAGTGGAGGCCGACGACCTTGTCGGGCCGCTTCGTCGCCCCGGCGAGGCGCGTGATCGGGATCGACGACGTGTTCGAGGCGAGGATGGCCGCCGGTGACGCGGCCGTGTCGAGCCGCGCGAAGAGGTCGGTCTTGACGCCGACGTCCTCGAACGCGGCCTCGATGACGAAGCCGACGCGCGAGAGGTCCGCGAGGTCGGTGGACGTGCGGACGCGCCCGGCGATCTCCGCGGCGGGCCGCGGCAGCGACCCCTTCTTCTCGAGCTTCGCGAGCGATCCCGCGATCGAGTCCTGGCCGCGCCGGAGCTGCGCCTGCCCGACGTCCACGAGCACGACCTGCAGCCCCGCCGTCGCGCACACCTGCGCGATCCCCGCGCCCATCGTCCCGGCGCCGACCACTCCGACCTCGTCGGTCACGTGCGCTCCACCGCCATCGCGACGGCCTCGCCGCCGCCCAGGCACAGCGAGACCACGCCGCGCTTCGCGTCGCGCGCGCGCATCGCGTAGAGGAGCGTGACGAGGAGGCGCGCGCCGGACGCGCCGATGGGGTGCCCGAGCGCGACCGCGCCGCCGTTCACGTTGAAGCGGTCCTCGGGGATGCCGAGCTCGCGCCGCACGGCCTCGATGCCGCTGAACGCCTCGTTCACCTCGTAGAGGTCGACCTGCGACGCGCCCCAACCGGCCATCTCGAGCACCCTCGCGATCGCGCCGGTCGGCGCGAGGAGGAACATCTCCGGCTCGCGCGCGAACTGCGCGTGTGCGACGATCCGCGCGAGCGGCTTCGCGCCCCGCGCCCCGGCGGCGTCGGCGGACATCACGACGACCGCCGCCCCGCCGTCGTTCAGCTTGGACGCGTTCCCGGCCGTGATCGCGCCGCCTTCCGTGAAGACCGGGCGCAACGCGGACAGCGCTTCGAGCGTCGTCTCGCGGGGCGTCTCGTCCTTCTCGACCACGGTGACCTGGCCCTTCCGGCCGGGCACCTCGACGCGGACGATCTCGTCCGCGAACGCGCCGTCCTTCTGCGCGCGGAGCGCGCGCTCGTAGGAGCGGAGCGCGAAGCGGTCGTGGTCCTCGCGCGTGAGCCCGACCGACGAGCATGCCTCCTCGGCGCACGACCCCATATGCCTGCCGCCGTACGCGTCGAGGAGGCCGTCGATCAGGTTCGCGTCCTCCATCTTGTGCTCGCCGAGCGCGAGGCCCGTGCGGATGCCGCGGAGGAGGTACGGCGCGTTCGACATCGACTCCATCCCGCCCGCCGCGACGACGCGCGACCCTCCCGCGCGGATCTGCGCGTCCGCGACCATGACGCTCTTGAGCCCGGAGCCGCAGACCTTGTTCACCGTCGTGCACGGCACGGTCCTCGGGATGCCCGCGCCGAGCGATGCCTGGCGCGCGGGCGCCTGGCCGACGCCGGCCTGCACGACGTTCCCCATGTAGACCTCGTCCACCTCGTCGGGCCGCACGCCCGCGCGCTCGAGCGCGCACGCGAGCGCGATCGCGCCGAGCTTCGGCGCGGGGAGCGCGGCGAGCCCGCCCAGGAACGCGCCGATCGGCGTCCGCGCCGCGCCGACGATCACGGTGCTGCTCACCTGGTCTCCTCCTCCGCGAGCAAGCGCTGCGCCACGTGCTCGCGATATGAGCGGATCTCCTGGCGCAGCGTGCCGAGCTCGCCGATGCGCTGCTCGATCATCGCGATGTGCTGGTCGAGGAGCTCGATGAGCCGCGGCAGGACCGCGCGGTTCGAGCCGTGGCGGCGGTAGAGGCGCTCGAGCTCCTGCATCTCGCCGAGCGAGAGGCCGAGCACCTTGAGCCGTCCGATGAACTTGAGCCGGCGGACGTCGTCCTCGGTGTAGACGCGCTGGCCGCCGTCGAGGCGGCGCACGGACTCGAGGAGGCCGAGCTCCTCGTAGTAGCGGATCGTCCGCTCCGTCAGTCCGGTGCGCTGCGCGAGCTCGCCGATGCGGATCCGCGCGCCCGTGTCGATCGCCACACCAGCCTCCCCGGCGAATGGACGTCCGCCAGTTTACGTCAACTGGCGCCGATGGCCTCCCGAAGGAGGGCGGCGGTCGCGTCAAGCGTGTCACGAGGCACCGCCTCGGCATGCCGCTCGGGCATCCGGTACTCGAAGCCGTCGCCCGGGTAGCGCGGGACGACGTGGAGGTGCACATGGGCGACGTCCTGCCCGGCCGGCGCGCCGTCGTTGAGGAGGAGGTTCACGCCCTCGGCGCGGAGCGGCCCCGACCTCAGCCCCTTCGCGACGCGCGCGGCCGTGCGGAAGACTGCCGCGCCGTCGGCCGGGTCGAGGGACACGAGGTCGGGCGCGTGCGTGCGCGGGATCACGAGCGTGTGTCCCGGGTTGACCGCGTGGAGGTTGAGGAACGCGAGCGCGCGCTCGTCCTCCGCGACCAGGCTCGCGCGCTCCTCCCCCGCCGCGATCGCGCAGAAGACGCAGGTCAAGCCGCGAGCTCCCGCAGGGCGCGCGCCAGCGCCTCGGTCCCGAGCACGGCATCGTCCAGCGAGGCGCTCTCGGTGGGCGTGTGGCTGCCGCCCGTCGAGCGGACGAACAGCATCCCCGTCGGGACGCCGGCGAGCGCGGGATTCTGCGCGTCGTGTCCCGCGCCCGAGATCATGAGCGGCGCCTCGACCCCGACGGCCTTCGCGCTCCGGAGCAGGAGGTCCTGCAGCCCCTCGTCCATCGCGGTCGCGGGGACCCGCGCGAGAACGTCGACGGTGCTCGTGACGCCGCGCGCGTCTCCGATGCGCCGCATCTCCGCGCGAAGCTCGCGCAGGACCCGCTCGACGTCGTCGTCCCTCGGGGCGCGGATGTCGAGCGAGAACACGGTCTCGCCCGGGACGACGTTCTTCGCACCCGGCCGGACGGAGATCTCCCCCACGGTTCCCACCGCGTCCGGGACGGCCGACGCGATGCGCTCGACCGCGAGGACCATCTCGCTCGCGGCGGCGAGCGTGTCCTTCCGCGCGCCCATGACGGTCGCGCCCGCGTGATCGGCTCGGCCGCTCACGATGACGCGCCCGTGGAAGATCCCGACGATCTCGGACACGACGCCGAGCGGAAGGCCGCGGCGCTCGAGACGCGGACCCTGCTCGATGTGCAGCTCGAGGTAGGCGGCGACGTCGTCTCCGCGGCGCGCCTTCGCCGGGTCGCCCGCCTCGCCGATCGCGCGGAGCGCTGCCGCGACCGTGACGCCGGCCCGGTCGACGCGCTCCGACGCGCGGTCCGGAAGGCGCCCGAACGCGGCGCACGAGCCGAAGAGGCCGATGCCGAAGCGCGCGCCCTCCTCGTCGCACCACGCGACGACCTCGACGGGACGCACGAAGCGCGCGCCGTCGTCGAGGAGAGACTCCACCGCCTCGACCGCGCAGCACACGCCGAGCGCGCCGTCGAAGCGCCCGCCCTCGGGGACGGAGTCGCCGTGCGAGCCGACGAGGACGGCCCTCCCCTCCCCGCCGAAGCGGACGTAGCGGTTCGCGGCCGGGTCGCGCCTTGCGGCGCCGCCGCGCGCCGTGAGCCACGACGCGACGAGGTCGTGGCCCTGCTGCTCCTCGCGGGAGAGCCCGAGCCGCGTGACCGACGTGCCGCTCCCGCCGATGCGCGCGAGCTCCTCGATCCGGCGCCCGAGCCGCGCGCGGTCGACGGTCACGCGAAGGCCCGCCAAAGGTCGCCCGGGCCGAACGGCAGGCCCGCGAAGACCTCGCGCTCGATCGCGCGCGCCGCCGCGAGCTGGCGGTCGAGCGCCTCCCGGTACGCGGGGTGCCGCGCCTTCTGTCCCGCGATCCGCTCCTCGAGGCTCACGAGCCTCCGCTCCGCGCGGCGGTCCGCGTAGTACACGATCTTCTCCGCGAGGTCGCGCGGCGCGCGGCCGGGATCCTCGGGCGCGTACACGGTGTGGCGGCGCGCCATCTCGGCGAGGTGGCCGAGGCCCTCGGCGCGGAGGATCTCGGCGGAGCGGTCCGCGTGGTCGCCGTCGTCGTGCGCGCGCGGGCTCTTCCCGATGTCGTGAAGGAAGGCCGCCATGATCACGGCTTCCTCGTCGAGGTCGGCGTCGGCGATGAGGTGCGCCCGCGCGAGCACCGACGCGACACGCCCGACGACGAGGCTGTGCTCGCGCAGCCAGTCCGGGTAGTCGTACGCGTCGAAGAAGCCGCGGGCGCGGTCCTCGACCTCGGGTGTCGCCGCGCTCTTCATCCGTCGCCCGTCGCCGTGCGCGGCACGCTCACGCCCTCCTCCTCGCTCGGCTGTGGACAACTCGGCCATCGCGATATTGACGCGGCGGCGCGCGGGGCGCTCCACTCGCGCGGCCGTGGACGTCGAGGAGCGGATCGCCGGGCTCCAGCGCACGCGATGGCGGCGCTACGCGAGCGCGTCGGGAGCGCGGCGCCGGCTCGTGGCCGTCGCCAGACCCCAGATGCCGCACGCGAGGAGGATCCAGCCCGTCGCGAACGTGGCGAAGACCGCCGCGACGAGCGGCCACGGGGCCGTCAACGCGGTCACGAAGAGCAGCAACGAGAAGAGCCCGAGGAGCGCGAGCGGAAGCGGTCGCAGCCAGCTGGGCAGTGACCGCTTCTGTGCGGCCTCGGATCCAAGGAGCGCCCACGCGCCGAAGAGGCTCAGCGTCCCTACCCCGACGGGTGCACCCGCGAGAGGACCGAGCTCGGGCCAGACGAAGAGGATCGGCCACCACAGGGCGGAACCGAGCGTGAGCAGGACCAGGGAGAGAAGGCCGAGCAGCGCGCCAACACGCGTCGCATGGCTTGCACCGATCGGCGGTTGCGCGTGAAGGCGAAGGAGCGCGAACGCGAAACAGAGCAGTCCGCCGGTCACCAGGGTGAAGCCCAGCGCCATGCGCAGTGGACCGCCGTTCGGCTGAGAAGGGCCGAGGACCGCCTCGCTCCAGAGATACGCCAGGAAGAGGGCCGGACCTGCCACGGCTGCCGACGCGCCAAGACGATCCAGTCTCACCTTCGCCACGGGCCGCTGAGTGTAGGAGCGGTCCTCGGCGGAACAGGTGCGCACGGGTGAGCAGACGCTCGGCGGACAGCGACGGACGCATCCTCGCGCACCTGGGCTTCGCGCGGGCGGTCGCGGCCCGCGCGATCGACCCGCGGTGCCGCGGCGAGGACCGCGAGGACCTCATCGCCTGGGGCGTCGTCGGGCTCGTCCAGGCCGCGCTCCGCTACGAGGACTCCGCCGGGGCGACGTTCGGCTCGTACGCCGCCCGGCGCGTCCGCGGCCAGGTGCTCGACGCGCTTCGCGAGCGCGACCCGCTCACGCGCAGCGCACGCCGGGCGTTCCGCGCCGCCCGCGAGCTCGACCCTGACCTCCCCCCGCCGGCGGTCGAAGTGTCGCTCGAGCGCGCCATGGAGCGCGGCGCGGAGCCCGCGGCGGTCGAGACGTGCCGGCAGCGGCAGGACGCGCGGTGGGCGGGCGTGGCGCGGGCGATGCGCGCGCTGCCGCCGCTCGAGCGGCGCGTGCTGGTGCTCGGGTACGGCCGGGGCATGACGCTGCGGGAGATCGGGGAGCGGGTCGGGATGTCGGAATCCGGTGTCTGCCGCGTCAGGTCGCGCGCGGTCGCGCGGCTCCGGCGCCGCTGCGCCGAGCAGCGCTAGCCCCGCTCCTTCGTCCACGCGTCGATGCGCTCGAAGACGCCGCCGTCGCCCGACGCGATCTCGCGGGCGTTCGCTTGGGCGACGAGGCGCGCGCGCCGTGCGGCGCGCTCCGCGAGGGCGCGGCGCTCGGGCACGATCTTCGCCTGTTCGCCGAGGGCGCGCGCGACGTGCAGGTGCGCGAGCGTCGCGGTGATCCGCTCGGCGTGCAGCAGGTACGGCCGCAGGTCCTCCTCCGAGAGGTCGCGCGCGCCGAGCGCGCCGAGGCCCTTTCGCCTCACGAGGCCGCCGACGAGCCGCCGGAGCGCTCCCGCGAGCGCGCCGCGGCCGGCGGCGAGGTCGCGGCCGAGCGCGCCGTCGAAGGAGGCGCGCGCGAGCATGGCGCTCGGCCCGCCGCGGAGGAGCGACGCCGGGCGCCGGCCGACCGCGCGCATCAGGTCGCGGACCGCCATGAGCGACTGGATCTGGCTCGTGCCCTCGTAGATCGTGGTGATGACGCTGTCGCGGAAGAACCGCTCGACGTCGTACTCGGTCACGACGCCGTACCCGCCGTGGACCTGGAGCGCGTTGCGCGTGACGCGCACCGCCTGCTCGGAGCCGTACCACTTCACGAGCGGCGTGAGCTCGCGCAGGTCCCAGCCCGCGCGCTCGTCGCGCCCGAACAGCACGCGGTCCTGGAGCACCGCGGCCTCGAGGGCGAGCGCCCGCGCGCCGGCGATCGTCGTCTCCATGTCGAGGAGCATCTCGGCGACCATCGGATGCTCGCGGATCGGCCGCGCCATCTGGACCCGCCGCGACGCGTAGTCGGACGCGGCGTCGAAGGCGGCCTGCATGACCCCGATCCCCTGGATGCCCACGCCCACGCGCGACTCGTTCATGAACGTGAGGATCCCGCGCCAGCCGTCGCCGGGCGCGCCCATGATCTCCGCCCGCGAGCCCTCGAAGACGAGCGCGCAGGTCGGCGACCCTCGGATCGTGAACTTGTGCTCCGCGCGCTCGACCTGGTAGTTGTCGTTCGCGCGGTCGACGATGAAGAGCGCGAGGCCGTCGAGCCCGGTGGACCCGGGCACGGCGCGCGCGAGCACGACGACCATCTCGCCGGTCCCCGCCGAGATGAACTGCTTGCGGCCGCGGAGGCACCAGTGGTCGCCCTCCTGGACCGCGGTCGTCGAGAGGTTCCCGACGTCGGATCCCGCCTGCGGCTCGGTCATCGCGACCGCCCCCATGAGCTCGCCGCTCGCGAGGCGCGGCAGGTAGCGCTTCTTCTGGTCCTCCGTCCCGAAGCGCGCGATGAGCGCGGCCGGCGCGGTGTAGCCGATGCCGTGCTGCACCTGCGTCGCGAGGTCGGCGCGCGCGAGCATCTCGAGCAGGATCGCGTTCACCGTGAACGGGAGGCCCGCGCCGCCGTGCTCAGCGGGGATCGCGGCGCCCATGAGCCCGAGGTCGCGCAGGCCCGCGAGATCCGCACGCATCGGCTCGCTCATCTCGACGCGGCCGCCGTCGCGTATCACGCCGAGCTCGTCGATCCTCGCCGCGCGCGCGGCCACGTCCGTACCGATGTACTTCCCGGCCACGGAGAGGATCTCGCGCCAGGTCGAGACGGTGTCCGCGACGTTCGCGCCCGGTCCCTCGACGAGCGGCACGACGCGGTCCCACGGGATCAGCCGGTCGAAGGCGAGCACGAGGTCCGCGTTGCCGGTGAAGTAGTTGCCCGTCCTCATCGGCCGACCCGTCCCTCCGCGATCGACGGCGCGGGCGCGAACCGCGGGCCGTGCACGGCCTCGAGGGCGCGCAGCGCGTCGCGGACCGCCGTACCGCGCGCCGCGGCGTGGCGGAAGGGCCCGCCGAGGAACGGGGGGAACCCGAGGCCGAGCACGGCGCCGAGGTCGCCCTCCGCCGCCGAGCGCAGCACGCCCGCGTCGAGGCAGCGCACGGCCTCGTTCACGAACGCGAGCGTCAGGCGCTCGGCCACGTCCTCGCGCGGCGCGTGCGGCCGCACGCCGAGGATCGCGTACACCCGCGGGTTCGGCCGCTTCCGCTTCCCCTCGTAGAGGTAGAAGCCGCCGCCCGCGCGCTTGCCCTTGAAGCCGGTCGCGACGAGGTCGCGCACGATGCGCGGCGGCTCGACGCCGATCGCGCGCGACACGGTCTCGCCGGCGTGCTGCCCCACCTCGAGCCCGACCTCGTCGGAGAGCGTGAGCGGGCCCACGGGCCAGCCGTACGCCGTCATCGCGCGGTCGATCGCCTCGATCTCGACGCCCTCCGCGAGCACCGCGAGCGCCTCGCCGATCATCCGCGAGATCACGCGCGTCGTGTAGAACCCCGGTCCGTCGCGCACCACGATCGGCGTCTTTCCGAGCGCCTGTGCCGTGCGGACGACCGTCGCGACGGCGGCCGGGTCGGCGCCGTCCGGCCGGACGACCTCGACGAGCGGCATGCGGTGGACCGGCGAGAAGAAGTGCATGCCGACGATGCGCTCGGGACGGCGCGCCCCCTTCGCGATCTCTCCGATCGGCAGCGCGGACGTGTTCGAGGCGATGACCGCGTCGTCGCGGATGACGCGCTCGAGCTCCTCGACGACCTTGCGCTTGACGGCGATGTCCTCGAACGCGGCCTCGATCACGACGTCCGCCAGCCCGAAGCCGGAGAGGTCCGGCGCGCCCGAGACGCGGCCGACGATCTTCGAACCTTCGCGGCGGTCGAAGACGCGCTTCGCGACCGCGTCCTGCGTCAGCCGACGCACGCTCGACATCCCGCGCGCCACGGCGGCCGCGTCCACGTCGCGCACCCGCACGTGGAGCCCGGCCGCGGCGGCGGCCTGGGCGATCCCGGACCCCATGAAGCCGGCGCCCACGACGCCGACGTGCGCGACCTCGCGCGGCGCGCCGAGACCGGAGGTCGCCGCGCCGCGCTGGTGGAGGGTCGCGAGGAGCAGCGCGATGAGGTTGCGCGCGGTGTCGCTCGTCGCGAGCTCGCCGAAGGCGCGGGCCTCCGCCTCGTGGCCGGCGAGCGTGCCGCGGGAGAGCCCGGTCGCGATCGCGTCGATCGCGCGGAACGGCGCCGGGTAGTGCCCGCGCGTCTCCTTCATCACGGCGCTCCGCGCGCGCGCGAGCGCGAGCGCGCGCAGCGGCGGGAGCCACGTGACCGCGCGCTCGACGACGGTCGCCCCCCCGCGGACCTCGCGCTTCCCGTGGCGGAGCACGCGGTCCGCCGCGGCGCGGCGCAGGACCGCGGGATGCACGACCTCGTCGACGAGCCCGGCGCGGAGCGCTCGGCGCGCGGCGAGGCGGCGGGACGAGAGGATGAGATCGAGCGCGCGCGGAAGCCCGACGAGGCGCGGGAGCCGCTGCGTGCCGCCCGCGCCCGGGATGACGCCGAGCTGCACCTCGGAGAGGCCGATGCGGACGGACGGCGCGTCCGCGGCGACGCGCCAGTCGCACGCGAGCGCGAGCTCGCAGCCGCCCGCGAGCGCGCTCCCGTTGATCGCGGCGCACGTCGGGAACGGCAGCGACGCGAGCGAGTCGAAGAGCTCCTGCATCCCGCGGCTCGCGCGCTCGAGGTCCGCGGCCGACGCCGACCGCACGAGCGTCAGGTCGGCACCGCCGCTGAAGTGCTCGCGCTTGCCGCTCGCCACGACGAGGCCCTTCGGCGCGGCGTCGCGCGCGGCCGCGATCGCCGCGGCGAGCTCCTCGCCCATCCGGACGTCGATCGCGTTCACCTTGTCGTCGGGCCGGTCGATGACGATCCAGGCGACGCCCTCCGCGTCCGGCGACGTGTACGTGACGCTGCGCCGCTCCGGCGCGGGCCGCTCCGGGACCGGACGCTCGACTGCGCCGATCACGCGGCCTCGATCACGATCGCGGCGCCGTTGCCCCCGGCGGCGCACACGCTCAGGAGCCCGAGCCGCCCGCCGCGGCGCCGCAGCTCGTTCGCGAGCGTGAGGAGGAGGCGCGCGCCCGTCGCGCCGAACGGATGCCCGAGCGCGATCGAGCCGCCCATGACGTTGAGCTTCTCCTCGGGGATCGTGCCGGCGCCGGTGTCCTCGAGCACCTTGAGCGTCGAGAGCACCTGCGCGGCGAACGCCTCGTGCATCTCGAAGAGGTCGATGTCGTCGAGCCGGAGGCCCGCGCGCTCGAGGACCTTCGGGATCGCGTACGCGGGCGCGATGAGCAGCTGGTCGGCGGGATCGACCGCGGTGTAGGCGTACGCGCGGATCGTCGCGAGCGGGCGGCGGCCGAGGACGCGCGCGCGCTCCTCGCTCGCGAGCATGACCGTCGCCGCGCCGTCGGTGAGGGGGCTCGCGTTGGCGGCGGTGATCGTCCCGTGCGCCCGGTCGAAGACGGGACGGAGGGCGGCGAGGCGCTCGGGCGTCGAGTCGCGACGGATGTGCCCGTCGGCCGTCACCGCGTGCCCGTCGACGTACATCGGCGCGACCTCGCCCGCGAGGCGCCCGTCGTCCCAGCCCTGCGCGGCGAGGCGGTGGCTGCGGAGCGCCCAGCGGTCCTGGGCGTGGCGCGAGATGCCGTTGATGGCGGCCATGCGCTCGGCGGACTGGCCCATGGTGAGGCCGGTCGACGTCTCGGCGATCCCCGTCACCTCGGGCGCGACGTCGGCGAGCTTCACGCCGGCGAAGCTGCGGACGCGGTCGCCGAGCGACCGCGCCTGGTACGCGCGCAGGAGCGCGCGGGCGAGGCGCGGCTTCAGCGTCATCGGGACGTTGCTGAGCGACTCGGCGCCCCCCGCGGCGACGAGCCCCGCCTGCCCCGACGCGATGTGGTCGGCGGCCGTGGTGATCGCGACGCACGCCGAGGCGCACGCCATCCCGACCGTGAACGCGGGGATGCGGCTCGGCATCGACAGCGCGAGGACGATCTCCCGCGCGAGGTTGTGGTACGCGACCGGCCGCGAGACGTTCCCGTAGACGACCTCGTCGACCTGCCGCGCGTCCACCTCGGAGCGCGCGAGCGCCTCCGCAGTGGCGGCTCGGGCGAGGTCGAGGACGTCGAGCTCGGCGTACTCGGTGCCCGCGCGGACGAAGGGGGTACGCGCGCCGCCGAGGAGAACTGGGCGGGACATCGGCCACAAGTACGATAGCCCCGTCGTATGACGGTCGACGCGGCGCTGCGCGTGCCCAAGGACCGGCCGTGGCTCCGCCACTACGACCGCGCCGTCCCCCACCACCTCGTGTACCCCGACGAGCCGCTGCACTCGTTCCTCGACGACACGGCAGAGCGGCATCCCGACGCCGTCGCGACGATCTTCGGCGGCGCGGTGGGGCATCGGCTCCTCGACGCGAAGCTCACGTACCACGAGGTCTCGGAGCTCGCGGACCGCTTCGCCGGCGCGCTCCAGGATCTGGGCGTCGCGAAGGGCGACCGCGTCGCGCTCGTGCTGCCGAACTGCCCGCAGTTCGTGTACGCGTTCTTCGGGACGCTCCGCGCGGGCGGCGTCGTCGTGCCGACGAACCCGCTGTACACGGTGCCCGAGCTGCGCCACCAGCTCGCCGACTCCGGCGCCGAGACCGTCGTCGTGCTGTCGCGCCTGTACCCCGCGGTCGCGGAGGCCGCCCTGGGCACCGCCGTCCGGCGGATCCTCGTCACGAACATCAAGGAGCACTTCCCGCCGGTGCTGCGCGCGCTGTTCACGCTCGCGCGCGAGCGGAAGGAGGGCCACCGCGTCGACATCTCGGGCGACAAGAGGGCGTCGTGGCTGCGCGACGCGCTCGCCTCGGCGCGCCCGCGCCGCCCCGTCACGGTCCGGCCGGCCGACACCGCGGTGCTCCAGTACACGGGCGGCACGACGGGGATCGCGAAGGGGGCGATCCTGTCGCACCGGGCGCTCGTCGCGAACGCCGTCCAGTGCCGCGCGTGGAACTGGAACGTCCGCGAGGCGCGGCACGTGGCGCTCGCGGTCATGCCGTTCTTCCACGTGTACGGGCTGACGGTCGTGCTCATCCACGCCGTCCACAGCGCGTCAGCGATGGTGCTCATCCCGCGCTTCGACCTCCGGCACGTGCTCCTCTCGATCCAGAAGCACCGGCCGCAGGCGTTCGCCGGCGCGCCGCGCATCTACATCGCCGTGAACAACGCGCCCGACCTCGAGAAGTACGACCTCCGCTCGATCGAGTCGTTCATCTCGGGGTCCGCGCCGCTCGCGACGCCGGTCCTCGAGCGCTTCGAGCGGCTCACGGGCGGCAAGGTCGTGGAGGGCTACGGGCTCACGGAGATGGCGCCCGTCACGCACTCGAACCCGCTCGGCGGCGAGCGGAAGATCGGCTCCGTGGGACTTCCGTTCCCGGACGTCGACGCGCGCATCGTCGACCTCGAGACCGGCACGCGCGACGTGCCCGTCGGCGAGGCCGGCGAGATCGTCATGCGCGGCCCGAACATGATGGACGGCTACTACCTGCGGCCCGACGAGACCGCGGCGGTGCTGCGCGACGGCTGGCTCTACACCGGCGACATCGGGAAGATGGACGAGGACGGCTACTTCTACATCGTCGACCGGAAGAAGGAGCTGATCATCGTCTCGGGCTTCAACGTGTACCCGCGCGAGGTCGACGAGGTGCTGTTCGCCCATCCGGCCGTGCAGGAGGCCGCCGCGATCGGCGTGCCCCACCCCGAGAGGGGCGAGTGCGTCCACGCGTACGTCGTCCTCCGTCCCGGCATGACCACGACGGAGGAGGAGCTCATCGAGCACTGCCGGAGGTCGCTCGCGCGGTTCAAGGTCCCGGAGCGGATCGTCTTTCGGAGCGAGCTGCCGAAGTCGCTCGTGGGCAAGGTGCTCCGCCGCGAGCTCGCGAAGGAGGCTTCGGCCGCTGGCTGACGCGAGGCGCGCCAGGTTCGCGCGTCTCGTCCGGCACGCGCTCGACGGCCTGCCGCCCGAGTTCCAGCGCCGGATGCGCAACGTCGAGATCGTCGTGCTCGACGAGCCGGAGCCGGACCAGCGCGAGGAGGACGGCGGGGAGCTCCTCGGCCTGTACGAGGGGACGCCGCTCACCGAGCGCGGCCTCGAGGAGCCGTGGATCCCCGACCGCATCTGCATCTTCCGCCGTCCGATCGAGCGGATGACCGCGTCCCCCAGGGAGCAGGAGCGGATCGTCCGCGACACGGTGGTCCACGAGATCGCCCACCACTTCGGGATCGGCGACGACCGCCTCCACGAGCTCGGCCTCGGTGACGCCGACTAGCGGCCGGCGCGCACCGGCCGTCGTGGGCGGGATCGTGCGCGACGGCGACCTCGTGCTCCTCGTCCGGCAGCAGGGCCCGAACGACGCCGCGCCGTTCTGGTCGGCGCCCGGCGGCCAGGTCGAGTCCGGCGAGACGCCCCTCGGCGCGCTCGTCCGCGAGCTCCGCGAGGAGACCGGCATAGCGCTCGACGAGGCCCGGCCGATCTTCAGCGTCGTCCTTGACGACGAGGGCCTGGAGTACTGGTGCGCCTTCTACGAGGCGACCGCGTGGCACGGCTCGATCGCGGTGGACGATCCCGATGGCAAGGTCGTCGAGGCGCGCTTCCTGTCGCTCGACGACGCGATCGCCGCTCTCGAGGCGGCGCCGTACGCGGCCATGCGCGACCCCGAGCTCGCCTGGCTGCGCGGTCAGTGCGCGCTCGGCCGCGTCTTCCGGTACCCGCGCCCCTAGCCGGTCGCCTTGCGGAACGTCGCGAGCGCCGCCTTCGGCCCCTTCGGATCGAGGTAGACGGCGGACCCGGCGACGAGGACCGTCGCGCCCGCCTCGGCCACGCGCCTCGCGTTGTCCGGCTTGATGCCGCCGTCGACCTCGAGCTCGACGCCGGAGAGGCCGCGCCGGTCGAGCTCGGCGCGGAGCTCGCGCACCTTGTCGAGCGCGCCCTCGATGAACGCCTGGCCGCCGAAGCCGGGCCGCACGCTCATGACGAGGGCGAGGTCGAGGCGGTCGAGGTACGGCACGACGGAGCGCACCGGCGTCTCGGGGTTGAGCGTGAGGCCGGCCTTCGCGCCGCGCGCGCGGACCTGGGCGAGCGCGCCCGGCACGTCGCGCGTCGCCTCGACGTGCACCGTCACGTAGGTCGCCCCGGCGGCGACGTAGCGCTCGATCCACTCCTCGGGGCGCTCGATCATGAGGTGGACGTCGAGGGGGAGGCGAGTCCGGCGCCGCAGGTCCTCGACCATCTTCGGCCCGAACGTCAGGTTCGGGACGAAGTGCCCGTCCATGACGTCGACGTGGATCCAGTCAGCGCCGGCAGCCTCGGCCGCGGCCACCGCGTCGCCGAGCGCGGCGAAGTCGGCGGACAGGATAGAAGGAGCGAACTTCGGTCGAGACATACCGTCCTTGAGCGTTGAAGTGGCCGGCACCCGCGGGCATCATAGGGACCTGATACGCGCCGCTCGGGCCCGCCCGCGCGGCGCCTCCGATAGAGGCCGCAAGAGGAGACGCGCTCGATGTACCGCCCCCAGAACCTCCGGATCCCCGGACCGACGTTCGTTCCCCAGACGGTGCTCAACGCGTCCGCGCGGCCGATGATCAACCACCGCGGCCCCGAGTTCGCCGCGCTCATGGCGGGCATGACCCGCGCGCTCCAGGACTTCCTCCGCACGCAGGGCGACGTGCTGCTCCTGACCGCGTCGGGCTCCGGCGCCATGGAGGCGGCGGTCGCGAACACGCTCTCGTCCGGCGACAAGGCCGTCGTGTTCGTGAACGGCGCCTTCGGCGAGCGCTTCGTGAGCATCCTCAAGGCGTACCGCGTCGAGGCGCGCCGCGTCGATGTCCCGTGGGGCCGCGCGCTCGACCCCGAGCTCGTCCGCGACGAGCTCGCGCGCGAGAAGGGCCGCGAGGGCGCGAAGGCCGTCTTCGTCACGCACAACGAGACCTCGACGGGCGTGCTCAACCCGCTCAAGGAGATCGCGGCCGTCGTCCGCGAGGCGAACAAGCTCCTCGTCGTCGACAGCGTCTCGGGCGCCGGGGCGTGCGAGCTCGAGGTCGACGAGTGGGGCATCGACGTGTGCGTCACCGCGTCGCAGAAGGCCTGGGGCGCGCCTCCCGGCCTCTCGGTCGTCACGATGAGCGAGCGCGCGTGGAAGGCATACGACCGCTCGGACCTGCCGAAGGCGTACTTCGACCTCCAGGCCCACAAGGCGCAGCTGGAGAAGGGGTCGACCCCCGCCACGCCGGCGGTCTCGGTGTTCATCGCGTTCCAGGAGGCGCTCCGCCTCATGGCCGAGGAGGGCCTCGAGGCGATCGTGAAGCGCCACAAGGACCTCGCGCACGCGACGCGGCAGGGCATCCGCGCCGCGAACCTGCAGCTCTTCGCCGACGAGGCGTACGCGTCGCCGACGTGCACGGCCTTCCGGATGCCGTCGCGCGTGGACTCGCGCAACCTCGTGCGCGTCATGCGCGACGAGCACGACACGATCTTCGCCAACGGCCAGGGCCGCCTCGAGGGCCAGATCGCGCGCGTCGGCCACATGGGCTTCGTCACCATCGGCGACATGACCGCGTTCATGAGCGCGCTCGAGCAGACGCTCCGCGGCTACAACCAGCCGGTCGAGCTCGGGAGCGCGGTGGGCGCGACGATCCGCGCGTACGCCGAGGCGACGCAGCCGCCCGCCCGCACGCCGGTGGGTTCGCGCCGCTAGCGCCGGCGGCCGACGTCCATGGAAGCGGCACGCTTCGAGCGCGCGGTCCGCACCGAGTCGAGCGAGGTCTTCGTCGTCTACGGAGGCGCGCGCCGCATCGGGCGCATCGACGTGCACTACGCCCGCTTCGAGGCGCACGGCACGCTCCTCCTCGAGGTCGACCTCACCGACGACGAGCTGCAGCAGCTCATCGACCAGCTCGACGAGGAGCTCGTGCAGACGCACGATCCCGAGCGCGAGGACTTCCTCGTCACGGTGTTCAAGGCGGAGGAGCTGGGCTTCTACTCGGACGAGTACGAGTCCGACGACGAGGACGACGAGTGAGGGTGACCTAGGGGGCGGCGCTCCCCGGGTGGTAGCCGGCGTCGGCGGCCTTCGCGTCCATCTCCGCGAGCACGAGGCGCAGCCGGAGCGGCGTCTCGTCGCCGTGGAGCGCGCGACGGTCGATCGTCTTGAGGTACGCGTGGCAGCGGTCGCACACGCGGATGAGCAGGCCGGGAGCGCCACCGACGAGGTAGGCGAGCGCGTCCTGCGACGCGTTCCCGCAGAACGGGCAGCGGATCCGGTCGGTGCGCCACTCCGTGTCGCAGGCACCGCAGATGAGGCGCCGCACGCCGCTCGGGGAGATGACCGCGAGGTCCGGCGCCATCCCGCAGCCCGGGCACGAGCCCGGGCCGGCCTCGTCGTCCTCCTCGCGCTCGGCCGTCCCGACGAACGCGGGCAGGGCGAGGCGCATGACGCTCCATGCGACGGCCGCGCCCGCGAACGGCGGATCGGCCCTGCGCCCGCTCGCCCACGCGAGGAGCGCGTGCACGTCGCCGGCGAGATCCGGCCGCGCGTCGAGCGCCGCGGCCTCGGCGTCGCTCAGCGCGCCATGCCGGCGCAGCACGTCGGCGACGGCTCGCGTCGCGCGCGCGAGGCCGTCGTGATCGAGGCTCCGGTCCGCGAGGGGGACCCGCGCGGCGCGCGCGCCCGCGCGAGCGTGCTCGCGGCGCGCGTGGTCGATCTCCGCGGCGAGCGCCTCGACACGCTCCCGCGCCGCGGGGGCGAGGAGGGTGGCGGCGGGGATCACGCGAGCGGCGTCGACTGGCCGCCGACGACGATCACGATGCGGAGCGCGAGCCCGCCGAGCAGCACGAGCGCGGGCCTCGCCGCGCGCAGGCCCGGGACGCCCCGGGCGAGGAGGAGCGGGGCGAGGAGCCCGCTGCCGACGACGCCGATCCAGAAGATCGCGCCGACCAGGCCGGCACCGGCGACGGCCGCCACGGCCCGATCGCCGACCGGGCCCGCGCCGAGGGCGAGCCAGCCGAGCAGCGCCGCGATCGCGACCGCCTCCATGACGATGACGGCCGTGTCGGCGCGCTCGAGCTCCTCCGTGGCGCGGCCCGTGATGGCGAGGGCCGCGATGCCGGTGCTGAACGCCGACAGCGCGAAGATCACCGGAACGAGCGGCGTCGCGCTCCAGAGGGGCCGGCTCGAGGTGCTGAGGAGCACGCCGGTGTACACGACGAGGAGCCCCGCGAGGACGATGTTCAGCACGAGGAGCGCGCGCCCGACCCAGGAGAGCCGGCCGTCGCCGCCGCGCGAGCGCAGCAACAGGATGGCGCTGGCCGCGCTCGTGGCCATGAGGATCCACGTGCCCCACCACATCGGAGAGGTCGCGCGCCACTCCGTGAGCAGGTTGAGGGTGCGATCGGGCCGCCCCAGGTCGACGGTGAGCAGGACGGCAGAGAGCACGAGGAGCGGGAGCGCGATGAGCGTCGCGCGGAGCACGAGGGCGCGCTCCCGCCCGTCGCGCACGAGGTCGGCGATCGACGCGGCCGCGAGCGCGCCGCCGGCGACGCCGCCGATGAAGAAGTAGAGCCAGATCTCCCACCCGAACGCTTCCGGCGGCATCAGCGCTCCTCCTCCCGCGCGCGCGCCGCGGCCAGCTCTTGCCGCCGGCGGAAGACCCACCACACCGGCAGCGACCCGAGAGCGAACGCGGCCGCACCCGCGCCCCAGTCCCGCAGCTGGTCGCCGATCCGGGCGGCGCGCGCCGTCGGCACGTCGGGCAGCTGGTACGCGCTCGGCTCGTCCTGGAGGACGTACACATACGCGAGGCCGCCGAGCTCCTCGACGCCGTACGTTCGCGCGCGCGCGAGGCCGCGCCCCTTGAGGGACGCGACGCGCGCCTCCGCGGTGCGCACGACCGCCGCGCGGTCGCCGAACTCGAGCGCGTCGGCCGGGCAGGCCTTCACGCACGCGGGCAGCTCCTGGTGCTCGACGCGGTCGATGCACATCGT